>NZ_LBMJ01000001.1:2574898-2903198 GCF_001413925.1 Nonlabens sp. YIK11
GACGGAAAGCACTACAAGATCAACGGTCAAAAAATGTGGATCTCTAATGCTGGATTCTGTAATGTGTTTGTGGTTTTCGCACGTATGGGCGATGACAAAAATATCACAGGATTTATTGTAGAAAACGATCCAAGTAATGGAATATCCATGGGTGAAGAAGAGCACAAGCTAGGTATCCACTCATCCTCTACGCGTCAGGTGTTTTTCAACGATACCTTAGTACCGGTAGAGAATATGCTTGCAGGTCAAGGCGAAGGTTTTAAAATCGCCATGAACGCCTTGAACGTAGGTCGTATCAAGTTAGCAGCAGCATGTCTGGATGCACAACGTCGTGTGATCTCGTTAGCTACACAATATGCTAACGATCGTGAGCAGTTCAATACTCCTATTGCTAAGTTCGGTGCGATACGCAAGAAGATTGCAGATATGGCCACCAACGCTTATGTGGGTGAAAGTGCTTCTTACCGTGCGGCTAAAGACATTGAAAACAGAATCCATGCAAGACAAGAAGCTGGAGAGACATTCGCACAGTCAGAATTGAAAGGTGTTGAGGAGTTTGCTATTGAATGTTCTATTCTTAAAGTAGCTGTTTCTGAAGATATGCAGGAATGTAGCGATGAAGGAATCCAGATCTATGGTGGTATGGGCTTTAGTGCAGATGCTCCTATGGAGGCTGCCTGGAGAGATGCACGTATCTCAAGAATCTATGAAGGAACTAATGAAATCAACCGCATGCTAGCTGTTGGAATGTTAGTAAAGAAAGCGATGAAAGGTCACGTTAACTTGCTTGAGCCAGCAATGGCAGTAGGTCAGGAATTGACTTCTATTCCATCTTTTGACACGCCAGATTATTCACAGCTATTTGCAGAAGAGAAGGAAATGCTGGCCAAACTCAAGAAAGTATTCTTGATGGTAGCTGGTAGCGCTGTTCAAAAATTAGGAACCGAGTTAGAGAAGCATCAACAACTGCTGCTGGCAGCATCTGATATATTGATCGAGATCTATATGGCAGAAAGTGCGATCCTAAGAACAGAGAAAAATGCAAACCGTTATGGTGAAGATTCTCAAAAAGAGCAGATCGCGATGTCCAAGCTATACTTGTACAAAGCTTCCAAGATCATCCAGGCAAAAGCTGAAGAAGGAATCGCAAGCTTTGCTGAAGGTGATGAACAACGCATGATGTTGATGGGCTTGAAACGTTTTACTAAGTACGCTAACTTGCCTAACGTGATCGAGTTGAGAAACACGATCGCAGACAAAGTCACAGAAGAAAATAAGTACCCTTTCTAGGAAACTAAAACGTAGATTGAAAAAATGCCTTGAAGAAATTCAAGGCATTTTTTTATAGTCGTCTTTTTTTAAATTTTGAAAGTAGAATCTCAACTATACCAAGTGGTTAACTATTTATGTTGAATGGGAATCCTGTAAACCAGTATCGAGCGACAGTCGAGATATGGTTTTACTAGAACAACGACAATTATAAATCGCTCCTTCTCGACTATCGCTCGAGGCGGCTGTCATTATTCAAATAATTTCATAACTCCAGTTTCGAGCGGCAATTGAGAAGAGGGTTTTTGTAAAAATGTTGTTAGATTATTTCGCTTTTGCGAAAGCGGAACATTTCAAATTCTACAAAGAGTAATTAAGCCCTATAGTAAACTGTCGTGGTCGCAGAGAAAACTGAGATTGACTGATGAAGTTGGAGCTATTTTGAACTGTGGTGAAAAAATCCTCGTTAAAAATATTGTTCATTGAGACTCTTAGAAATAGTTTTTTGTTCGGCTTGTAGTAGTAGGAAATATTGGTCAAAGTATTGTTGTTCGTAACATCATTTGTAGATGTTGTGGAGCTTACCGATTCAAGTCCTACATTGAGTCGAGATTTTGAACTAGTGTAGAAATCGAGCTCCAGTTTATGCTTTAAAAACAAATTTGTATTTCTAAGGTTTGTCACTTTTGAAATTCCATAATTAAAACCACCATTGTAAGTGATGCCGTACCAAGTATTGTTATCTAACCCTAACTCCAGATTAATCGAATGGTTCGTATTCTTAAATTCCTGGGCATTGCCGTTAAAGAACTGTTCTCCTTCAAAATAACTAAAGGAATATCGCAAGTCCGTACGCAGGATTTTAAAAAATCTTTTAGTAAAATTACTTGAATTGGAAAACGATGTGGAATTATTCTCACGTTCAATAGCAATAGTTTGTATAAGACCATTTTCATCAATATTGCTACTAAAGGTAAAGTCTGAGGTATTATCGTTGAATCTCGTGCTGTTATTAAAGAAAAAGCCAGACAGGATGTCGTCATAGTTGATAAAGAATATGGCGCTGGTAGCTCTTGTAACATTAATGGCGTCTGGATTCCTACCTAGAGAGGTGAAATCGCGTAACGCAATACCATTGTATAATTGAGAAAACCTAGAAGTGCTCAAATTGCATGATCCAGAAAGCGAAAAATTCCATTTATAACTCAATTTATAGGACAGGCTTGCGCTGGGTTCAAAAAACAGATAATCTTCTTTTTGGTTGAGATCTGTTTGCAGGAGTTCTTCTTTGTCAAGATACAGGTAAGAAATCTGTGGTGTCACTCTTAATTTAAACTTACCGATTTGATAGCTGCTCTTCAATGAAGTTGACGACTCTAGTTGATTCAGTTCAAAATCACTTGCAAAGGGAAAACTGGATTGAGAACGGTCGTTAGTTGTAGACTGTTGAAATAAGTCACTCTGTAAATTCTCTGAGCTCCATTGAAGGCGTTGCTTTGCTTCCCATTTTGTTTTGCCTATAAGAAATGTAAATCCAGAATATCCACCTATATTAAAACGTTTTGTCTTAATATTTTGAGTGGTTACGTCTGGATTTATGACACTGGGAATCTGATCGGTAAAAACTGCAGGTGTGGTAAAACTTGTTTCTTTAGATTCTGAAAATTCAATAAGGAAGCCATTGTTCAAGACCTGCTCACCTATCGTTGTTTTAAACTCCAGCAAGTCAGAAAGTCTGGTAGTACTACGATCATAGGAATAATCAATTGTTTCTCCATTCTGGATATTACTGGATAATCCATCTGTACGTTCTGTGCTTAGTTTTATCTTGTTATTGAGGTACAATCGATCTTTATTGATTTCTTGTACCAACCCTAAATAAAATAGTTCTTCCTGCAACTTATTTCTGGTCTGGCGGTTGACTTGCGTGCTGTCGTTATCAAAGAAATAGGTAGCATTTGAAAAGCGATCAATCTGATTATCAGCCTTATTATAGGTTGTACCTGCTTTAAAGATCACTTGGTCACTGCTTTTGATTAAAGCATCGTTTGTTATGGAAAATGATTCATTATCCAGCCAGTAGGAATCTGATATTGACGTACCGTTCGTATTAGGTTCAGTGAGAATATCAACATCTGGCAGCTCTAATGTCGATAGATCTGCATTTCCCTGGGTTAGGTTAGTTCCATTACTTGCAAGGGATTTACCTATATTGTTGATTTTAACGCTTGCAATATCCTGAAAGTTGTCTTCAATATATATGGGCGAACCTTCTGCAAGACCCGTTAGAAACGGTACACCAGCATCTGCCTTGGTACTGCCAAAAACCAGACTGCGATCTTTCTTGATTTTTAGATTGAAGGCTACATCGTCACTTTCCGATCGCCCTTTATCTATACGTGCGTGATTATGTTTTTTCATAATGTCGATATCCTCTACTGCATCTGCTGGAATGCCGCGTGTAGCAATGTTATAGCGACCTTCCAACAAGTCAACGCCATTAAGATACAAATGGCTTATGGCCTTATCTTTATACTTGATCTGTCCACTATCAGAAATTTCTACACCAGGAATGCGTGCGATCACTTCTTCAATCGTATAATCCTTTTCTTTTTTAAGGCCTTCTACATTATAGGTTATAGTATCGCCTTTAACCTCAATAGTTCGTTTTGCCTTTAGTTGAACCTCTTTGAGTTGGTTTTCTTGTTTTTCAAGAATCACCGTGATGTTTTGAGAAACAGCTTTAAGATGCAATTGCCTTCTTGCGTGTTCTAGGTGCCGTATCGTGATCCATAAAGAATCCAATGGACTTGCCTGTTTTATTTTAAGTAAGAATACACCATTATCTGCGCTAGTTGTGTAGCCCAGCACGTTGTTTTCGTCAATGTCACTAGAGGCGATGATGGTGGCAAAGGCTACAGGTTGCTGGAGAGAATCTTGAAGAACTCCTTTAATTTCTATTTGCTGAGCATTAGTTACTATTGTTCCAAAGACCGTGAGAATTAGTATTAGGTTTTTTAAAATTTTGGTTTTGTGAAGCAATGGCGTTTGGAACTGTTTGATATTACAATATAAAAAGAGTCAATGGGTTTCATTGACTCTTTTGTGGGTTAACGGAAAAACATATTTATTTAACTTTATCTATTTCTGGGAATATGTGATTTGGTTTTTCAATGAACTTTCTACGCATACGATTTTCTTCACCAATCCTTATGAGTTTGCCTCCTTTTCTATTGAAATTAAGCTGCTCATCAGAACTTAGATTCTTATATAGTTTTCGAGTTTTTAAGTATAAATCTTTTTCAACTTTAACAAGATTGTCAAAACCATAAACATAAAAAAACTTCTTAAGGTCTGTTTTATTTCTCATTTTCGATGCGGCATATTCATAAATAAACAATTCATCCTTATCAGCAACTCGCATAATTAAACCTGGTAGACCTTTAAATTTATAAGGTCCTGCATTTAAAGGAATCTCAGGAGTGTACCATGCCACCCATTCTCGACCATCATAAAAAATTCTTGCTTTATAACATTTAAATCCTTTTATAATTTTCTGACCATCCAACAGTTCCCATTCATAATCTAACTTCTCGACATACTGATATTCTGCGCTTGTAAAACGATCTGTAAAAACAGCACTCTTACCGTTGATATATATATGATACTTTAAATCCGTGGTGAGTCTAGAAATATCTGCATCAACTGCTTGTTTATCTCGTATAAGAGTATCTAGGACACGTTGATTATAACTCTGGAAACTAGATTCATTACCGAATATCTGTAAATTCATGTTTACTTGTCGATAACTTTCACTAGCATCTGTAAGTTTATATGAATGCAAATATGCAATAGATGTAACCTCTTGCTCTACTTGCGAAAAGAGTAATGAATAATTGAAAATTAAAATTAAGGAAAATAATCTTAGCATAAGATTTAAGGTGTTAATGTCAATTGACCTTCTTGGGCACAACGTTCATTCTCTTGGGCTATTATATCCAAACGTTCTTGAAATGTTGGCCTGCGCGTATTAATTATAAAAGTATCAGAGATCCGATCGCCGAATGTCCAACAGTCGTAAGAACAATCTGTTAAAATCCTTACACTATTTTCGGCACACTCTTCTGGGTATGTAATTTCGTCAATAATTTTTTCATTCGTAAACGAGAGACTTAAAATGACTGCTAACGTTAATAATACTTTTTTCATAACTAATAGGTTTTATGATTAATATCTGATAAACCTCCAAAAAAAACGACACAACCTAACTTTATTCAAACTATAAATTATGAATTGATAGATCTGATAACGGTTATTTTACTGTTCCATATAAACCCGCTTCCCTTCTAATCGTTTATTAAACTTTCTTTGCTTGGTAAGATCTTCACCGCTGGAGTTAATAATGCTAATCGTACTAGTACTACCATAGTTTAATTTCTCAACGATAGACAACTGATCAAATGCGCGCTTGAGTTTGTTAAATTCTTTCTGTGTGACTTTTTCGGCCTTTTCAAATTTTGTCGCGGGAGATACGTTGAGAAATTCCGTTGACTGTATTTTTTTCAATCCAACGATCGCAAAGGAAAAATCATTAGTCGCATCGTGTATGGAAAGTATAAGTCCTGGCAACCCTTTAAATTTGTAGGGTCCAGCATTATAGGGTAATTCTGGCGCGTACCAAGCGGTCCAGGCTCTACCACCATATGATACTGTTGCACTTTTACAAGAATATCCCAAGATATTCCTTGATGCTCCTGTCAATTGCCATTCCATCGATGGAATTTCTTCATAACGGTAGACGGTGTGAATACCTAATGGACTGTAATAGCCTAGTTTCTCTGGGTCGGCATGAATGCGATAAAGATTATCCGTTTTTTGGTTGGCTTGTAGGAGAATGTCCGCTTCTTCTTCTGTCGTGGGTAAGTGAGTGCTATTCTTTTTGATAATGGAGTCAGACTTGTATTGAAAATTTTCCATAAAGCTGGTGCGCATACCTTGAATAAGCAAACGCATTGTTTCATGCTTATGTAGGGTATCAGATTCTAATAACTTGTAACTGTGGTCATAAGTCACTTGAAGAATTTCTGATGTATTGTTTTTCTGAGCAATACTGATAGCTACAGCAAAAAGTAAAAATATTGTAGATAAAAACGACTGGTACATAAGGCCAAGATTTTTTTAGAACAGATTAAAATTCGATCCATAGAGAAATTTAGTATTGATTTATTGGTGATCGACCTCAATAAAGAGTCGCCTTTTTTCAGGTGCTTGATCTAATTCTCTCAAATCCTCTTCATTACCATCTTTGTCCCACATTTGGGTAACGACGATTCTAGAACCATCTGTTCTGCCAAAATTCATTTTTTCATTGAAACTAAGACCTTCATAAGAAGCCTGAATCTTGTTAAACTCTTCTCGCGTTGTCTTAATTAATTCATTTTTTGACTTAGAATGAAAAGCGTACTGTAATGGGACTTTCTTTTTACTTCTCATGGCGGCGGCTTCAAAATCAAAATTGCCGGTATCTTCTGTAGCTTTTAAAATCAATCCTGGTAAACCTTTAAATTTATAAGGTCCTGCATTGAAAGGCAAATCTGGTGCATACCAGACTTCCCATTGCCTACCGCCATAAGACACACGGGCATTCTTACAGGTGTAACCCATAATTTCCTTGGTATCACTTCCCAACTGCCAATCCAGATTCAGAGTTTCTTCATAAACGTATACATCCATTCCCAATTTAGAATTGAAGGTCACTTCCATACCATTTGTATAAATATTGTACTTGTTGAACGATTTATACTTGCGGTTGTTTTCTATCCTCTTTGGATCATTTACATCCGTATAGGTAGTTGTGGCTTTGATCGTATCCATCTTACGCAAATTGTAGGATTGAAAACTTGTTTCACTACCATCCACGATCAAGTTCATATTTTCCTGCTTAGGCTGAACATCAGATTCATTTATCTTAAAAGAATAAAGGTATGCGACGGCTGTAATGGCGGTTTGCTTGTCTGCTTTTTGAGCATAAACTGCACTAGAAGTAATTATGAATACTGCTAAGATTCTGAATATCATCGATCGCATCATTTGAATTATATTTTGTTCTGATTTAAAAATAGGGTTTAAGTTTAGTATAGTCTCCATCAAATAGTAAAATGGTTGTGGTCATCACGCTTTCGCGAAAGCGAAATTCAACCTATTACTCATCTACCCTTAACAAATTCCTAAGGAGATTTGATCCTCAACGCAATACATTTGCAAAAATTAAAAGTTTACATGGAAGATTTTAAAATAGAGAATGTTATTGCTATAGTGCTGGAATATGGTATTCCCGTGTTGAAGGCTATTGCATTATACATCATAGGCGCATGGCTCATTAGTAGAGCCATCAAAGTAACGAGTAAAATCATGGCAAAGCGTGAGTATGAAATCACGCTTCAAAAGTTTCTCTTGAACATCATTCGCTGGGTTCTTTGGATCTTATTGATTGTTGCTATTGTAGGAACTCTAGGTATAGAAACTAGTGGTTTTGCTGCCGCTCTTGCCGCGATGGGTCTTGCAATAGGTCTTGCCCTGCAGGGATCGCTTTCCAATTTTGCCGGTGGCGTGTTGCTATTGCTTTTCAAGCCTTTCAAGGTAGGTGACACGGTAGAGGCACAAGGCATCACTGGTACGATTCAAGAAATTGACATTTTACAAACTAAGGTGTTGATGTTTAACCGTAAAACGGCGATCATCCCTAATGGTCCATTACTCAACGGTAACATTATCAACTTTGATACTTCGGGAATCCTGAGAGTGGAAACTGAAATAGGTGTAAGCTATGATGCTGACATACCCAAAACTATTGAAGCGCTTAGAAAACTAGCTACAGACCATCCATTGACGCTGGAAGATCCAGCTCCTATTGTAGAAGTAGTTACTAATGCTGATAGCAGCATCAATATTTTAGTAAGACCATACACCTTAACCGCAGACCACTGGCCGGTGTATTTCTATCTACAGAAAAACTTTAAACCAACGCTGGATGCGATAGGTGTCGAGATACCTTATCCTCATCACGTGGAGATTCGCAAAAACGAAGAGTAATTCTCTGTTCAATAATATCTTTAAAGCCATCATTATTGATGGCTTTTTTTATTCACCTCATCACTATTAAATTCTTCATGATCTTTAATGAGCTTGAGCTGTCATAGCATCTTGAAGCTGGATCCTCACAATCTAAGCGACTGAGTAGAATTATCAAAAAAAAAACAGAATGTTTTAAGCTGGTTTTGGTAGGCTGAAATTACTCGCTTGTTAACTTTACCTTATTTAAAAAATGAAGCCTATGAAGTATCAAGTCACTATAAATGACGTTTCCAGCATTGATGAGATAGAAAATAAATGGAACCACGATGATTATGTGAATTTGTTGGAGCTATTTGAATTTGGTGACACTGGCGACGCCACAGATCAGGACCTGAAGGAGTTGTTATACCTGGCAATATCTGAATATGAACCTCAAGAAGCGGCAGCAATCGTTTTGAGATATAAGTTTCAGGAGGAATTAAATGACGGCCAGTATGAACAGATCTCGAACGACATGCTCAAGGAAAACGTCGCCGAAAAGCACTCTGACATCTCCTTGCACAGCAGGTTGTTTGACGTTAACGAATTTCTGTACAAGGCCTATAATGGTAAGTTCCCGCACGCCAAAGCCAGTGTAATCCAGTTTAGCGCCATACCAGACGCACCGGTGGATTATGAAATCGATAAGGCTGCGGCGCTGCGATTATTGAGTCCTGGAATCAACAGTCACGCGATCCTTCAGCGGCTTTTCAAAGACCAGATTAGTGGTGAGACCGCTTTTGATGAGGCTGACGATATCGTGTGGTATTTCAAAAAACTTTCTGACCAGAAGTACGAATTGATCACTTCAGATTATTGGATCAATAATGAAGACATCATCGCGAGCTCGTTTGAAGCCCAGTTGGAAACAGATGAACTTGAAGATTAATACCTAATATGAAACGAGGATTGTTCGTGAGTTCGCTTTCGCGAAAGCGTAACAACCATTATCTTTAAAACAAAAACACATGCGTTTAATTACCTTATTATTTCTTTTTGCAACCAGCATAGCTTTTGCCCAGGTACCATCAGAACATCAGCAGGATTTATATAACATTATTGATGAAGTGAGCGCAGAGCGCATCGAGAGCGACGTACGTACGCTAGCAGGATTTGGTACTCGCAACACGTTTTCTGACACCATAAGCGACACGCGCGGTATAGGCGCCGCCAGACGATGGATCAAAGCAGAATTTGATAAAATAAGCAGTGAATGTGGCGGTTGTCTGGAAGTCTTCTACCAGAAGGACCTTGTAACTAAAGAAATGAGCAACCGTATTCCCATGGATACTTATGTGGTCAATGTGATTGCCATCCAGCGAGGCTCCACAAATCCCAATGATTTTGTGATGATGAGCGGTGATATTGATTCCCGCAACAGCGATGGTTCTGATTATACTAAGGACGCTCCTGGAGCCAATGATAATGCTAGCGGTATGGCAGGAACGATTGAGGCTGCGCGAGTGCTAAGCAAGCGTAAGTTTAGAAACTCCATCGTTTATGTAGGATTGAGTGGTGAGGAACAAGGATTGTTTGGCGGGAAAAGTTTTGCAGAGTATGCCCAGAAAAATGAATGGAACGTGATAGGTTTCTTGAATAACGATATGATAGGAAATATTGAAGGTGTCGATGGCGTGATTGACAATCGTGAATTTAGAATCTTCTCTGAACCTACAGACCCAACTGAAACCGAGCGCGAGCGCAACGGTCGCCGTTTCTATGGTGGCGAGGTCGATGGGATCTCAAGACAACTGGCCAGATACATTTATAAATCAGTAAATACGTATATGCCAGAGATGCATCCTATGATGGTATATCGCTTGGATCGTTTTGGCCGCGGTGGACATCACAGACCATTTAACGATCTGGGATTTGCAGGAGTTCGCATCATGGAAGCGCATGAAAACTATACTCAGCAACATCAAGACATACGTGTAGAAGATGGCATCGCTTATGGTGACGTAGTAGAACACGTGAACTTCCCATATGCGAGAAAATTGACAGCTGTCAATGCCATTAATTTGGCACAATTAGCTTGGGCTCCTACCCGACCTATGAATTTAAAAATAGGCGGAATCGTAGAGGCAAATGCAAAGCTACAATGGGACGCGGTAGATGGCGCCGTAGGATACAAGGTGTACTGGCGTGATACCACGAGTCCAACTTGGGATAACTCACGATATGTAGGTAATATGACCTCTTTTGAGCTGGAAGAAATCGTGATCGACAATTCCTTTTTTGGAGTAGCTGCTGTAGGTGCAGATGGCGTTGAAAGTGTCGTGTCGTTCCCATCGGGAATCATGAGGTAGACAGAACAGCAATTCAAAAAAAATACCCAATAATGGGTATTTTTTTTTGCCTAATTTCAAGGCATATTTGAACCCAACCGTAAAAACCACCCATAATGTCTGAATCAAACCCCTTTCAATCCTTAGTTATTGTTTCTCAAGATACATGTTTTAAACCCGTTTGCCTTTGCGATACTGCTGGTTTACAGCTTTGGGCATTTTTTGAATGGAGTGATAAATTTTCACTTAGTGAAGTTGTGTTTTGTCAGCTTAATGGAGATAAACAAGTAGGAGAAGCCAATTTCACTAAAGATGGCAAATTCCATATCAAATTAGTTAAAGGTGCCAAACCTCTCAAGAAATTTAATCTAAGTAAAAAATTAGTGAAGGATCACGAATATCCAACAACGATAGATCTAAATGAAAAAGATGGGCTTGAAGAACCTATTATTAATGGTAGAGTCATCATAAGAGATAAACCTTAATGGTTAAAGGAATACTTTACAGTGTTTTTTTATTGCTTTTTTCTCTGCAAGTTTCTAGTCAATCGAATCTACTGGATGCCATCCAAGAGAAACATGACATAGGCGCATATAAAAAAGCAAGGGAAATTTTATTGAAGGTCGATACCACCAATTTCACTAGATTGGAAAAAAGTCGATTCTTTTTTGTCCATGCCGTTTCGCATATCAATATTGAAGGCGAAATGCAAGAGACCTACAAAACTCTTCTAAAGGCTAAAAAATTGGTCGGTAAAAAAGACTTAGCCTTGTTATTTGAAATTAACGATGAGCTGATCTATTCTCAATATTCGCTGGTACAAGTAGAGAGTACGGCAAATGAATTGATGGATGAAAATTGCCTGATCGCTCAAAAAACGCAAGATCCAGATCAATTGATAGGGTGTAACTCCTATCGTTATATGCAAATAGCTCAAGATGATCCTTTGGCCTATGAAAAAAAACTAAAATTATTACATTATTCAAGAGTGATTGCTGCTAAAGCAAACCTCTACAGAATAGCAGGCAATACGATATTCAATATAGCTGCAACACATGAGTTTGGACAACGATATGATTCTGCTTTATTCTACTATGAGAAGTCAAAATCTTTTGTTGAGAATAAAAATTATATTCCAACGACCATTGTGTATTATTCGAATCTAGGTTATACCTATATTCAACTTAAACGTTATGATGAGGCTATAGAATCCCTACGTAAAGCGCTGGAACTTTCTGAATCACAAGATTTAAAACCCTACAAGTCAAAGATTCTTATGAATCTAGGGACGGCCTTTACTAAGATGGGAGACTTTGAAAAGAGTAGCGAGATCTATCAAAAAGTCATCGCCTACTCCAATGAAAAAAATGAAAGCAATCGTTTTAATGCATTACAAGAACTAGAAACAAAATACCAAGTCCAGGAACGCAAACTTGAAAATGCAGAACTAAATGCTGCAAACGAGCGGCAAAAAGTATGGATCATCGCTACCGCAGGAAGTGCATTTGCACTATTACTTATAGGTGGTTTTGTCTATAACAACCAGCGTAAAAAACGCCGTATTGCCCTACAGGAAATTGAAATCGAGCGCCAGCGTGCCGACAACTTGATGAAAAACCAAGAATTGGCTACCATCGACGCCATGATCGCTGGTCAGGAAAAAGAGCGCAAAAAATTGGCAAGCGAGCTGCATGATGATTTGGGCAGTTCTTTGACGACCATCAGGCTCTACTTTGAAAACCTAAAAAATCATTTTAAAGAAGACACCTCAAAAGAGATTTATACCAGGACCGATAAGTTATTGGAAGAAACCTATGCCACCATTCGCAGCATGTCACACAGCCGGCATAACGGTGTGCTCGCCAGTAAAGGTCTAATCCCAACCGTTCAAAAACTGGCGCAAAACCTTACGGATACCGGTAAAATAAAAGTAAGCGTTTACAGTCATGATATGGACCGTACTATTGAGAACTCGCTGGAGCTCAATATATTTAGAATGATCCAGGAGCTGCTCAGCAACGTGGTAAAACATGCCGGCGCCAGTGTGGCAACCGTGAACATCATAGGTTCCAAAAAAAGTATTAACCTCATGGTAGAAGATAATGGAAAAGGCTTTGAAGCCAAGATCAATCAAAAAGCAGATGGAATGGGATTGTACAGTATTGAAAAAAGAGTAGAAGAAATGGATGGTACGATGGATATTGATTCCAGTGCTGGTCATGGAACCACCATAACTATTGAAATTCCCATCATATGATACAGCTCATCATCGTAGAGGATCATGAATCACTCATTGATGGATTGAAACTTTTGTTTGCAAACGATCCAGATATTGAAGTGGTCGCCACGGCTCAAGATGGCGTTGAGCTTATAAAGCTTATGGAGCATAAAAAGGCTCACGTGATCTTGACAGACATAAGCATGCCCAGAATGAATGGCGTCGAGGTATGCACAAAAGTCAAAGAGATCAATTCCAGTATCAAGGTGATTGCCTTTACCATGTTTGATGATGATCAAGCCGTAAGGGACATGATCAACGCCGGCGCAGATGGTTATATTCTCAAAATCAGACCTCTATCAGTCGTCAGGGAAGCCATCATGAGTGTGATGCAGGGAAACACCTATATGGATAGCGCGATTACCATCATGCCGTCCACCTATACATCCAGCAGCCATGCGGAGGATTTACTATCAAGCACAGAGCGCGAGATTTTAAAACTGATTGCCGCAGGCCATCAATCCTCACAAATTGCCGAAATACGTCACTGCGCCGTGGGAACGGTCCACAAGCACCGCAAGAACATGATCCAGAAACTGGGCTTGCAAGGCAAAGGTGAATTGATGCGATATGCATTGCAAAAGCACAATCATTATAAATAGGCTGTTAGAGAGTTCGCTTTCGCGAAAGCGAATTATTTCTAAACATTTTAACAAAAAGTACCCTTTATTGGGTATTCTCTGGCCTTTCCTCAAGTCCTACTTTTACTCGTAAGAAAGTAAATAAGAAAAAGGGGAAAGGAATTGGAGACAATTCCTTATAACTACCAGACTCCATGTCTGGTAGTTTTTTTTGTTTGAAGCTCGCTTGAATTTAATTGTATATTTGGTTGTAAATCAACTGTAGCAATGAAAGCCCTCAAATATATCTTCATTTTACTGCTTGTAGTCATCATCGCAGGCGCTGTATATTTCTCATTACAAGATGGTCGTTATGATGTGAGTAGAACTGCCATTATTGAAGCCCCTAAAAGCCTGGTGTACGAACAGCTATCTGATTTCAAAAAATGGGAAAACTGGGATGCTTATCAGGATCAAGAAGATATCAACGTAACCTATAGTGATCAGACTGCCGGTGTGGATGGCTCCTACTCTTTTACAGACGAGAACGGTACTGGAACCGTGACGATTACCAGACTTGATCCCAATAAATCCATGGAAATGGAGATGGTCTATGAGCATAGTTTAGGCACTTCAAAAGCTACTATTGATTACCAAATCGTAGAAGTTGAGAACGGTTCAAAAGTGACGATGCGTGCCCAAGGCGATCAATCACTCGTAGAAAAGGTATATACTAAAATCACGGGAACTGATATGGAGCAGGAATTAGGTGACATGTACGATGAGAGCCTGGCCAATCTAAATACCTATCTCCAGAAGGAAATGGATGAGTACACCATCAGTCCAGACGGATTGATCGATTATGGTGGCGGTTATTATTTATATATGTCCACGAGTAGTAGGTTGGATAATTTTTCCAAACTGCAATCACAGATCCTACAAAAGATCAGAAGTTATATGCAAGCCAATAACATAGATAGTTATGGTGCACCTATGGTGATCTATGAGAAGTTTGATGAAACCAGAGAAAATGTCATCTTCTCTGCAGGAATACCTGTAAAGGATCGCGTCATCACTGCAGTGAATTCTACCATATTATGTGGTTTTCAGGAGCCAGGACGCGCCGTAAAGGTCACTCTTAAAGGTGCCTACAAATATCTACCAGAAGCATGGCAAGTAGGCGAAGGTTTTATTACCGTCAACGGCCTTGAAAGATCTGAACAGCCACCATTTGAATTCTACAAAACAGACTCCTACAAGGTGGTAAATCCAGCAGAGTATCTTACGGAGATCTATTTACCAGTACTCTAATGCTTAAAAGTTTATTGTTTGTCTTTATAGGTGGCGGTTTAGGCAGTTGTCTGCGGTTTGCCTTTTCCATCTGGTTAAATTCTGACAGTATCAAATGGATTCCAACACTTACGGTAAATGTGTTAGGATGTTTGATTTTGGGAAGCGTGCTTGCTCTAAATGATAAAAGCCAGCTGTCAGAATCTGCATTCCTACTGCTGGCTGTTGGTTTTTGTGGTGGTCTAACCACATTTAGCACCTTTTCTGCAGAGTTGTATTTCCTATTGAAACAAATGGCTTATCTGCAGGCGGCCCTATATTTTTTGGCAAGTACGCTGTTAGGTATTACTGCCATAATGATCTCTTATCAATGGATCAAGTCCATCGCTTAGAATACCTAAGTTCGTTATCGTACTCTGATACGTTGACGAATGCGTTTTCCTTTTTCTGATTGAAATAAGAATTTGCCCAATAGAAGTATCACGGCGATATCAGCGGTTACCAGAAACAAGATTCTTAAGAAAGAAGTAGCTGTAAAGTCAACGGTAAAACCTATGATACCGCTCAAAGTAGCTACAATGGCAAGGATGAGTATAAGTTTATTCATGATGCGCCTTTTTTTGCGTTACAAAATTGCATCAATAGCCTGCTTTGTCTCGTTAAAGGAGTAATAATTACTATTTTATTAACTTAGGAAAGGTGTGCCTATTTATCTAATAGACTCTCAAATGCTGGTGGCAATTCTGTAAAACTTTCAATGCCTTTCTCACTCATTTGATCCTTGGCACGTTTCCATTCACGATCAGTAGGTTCTGATGCTTCTTGTTCCTTAGCTAACTCTGGCTCGTGGGTCAAAGTCACAAATACCGGGAAATGATCACTGCCGTAATCTGATCCTGTACCTGCACTCTTAAATCTAAATTCTGATGATGTCAATATATGATCTAGATTCCAGCGCATAATGATTGGATACTGTGCGTGAAAGGTGTTGTAAAATCCACGCCCTAGACGATAATCCAGTAGCTTACCTATCTTCTTAGTCAACTCAGTTGGGTCTGACCAGGCAACATCATTAAAGTCTCCTAAAACCACCACGGGAAGATCTGAATTATAACTTTTTATAGCCGTCTTCATCAATTCAGTATCACGATCGGTACTCTTGGGATTGTGTTGCGGCATAGGTGGAGTTGGATGTATAGCTAGTAACTGGAACCAATTGCCATCTTTGAGCTGTATTTGTGCATCAATGGAAGGTATACCATTATCCACCATAAAATTGATGGAGGAATTGCGTATGGGTAGTTTTGAATACAACAACATACCATAGGTATTATCCTGTGGCTGCTCTACCTTAAAACTGTAATCCTGGCCTATTTTGCTCTTTATGGTATTTGACCACCGCTCATTGGTTTCTGTAAAAAGAATGACATCTGGGTTTTGATCTTGAATATCCTTAAACAGGTTTTCACTAGTCTTGTTTGATTGAAGAACATTAGCGGTAAATAAAGTGATCTCTTTATCTGCAGAAATTCCTTCAGTACTCTCCAGAACCTCATCACTGCTCAAGGGTGTAAACTTGTAGATTTTAGTCATTTGAAAAGCAAAACAACCCAATAAAATCCCAATGTACACGTAGTCTTTAATCCATCGCGGTTTGAATGTAAAGAAATAAAGCAAGATCGCTATTAAGGTAAAAGCCGTCAATTGTAAGTGCGGGAAATCAAAGATTCTAATCCACCAGAAATCTGCAGCAAACAATGGAACTAATGAAAGTAACGCGGCAATTAAGCCTATAATTTGAAAAGTAATTCTCCAATTCATGAAAAGATATTTTTCAAATATAACCTTATACCAATGGGCCTGTAAGAAATTACCTAATATTTATCATTGTTTATGCAAAGGCATCGTTTTCAAAATTGTCATTGCCAACGGTTTTAGGGTTAGGACCCCATTCATTGGTGCCTGGTTTGCTGTCCTCAATGGTGAAAATCAAAATGATGATACCGCCCACGAGTGGTATCAAACCTAAAAGGTAATACCAGCCACTACGACCCGTATCGTGCAGACGACGCACGACGGCAGCGAGACTTGGGATAATGATCCCTATTCCATAAATTGTCAATAATATTCCCGGTAGGATGACCAGCTCACTTTCTGCAACAAGCAGAGCAATCACTGGAATGTAAAGAGCAAAAAACACTAGAACATTAAATAGATAGAAATACCAATACTCAGACCTGCGGGCACGCCCGTTAAAATCTGCATATTTCTTAAAACAAATCTTGACATAGTCCATCATTCCTTTGGCGGCAACAGTGCCATCCTCGGGACGTTGGTATCTTGGCTTTTGGTAATCTGCGTTGGATGTAGGTGAGTTAAAATCTGCCATGGTTGATCTTTTTGAGTGAGGAAAGATAGGAAATTTCGCTTTCGCGAAAGCGAACTCATCATACACCTCTATCCATCATTAAAAAGGATAGCCTATCGCAAAGTTGAATACTGGGTTTGCAAAGTCATTTACCCAGCGATCGCCATCTGGCAAGGATGGATCGTGAAGCGGTGCGGCCAGGTCAAAACGTATCACAAATCCCTGAACGTCCACGCGCAGGCCAGCACCAGCACCTATACCCAACTCATTGTAAAAATTCCCGCTGAATTTCCCGCCTGGCAAACCATTGTTTGTGGTGTTCCATACGTTACCAGCGTCTGCAAAAAAGGCGCCTTTTACGTACCCGAAAATAGGGAAGCGATATTCCACATTTGCCTCTAGCCTCAAGTTTCCAGACTGGTCAAAAAAGGATCGATTATCGGTTGCTGGTGGTGCGTAGGTTCCTGGACCTAAGGATCTGGTTCTAAATGCCCGCACGCTATAGGCACCACCCGAAAAATATTGCTTGCTAAAGGGCATCACATCGCTATTGCCATAAGGAAGACCTATTCCAGCAAAAAGTCTGGTGGCGATGCGTTGTTCCTTGCCCGTGATAAAGTGATATCTAAAGTCTACATCCACTTTTGCATATTGTGCATATTCCAGTCCCAAGAATTCATCGCGCACCTCGCCGTCTGGATCTGGATCTCCTTCTTGAGCCAGCAAACTAATAGAGTTCCCAGCAATGTCGACGTTACTGTTGACAAAGAAAAGGCTCTTGCGATTGCTGCGCAGCATACCGTTATAAGTAAAACTATAATTCAATCCAGAGATGAACTGCTGGTCAAAACTGGTTCTTAAAAAAGCGTTATCATTGAGAATGGCATCAAATTCTTCACTTTGGTATAAGAGGTTGACATAATTGATCGCAATGGGATCGAATTCATGCGTCACGTACTTATTTGCCTGCCAGATGTATCCAAAACTTCCCGAAAAGGTCAAAAGCCCATAAAGCTTGCTACGATTAAGAAGGTTTGCCTCTGCACTAATGATGGTTTTAGGAATGGAATACTCAAAAACATCGCTGTCAAATGATATGGGCGCAATCACTCTAGGGAAAATCAGATCTGCGCCCAGCGCAAATTCTGTACTGGTAAGACCAGCTTGACTGTTGCTGGCTATTTGAACTTCGTAGGCTGCCTTTGCAGATAAATTCAACACCTCGCCACCTTTAAATAGATTGCGATTGGAAAATGTGAGACCCAAACTGGGACCAGCAAAATCATTGGATTTTGTCACTCCTTGAAGCTCTGCTCTTATAGCTCTCTTGTTGAGTGGTGATAGATAAATATTGGCTTCCAAATAATTAACCGAGTCATTTAAAATGCTATCGACCTCAGTATATTCAATATTTACAAATTTATACGCACCTATGGAACCTAGTCTACGGCTGGTGGCTTTTGACTTTTCTGGACTATACAAATCTCCTTCTCTAAGTGTGATAAAGGGATCCAGTCGATCTACCCTGAAAAACTCTACATCTTGAATGTAGTTCTTGTTATCAAATCTAGTAGTGTCCTGTGCGACGCTGTCCGCTCCTACGATGTTATGTGGGTAGACATTAATCTCCTTAATTCTATAGGGTTTTACCGCTTTGCTGGGCACGTCTTTCTTAAGCTTTAGAAATAGATCAAACTTGCGATTGTCGTACCTGTTGGTGTCGGCTTGAAAGATGAGAAAACCAGAATTGAAGTTGTAATATCCTTTCTCTTTAAAATTTTGATCGATACGCTCACGCTCTAATTTCATGGCAGATAAATCAAATCTCGATCCTTTTTGAATGGGTGAACTTTGCACCTGTTCTTCCAGCACATCATAAAACGGAATCGAGTCTCGATCCACCTGATAGGTCTCGAGCGTATACGGTTGTGGCAAATTGACCTGATAACCTACAGTGGCTTCTTTGGCATCCTCATTTCGTTCCACAGTAGAAGAAATGTTGCTGAAGAAGAAACCACGATTTTCCAACCGGTTTCTGATCAGGTCTCTTGTAGATTCTTCCTCAACATCAGATAAATACACAGGCGCCTCACCTATTTTTTTATTCATGAATTTTCTGAACCATCCAGCGCTATCCACATTGACTTTGTAGTAATAGTGCAATCCAGGACGCAAACCCAATACTTTAGTATTGGGAACAGGAGAAATCGCTTTTTCTAACTCTGCTTTCAACAAATCAACATCTTCTACTACTGCGGCAGAATCTACTTTAATTTCAAGATTATAGGAATCCAATAGCAATTCATCTTCTGGCACGTATTTTTTTACGGCACAGCTGTAGATTGTCATTATTGTCAATGATAACAGACCAACTTTTATGTAACTATTTGTGTTCAATTAAATATTCTTAAGTACCACTATCACTAGAAAGGTCGTTCATTTCTATTAATTCTCTTTTTCCTTTTGAGCCTCACGCTCCTTCTTGGTTGCTTCCTTTTGCTGTTGCGCTTCCTCTTCTTCCTTTCTTGCTGCTTCTGCTTTTTCCTGTTCTTTTTTCTTCTCCGCGTCTTCTTTTCTTTTGGCAGCCGCTGCTTCTTCTTGAACTGTTTTGGTAAACAAGTTCTTGAATTCATTGAATTCTTTGGTAAATATCAAACTGATCCCGCTAACGATAAGTTGTCCATCAATTACGTTATCAAATTGATTCTTACGGAAACCTTTTAATCGCCATTGACCAGATTCATTGAGTAAATATTCTAAACTCACGTTTCCTATCACTGGCGTCTGCCCATCTGAATCTGCCGCACTTCCCTGAATATCTACCTCACTACCTACACTCACGATCAACCGATCATCCAATAATTTCTTACTTGCCGTTACATCAAGTTGGGTGCGTTCTTGAGGGCTGTTCCCTTGATAATCGGTATAGCTATCGAGTCCAAAGTTTAGGTCAACTCCCGTATTGCCTAATAATTTACCACCAAACTGATTCAATTGATCACTCAAGGCTTGATTCAAGTTATCTCTGGCAATAGCAGCTGTTCCTCCAGAACTACCATCAGCACCACTGGTTGGGAAAAACTTGTTGAGTACCAAAAGCGAAAACACCTGCTTGTTCAATTCCTGATCCTGGCTATTTAATTGCTGAACGCGACCATAAACCTGTCCACCTATGGCGCCTCGATCATCCTCTGGCATGTCGAGTCTAAACGAGATGACAGGAGCCATCAATTCTCCATCTACATTGAGGTATACCAAGAAAGGCAATTCCTGACGGAATCGGTTTCTTGTCGCCACATCGGCACCGCTAGTTTGTGAGGCCATCAACGCACTGGCACTGGTTTCTACCTGATAAATAGCGCTCACGTCAAGATTGGCATCAAAGGGATCGCCTGACCAAGAAACGCTGCCGCCTTTGGCAAGATCAAACCTTCTGGAGACGATGTCATAAAGACTTAGTTCATAAAAACCGTCATTGATTTCATAGCGACCTGCAAGCGTCATGCGACCATTAGGTGTCATTCTAAATTTCAAATCACCATCGCCAGTCACCTGTAAATTGTCGCCAGTGGTTGGATCCACAATGATATTGACCTTTGCGCCATTAGTGATTCTAAGATCTGCGGTAATGTCATAACCCGTTAGTGTTGCGCTTTCTTCTTCAGTCTGTGTAAGAATATCATCTGGGTTTTCCTTGTTTACAAATTGAACGATCCCATCGCGCTGCACGATGTCTAGTTCTGTTGCTGGTATGACATAGGTTACATCTGTAGCATCATCAACATCCAGGGTCATCTTAATAACTGGAATGGTGAGATTACCTGTTATGGTTGCCGTCGCATCAAAAGTGGCATTACCGTAATACAAATCATTATCACCAGCGGTAGAGTTGAGTGCGGTAAAATCATTGGCTTCCAGACGCAAGTCAAAAGTTGGAGTGAGCAGATCTTCAGTACCTATGTTGCCATCGATGGAGAAAATATTACGGTCTGCATCGCGTACTTCAAAATTATTGAACACCAGACCATCGTTATTGATCACGAGTTTTTCGTCCTGCAATAAGAACGCGGCATTAAGCATATCTACCGTGAATCCTGCTTCATTAAAATCAAAAGATCCGTCATAAACAGGTTCCAGCGTGGTACCAGACAATTTCATGTTTCCTGATACATAGCCTTTCCCATCAGACAAAAACTCTGATGCGATGTTGCTTACTGTAGACATATTAAGGCGCTGTAGATCGAGATCAAAGTCTATTTGAGCAGCCACTGAATCCACACGGTAATCGCCATTAAGTCCCATGTCAACATCGTCGCCTTTAAGCGTCATGTCCATCGTGTAAATATCTCCAGAACCCGAGTCTGCATCTAGCGTCAACACGCCTAGAGGCACTTCCAGAACATTGAGATCTTGGATATTCAAGTCTGCGGTAAAGCCCATTTTATTGAACATATCTTCCAGCACCAGTTCACCATTAAGGCTTCCGGTAGCAAGTTTTTCATCAGGATTGAGCAGACTTAGCAAGGCTTGTAGCCTAAAGTTGTCCAAAAGTATCGCCAAATGGTCCTTATCCACACCAGTCAAATCACTTCGCAGTTCTACACTTTGGGACTCGTTAGAGAGTTTAAAGTCAGTGAAAGTGATCAAATTATCACCATAAGCAATGCTATTGCTTTCTGGTATGGTCCACGGTTTTCGGTTGAGGATTAAGTCCTCCAACTTAAGACGGAATAATAGGTCTTCAATACCGTTTTTGTTACGCTTTCGCGAAAGCGAACTCCCAAAATGCATCAAAACTTCTTCTTCATCATAAGAGATAAAATCAAGATTCAACTCATTTTGCGACACGACACCGTTTAGGTTGGTGCGTTTGATGGCAAGCGGTCCAGACTCCAAATCCTTAAACCCGATGTCAAATTTTAAACTGCTCGCATCTGACCTGGATGTGATGAGCAAACTATCTATCTCACTGCCCGCATATTTTATGTAAGGCGCCGTGATATCTGTATCCAGTTTGCGATCCAATTCATTGAAATCCATCGCAATTTGAACGGTGTCCAAAGCCTCTAGACTGGGCAAAATCACATCTCGTAAAATGGGTGCTGGAGAAAGGTTTCCCTTGATTTTCATGACTACCGGCTGGATGGTATCCATATCCACATTAGTCGTCAAGTAGCGATCTATATGGCGCTGCAGGGCTGCTGCAAGTGCTGCAGGATCTGCATTGGATCGTAGCTGCAAATCGAGCATTTTATTTTTGACATCAAGCGATGTCGTGTCTGGTCGTACAAAGGCTTGCAAGTCGACATTACCCAGTAAATATGACTGCTGGTCAAATACGGCAATACCATCTGCGATGGTAGAATTGACCTCATAATTTGTGGCATCACCTTTAAACGTGGCAGAAATCTTACCGGCAGCCTTGACGTTTTGGTTGGTAATCCCAAAAGCGTTCAAATCAACACCAGCAATATCGAGCTTTACGTTTGCTGTGGTAGCAACGCTGTCCAGTTGGACCTGACTATCTAGGTCGACATCAATATTGTCGTCCCTATATTTTGAAATAATGGATCCATTACCGTTTTTAAACTCTCCTTTGATGGGTAGATCCTTGATTTCATAACCATTGTAACTAAAGCTGTTGACATTTGCATCAATCACAGCATCCAAGTTATTAATGGTCGTACCAGAACCGCTGGTCTTTAAATTAAGACTCAAGGTGCCCAATTGCGGGTTCTGCAAGATGCTACCTAAATCCACTTCTTGAGCTTCCATAGTGGCGTTGAAAGTTAATACCTCTTGATTTTTAAAACCGCCATTTAACTTGATCGTACCTGAAGTTGTGGTTAGAGTAGCTTTGGCCGTGATATCATCGATCCTACCTTGTGCATTTCCTGCCAGAGAGAATCGTTGTGGCAATTGAATACCTAGGTCTTGCTCGCTCACGAATCGGCTCACATCTGCTCTCGTGGATCGCATTTTAATGGAAGGAAAATCAAGATACAAATTATCGGGATCTGTAGCGTTGCGCAAGCTACCTGTAGCTATGATGGCAGTCTCGTTACCCCATTTTGCAACGAGATTGGGTATTTGCATAGCTTGAGTAGAACCAGTTGCCTTTAAGCTACCGGTAAGCGGTCGTTTGCTAAGAGCCAATAAATATTCATTAGACCTTAAGTCCGGCTGAAATCTGAACACATCACTTAAATCAATACGATAACTAGGAATGGCCACATCCAGCTGCACATTTTCTGGATTATTGATAAAGTTGTTCATGCTCTGGTAACCTAACTCGATATTGCCTTGTAAGGCATTATCGTTCACTTGAGCATTGAGATCTGAGATATTGATGGATTGATCTGTGGCAGCAATGGCTAACGAGAATTGATTCACATTGATTCCAGAACCTTCCTTAAAAGTCAACTCCTGGATCGATGCTGTTGCTCCTTGATTTTCATAATAAAAACGATCTGCTAGTAATCTCAAATCACTGATCAAAATGGCATTGGGATCAAACTGGTTTTGCTTGGGCGTTGCGCCGTCAAGGCTGTAATCCACCAGATTGTTTTTTAAGTCAAGGTCTTGAACGTCAATGATAAATTCAGGCCACTCAAATGCGGTGGTAGCTGTTGTTTCCTCAGGTTCTTCTTGATTTTTTACCGTGCGCATGGCGACTTTGATGTCGCTGTTGTTAAGTGTGAAAAAATCAACGGTGTAGGCACTGTTTTGAACATCTGCCTGGGAAATAGAGGTTTCCAATAATCCTATAAAGCTGTCAAGGTTGATCGCATCTGGGACAGATTCATAACCCAACTGGACGCGATCCAATTTTAGATTGCCTACCGTGATTTGCGGTAATGGCGAGTCTCCAGCGTCGTCTGTAATAGCTTCGGCGATGGTGGTGTCTGTGTTGGGGTCGTTGTCGGGTTCCGCTTTCGCGAAAGCGGTAACAGTATCCTTATCGTACTTTATCACGGCATTTGTAAGCGACACCTCATCGATGTCAACAACCATTTGCTCCAGATTCAATTCATTCATGGAAAGTTGGAAACTGCCAAAGGTTACCAAAGCGTCCAGTTGTTCCACATCATCCTTGAACGTGACGTCAAAATTGGTAAAATCCAGATCGCCTATGGACAGCTGTAATGGCTCTGAGGTTGTCGTGGTATCTTCTACCACAAAAGCATCCATTAAAAACTGATAATTGAATCCATCGACAGTGTCCTGCCTGTTGATTCTAGCCTTAAAACCATCCCAACGCGCATAGTCGATACTTATACCGCCACCATTGATGATAGGCCACAAGGGAACACTGGCTTCCAGACTTTTTGAGTAAACGAGTGTATCGCCTTTCTTATCGGCTAGATAGAGACCGTCCAGTTCAATATTTCCATCAAAAGTGACAAATAGATTATCAATGGAAACCTCGGTACCGGTCTTGCCTTCCACATATTTAACGGCTTGACCTACAATGATATCTTGTCCCCAAGGACTGCGAATAAAAAGCACTAGAAGTAGCAGAAATATAAGGATACCGGCAATGACTCTGGCCAGTCTGCGCAGCCAGCGGTATTTGCGTACTTCCTTATTCTTCTTTTCTTCGTCTTTGGCCACCTTGCAAGTTGCGTTTAGGGTACTTCTTTAGGGATGGCAAATTGCTAAAATCCTATGGCAATGCCATTAGGATTAGGATAAGATTGTGCAAATACGATCCTTGATCGTTTTGCAAGGGCTTATTGCCTCTCGAGACTAAATTGCGTTAGATCACTGAAAATTGTGAGAGCTACAGAATTGGGCGCTTGATTGCTGCGAGATATTCCGAGACCATAGGTTTGGAAAGCTCGCAGCTCAACCAATCCTTTGAAGGTAACCGTTTCCTTATTTCTGGTAAGAGCCGCAGTCAAGGTTGCTGCGGGTAATGGATTGTTGTTTTCAGAAAGAAAGAATTGAATTTGGTCTGCTCCATTGTTTTGTTCCTTTCTAAAAGTAATGGTGAAGATGACTTCATAAATACCACTAATCTGAGTACTCATTGAAAACTGATTGGACACATTCATTCCAGACGATCCTGAACTTGAAGATGCTCCAGTAATAGCAGTGTTGTTATTTCTCTGCAAATTATAATTACCGTCGTTGCTTAAGGTGGACTGCCCGTAAACACCTGATAACTCTGGTGAAGTTTCACCTTTAAATGAACTCCATTTTGTGCCGTCCCAATAGTAAAAACCTTCCAATGCACCACCGTTTGCCTCATCTGTATTCCAAACCATCAAACTTTTTTGAGGATTAGTTACAGGAGCCGCTTCATTCAAATCATTCAAGTCCATTCTGGGAAACAAAACTCCTTTATCGCTTGAGGTGATGTCTAACATAGCAGATGGATCGGGCTCAATAGTATTGATCCCAACTTGACCATAGGTCCATGACGTTAGCAAAAAAGTGATTAGCAACACACATAAAAGCCTCATTGTAAAATTTTTATGCAAAATTACTTGTGCATACCAATAACGAAATGGGTAAATTGTTAAGATCACTATCGTCTTGAAACCACCAATCTGCTTGCAAAGCCAATAAAATCCAATTTCACTTTAAGATTTGATGTAGGAATTAGAAAACAAGAATATCCTGGAATGCTAATAGATTTAACGATAAAAGGATTAAAATCAATTTTATAGATGAACGGTAAGGTTTTGTCGCTAATCAAAAACAAAACAGCTTAAAAAAACTTTATAAGGAGACTGTGAGTATTTTCCTTTAAAAAATTGTTCTTGTTAAAATTTTAAATTTGTAGGTACAAATAATTTCGCGTTGCAGTACAGATTTTTGAGCCTTAATTGGCTGGAGTAAAATGTATACTAAGAATATATCAGCATTGAACTATTGCTGCTGTTGCTGCTGCCATTGCATTTGTTTCATTAAGATCTGGTCCTGTTTGTAATTCTGTTCCTGGGATTGTGTTTGGATCTTGTTGAATATTCGACCTGCGGCAAATTCTTCTACAGTTTTTACGCGTACGGTGTAAGTGGTCTCGTTAGACCCATTACCAGATAAATAAACGACTCCTTTAATAGGCGCACAATCTTTATAGTCACGACCGTGCGTCACCTTGATATGATTTCCAGCGGCCATAAGATTGTTGGTAGGGTCAAAACCTATCCAACCATTTCCAGGAATAAAGCATTCCACCCAAGCGTGCATCTGTAAATCACCTACCAGTCCATTATCTTGATGTAAGTAACCCGAAACGTAACGCGCTGGTATGCCATTCAATCTTGCCATTCCACAAAAAACATGTGTAAAATCCTGACAAACACCTTGTTTCTTGGTTAATATCTCAGTGATTGTGGATTCTGTTGTGGTGACTTCTGTTTTGAAAGTGAAATAATTAAAAGACCATTTCGTCAATTCCAATAAATTCTGGAAAACCGTTGTGGACCGATCCATTTTAAATAACTCTTGAAATTGCTTTGGAATCGTGGTCAACTCTGTTGGAGTTAAAAAAGATTCATGATCCACTTTAAACACCAGTTGATCAAGCGCTTTAAAATCAGCCGTAGGATCTGTAGGCTTTACCGCGGCAAAGGGATTTTGATCTTCTTTGACCAGTTCAATACGAGCGGTAAACTCAATGGAATGAATAGGTTTTTTAACTCTCAATTTGAGCGTCTTATTACCAAATCCATCTACAGATTCCTGATAAGGCACTGCTTCAGAATTCTCAAAAGTATATTGATGGATGGACTGTGATTCATTATTTTCCGGAATGATCAAAAACTGCCACAAGGCCTCTTTTAATGGCGACTCATAGGTGTTTTTAGAGTGGTAAATGATCTGATATTTCAGGGCCATCGGCTATGCAAATTGAGAGTGTAAATAAAAGCAATTCTTACTAATAATGTAGGTACTCCTTCTCTACAGTATTGGCGACTTGGTACAGGGTATTCTGGATCTCGCTGATGTGTTTTTCAATATCCTTCTCGATACTTTCCACTTGGAGGTACTTGTATTTTGCTTGGGTTTTTCCAATCAAATAGGCAGCAGATCCTTTGGTTGGCAGCTTTTCCTGTGAGATTTCATCAATATGTCTACCTGTTCTGTTCAGGCTATTCATAATGGATCGCGGGCAATCTGGATGAAGTACCAGAAACTCCAACACATTCTTACAATTAGGTGCCTTTTTGTAATAACGACGCATCATGTCATGCGACTCAATACATTTTAATAGTGTGATCCATTCATAACTATTGTTCAGATCATTGTTGCTGTTTTGAGAGACCAGCGCGTCCTTATACTTGGCATGAATGATGCGGCTCACTTGAATCGCTCTTTCAATACTTATTCCCAACATAATAATGGCATAGATCTCATCGTGAAATAATGTACCTCGTATTTTTTCCCTTAAGATCGCCGAAGACTCGGTAACCAAAACAGTAAAATCAAACAGCCCTTTATTTTTATAGAACTCCACATCATAATTGAGCACCGCATGATAAAATTTATTTAGAGATTCATACAACTCCGTAGAAATCACATCGCGAGCACTGTTGGCATTTTCACGAGCATTTTTTACGGCATTGATGATGGAAAAATCAGATGCGGTATTCAAACCTATGTCAAACAATACTTCCTTCTCATCCAGGATGGTTTCCTGATCCACTACGATGGTATTTGCCATAAACAAGGAAGATCGCAGGACTCGTTGTCTGGATTGAGATTTCTCGCTGGGCGCATCCAGTGACGAGAAATAATTGACGTTCAAGAATCGGGCGATGTGTTCTGAGCGCTCGATATAGCGGCCCATCCAGAATAAATTATTGGCAACGCGTGCTAACATAAATGTGTTTTTGTGTAATGGTTGATAGGTAAATGAAAGGATGTTTGAAGGGTTCGCTTTCGCGAAAGCGAACTCAACACCAGCCTCATGGTTTTAAAACCCAGGTATCTTTTGATCCGCCACCTTGTGAGGAATTCACAATCAAGTTACCCTTTTGCAAGGCCACACGGGTCAAGCCGCCTTTGAGCACAAATTCCTTGTCCTTACCTAGAATCGTGTATGTGCGCAAATCGACGTGTCGCGGCTCAAATGAATTGGCATCTTCTATATAGGTAGCGTGAACGGACAGCGACATGATGGGCTGTGCGATGTATTTGCGCGGACTGGCCTGTATGGTTTTCTTGACCTCTTCAATTTCAGCCTTTGTCAGTTTATTCCCTATGGAAATGCCGTATCCACCAGCCTCGTCCACGGGTTTGATGACCAGCTTGTCAATGTTTTCCAAAACATATTTCAGCTCTTCTGGGCGGCTGCAATGGTAGGTATACACATTATTTAGAATAGGCTCTTCATCAAGATAATATTTGATGATTTCTGGCATATAAGTGTACACCGCTTTATCATCTGCAACGCCGGTTCCTGGTGCGTTTACTAAAGTCACATTGCCCTTGCGGTAAGCCGAAAATAAACCGGGAACACCCAATGTTGAATCTGGCTTGAACTCCATGGGATCGATAAACTGGTCATCAATCCTGCGGTAGATCACATCCACACGTTCTGGTCCATTGATGGTCTGCATGTAAACGAAATCATTCTCTACAAAAAGATCACGACCTTCCACAAGCTCCACGCCCATAGCTTTGGCGAGATAGGAATGCTCATAATATGCCGAATTATAAATTCCTGGCGTGATGACCACACAATTGGGCTGGTCCACGCCCAAAGGTTTTACAGTCTCCATGATCTCCAAAAGGTTCTGCGCATAATCTGTCACGGTAAACGTTTGGTATTCATCAAAAACACCAAACAAAGCCTTTTTCAATGCAGTGCGATTGCAAATCACGTAGCTCACGCCAGATGGACAACGTATGTTGTCCTCGAGCACATAGTACTCACCATCGCTATGCTTGATCAGGTCTGTTCCAGAAATATGGTTGTAGATGCCACCAGGTGGCTCTATCCCATTCATTTGATTGAGATAATTTGTACTGGAGCTGATCATTTCCAAGGGGACGATACCATCCTTGATAATTTTCTTGTCGTGATAGATATCATAGAGAAAATGATTGAGCGCCTTGCTGCGCTGTAACACGCCGCGCTCGATGTGATCCCATTCCTTAGCATCAATAATTCTGGGAAAGAGATCAAAAGGAAAAATTTTCTCTTTGGTTTCTTTCCCACCATATACCTGGAACGTGATGCCTTGATTAAAGAAAGAGGATTTTGCCTTATTGTTCAAGGTGGCAAAATCGTCCACACTGTGCTCGCTGTAAATATCAAAGAGCTTTTTGTAGACCTCCTTTACGTTTCCATCCTTATCAAAGATCTCGTCATAGGTTTCGGGAGCTCTTTCATAGTTAGAAAAAATCGGATGATTAGATTGGATCATTGATGAGTGTTTTTGTTAAAATAAAACAAGAAGACCAATCAAAGTATTAAGATGTACATAAATATGTTAGAAAAACGAGAGAATGCCTTTAAATCTTTTAAACTAAAAATATGTCTATTAATTTCTCAAATTAAAGGTATCGTTTCTACGATTTATACAATTAATGAGTTTCAAGAAAATAAAAGGATGAGCTGATGCTCATCCTTTTATTGGGGTTAAAATTTAATATTAAAATGCTATTAAGGTACTTTGCTATCGCTTCCCTACATATTCCTCCTATACTGACCACCTACCTCAAACAAAGCTTCAGTGATCTGGCCTAGCGTACAGATTTTGGTGGCTTCCATCAAGTGTTCAAAAATATTTCCTTGTTCGACGGCAGCTTGTTGAATGTTTGAAAGTTGTTCTTGTTGCGCTTTCGCGAAAGCGGAATGCAAATTATCCTTAGTAGCAATTTGAGCCTGTTTCTCTTCTTCCGTCGCTCTAATAACCTCAGCTGGTAGGACCGTTGGGCTACCTTTCGAGCTTAAGAACGTGTTCACTCCTATGATCGGGAACTCGCCGGTGTGTTTCAACATCTCGTAATGCATGGACTCTTCCTGGATCTTGCTGCGCTGATACATGGTTTCCATAGCACCTAGCACGCCACCACGTTCTGTGATGCGGTCAAATTCCTCGAGAACGGCAGCCTCAACCAGTTCTGTCAACTCTTCAATGATAAAGGCGCCTTGAATAGGGTTCTCGTTTTTGGCAAGTCCTAATTCCTTATTGATGATCAACTGGATGGCCATGGCACGTCTTACCGATTCTTCCGTTGGTGTGGTGATCGCCTCGTCATAGGCGTTGGTATGCAACGAGTTACAATTGTCATTTATAGCGTAAAGAGCTTGCAGCGTAGTTCTAATATCGTTGAAGTCAATCTCTTGTGCGTGAAGTGATCTACCGCTGGTCTGAATGTGATATTTCAACATCTGCGCACGCTCGTTAGCGCCGTATTTATTCTTCATGGCTTTGGCCCAAATCTTTCTCGCCACACGACCGATAACAGAATACTCTGGATCAATACCATTTGAGAAGAAGAAACTTAAGTTAGGACCAAATTTATTGATGTCCATACCGCGGCTCAAGTAGTATTCTACATAGGTAAATCCATTTGCCAGTGTAAAAGCCAACTGTGTAATGGGGTTTGCTCCGGCCTCTGCAATGTGATATCCAGAAATAGAAACGCTATAGAAGTTGCGCACTTTTTCTTCAATAAAGTATTCTTGAACGTCACCCATCAATCGCAGGGCAAATTCGGTTGAGAAAATACACGTGTTTTGTGCCTGATCTTCCTTTAGGATATCTGCTTGAACGGTACCGCGCACTTGCGCCAGCGTTTCAGCTTTGATTTTTGTATAATCTGCTGGTTCCAATATCTGGTCGCCCGTCAGACCTAAAAGCATCAGGCCAAGACCATCATTGCCTTCTGGCAATTTGCTGGTATCTACCTGGCCGTTTTTGGAATACACCTTTTCGCCTTGAGCGTTTAAATAAGAAGGCCTTTCAACATTATTGTCATCATAGATTTCCTTGAGCTTTGCTTCTACTTTATCGCCTAGTCCATTTTCTGTAATGAAACGTTCACAGTTTTGATCAATCGCAGCATTCATGAAGAATCCCAACAACATGGGCGCTGGACCATTGATCGTCATAGAAACCGATGTCATCGCATGCGACAGGTCAAAACCAGAATATAATTTTTTAGCATCGTCCAGACAGCAGATGCTTACACCAGCATTACCGATCTTTCCATAAATATCTGGTCGCAATCCTGGATCGTTACCGTAAAGCGTCACACTATCAAATGCGGTACTCAAACGTTTTGCCGGCATCCCAAGACTCACATAGTGAAAACGTTTGTTGGTACGTTCTGGTCCACCTTCACCGGCAAACATTCTGGTAGGATCTTCTCCTGTTCTCTTAAACGGATACAATCCTGCGGTATAAGGAAATTCTCCAGGCACATTTTCCTGCAGGCACCATTTTAAAATATCGCCCCAAGCAGTGTATTTAGGCAACGCTACTTTAGGAATCATTTTATGGGAAAGTGACTCTGTATGCGTTTCAATCTTGATGACTTTATCTCTTACCTGGAACTCATAAATAGGTTGTTTGTATCTATTTACTTTCTCATCCCAAGTCGTGATGATTTCCCAATTGTAGGGATCCAGGTCTTTTAACGTTTTGTTGAATTGGGCGATGAGCAATTCTATGAATTCTTTGTCATCCTGAACTTGTTTCAGGATCTCTTCTTCATTTAAACCTTTTTCTGTAATGAACTGTTCTCGACTGCCGCTCGAACTGACATTTTCATTTTGTTCAACTAGCGTAAGTATCGTTTGATAAATACCAAATAGCTTTTGGGCAACCTTTGACTGAACTTCAGCGGTTTGATCGTAAGATCTGTTACTTTCTGCAATCTCGCTCAGGTAGCGTGTTCTCGATGGTGGAATCACAAAGATCTTTTCGCTTTGTGCTTTGTTAAGTTCGTTTGTAGAGCTGAAATCGGCTCCGGTTTTCTCGGTGACCTCAGTCATCAAGGCCTCGTACAACGCATTCATTCCAGGATCGTTGAACTGGCTTGCGATGGTACCATAAACTGGCAAGGTCTCAGGGTCTGCTTCCCAAAGGTTGTGATTGCGTTGGTACTGTTTTTTAACATCGCGCAAGGCATCCAGTGAGCCACGTTTGTCAAATTTGTTGATCGCCACCACATCTGCAAAATCCAGCATATCGATCTTCTCCAGTTGTGTCGCCGCACCAAATTCTGGTGTCATGACATATAAAGACACATCGCTGTGCTCCAAGATTTCAGTATCGCTTTGCCCTATACCGCTGGTTTCAAGAATGATCAAATCATAGTTGGCCGCCTTTAAAACATCAACAGCTTCCTGCACGTGTTTAGAAAGAGCCAGATTGGACTGGCGTGTCGCTAGCGATCGCATATAAACACGATCGTTGTTGATCGCATTCATGCGTATTCTATCACCCAATAAGGCGCCACCAGTCTTGCGCTTTGATGGATCTACAGAGATCACACCTATGTTTTTTTCAGGGAAATCGATGAGAAAACGACGTATCAATTCGTCTACTAATGATGATTTTCCCGCACCACCAGTTCCCGTGATTCCTAGGACAGGTGCTTGTTTTTCGGTTTTATCGGCTTCGTTAAAATGTTTTACGAAGTCTTCGTGTCTGTTTTCGGCCAGCGATATGAGCCTTGCAATCGTCGGCACGTGGTTTTGCAATAATTCTCCGTTTAAGTTCGCTTTCGCGAAAGCGGGAACAGGAACATCACACTGCTTCACAAGATCATTGATCATTCCCTGCAATCCCATGGCACGACCGTCGTCTGGCGAATAGATGCGCGTGATACCATACTCCATCAATTCCTCAATTTCTGATGGCAGGATCACACCACCACCACCACCAAAAATCTTGATGTGGCCAGCGCCCTTTTCTACCAGCAAATCACGCATGTACTTGAAATATTCGTTGTGACCACCTTGATAGGAAGTCATGGCAATACCATTGGCATCTTCTTGAATGGCAGTATTGACGACTTCTTCCACACTTCTATCGTGGCCCAAGTGGATCACTTCACAACCCGTGGATTGTATGATGCGACGCATGATATTGATTGCAGCGTCATGACCGTCAAAAAGACTGGCGGCAGTAACGATACGTACTTTATTTACTGGGATATATGGCGTTTGATCTTGCATTGCGAATTTCGTATTTAAGGTGCTGCAAAATTACGAAAACGATAGCGTTGCGCTTGCTAATGATGTTTTAAACTTTCGCGAGTTTTCAAGATCTTAGATACATGAAATTACTACCAGCCCTACTTCTCGTTTTCTTGACCATTTCCTGCTCTGATCCTGAGACGGTTGAGTCCTCAACACCTGATGAGGCAATGCTTTATTTTCCGCCAGTTGATGGTACGACTTGGGAAACAACAACTCCAGAAAGCTTGGGATGGGACGAGTCTAAACTAGCAGAATTATATTCCTTTCTGGAAAACAATAACACCAGAGCATTCATACTACTTAAAGATGGTAAAATAGCTAGTGAAAAATATTGGGGAAAAGACCTTCTGGAACGTTTTGATTTTGATGCTAATTCACAATGGTATTGGGCCAGTGCCGGAAAATCCTTGACCAGTGTTCTTACAGGAATTGGGCAAGACAAAGGACTTTTATCCATTGATGATGCCACCCAAGACTATTTAGGCACTGGATGGACATCCATGATGGCTGGTCAGGAACGCCGTATTTCTATTAGGAATCAATTGTCCATGAATACCGGACTGGATTTTACCAATGGCAATTTGAGTTGTACTGATCCAGCTTGTCTCAACTACAAATCAGACCCTGCAACCGAATGGTATTACTACAATGCGCCATATACATTGTTGCACGAGGTGATTTCTATAGCTGGAAATGCTAGCTATAACCAATTAACCGATGAATGGCTTGAAAATAAAATTGGTATGTCTGGTACCTGGCGAGAATTGGATCAAAATAATGTGTATTTCAGCACTGCCAGAGATGCGGCACGCTTTGGCTTGTTCAATCTAGCTCGAGGAACTTGGGACGATCAACAAATACTTACTGAAGCATATTTCTCGCAAATGACACAAACCTCACAAAATCAAAATCCGTCTTACGGTTTTTTATGGTGGTTGAATGGCAAGAGCGAGACTGTTTTTCCCTCTTCAACAGTCGCTGTCAATCGGCCAGTGACCTTGAATGCTCCTGATGATATGTTCAGCGCTTTAGGGAAAAATGGACAAATCATTGACGTGGTACCCAGTGAGAACCTAGTTTTGGTACGATTAGGAGGCAATCCAGATGACGCTGAAATTCCCATCGTGATGCACGATGAATTATGGGAAATCCTATCTCAAATTATCAATTAGAAGTCACTTGCTGTTTTATTATTAATGAAGCGCTTTCTTTAGATTGTGATTTCTGTAAGAAAAGACATATTAAATTTTCGGATATTTGAGAGAACTGACCAAATTTCTCACCATGAGCTCCAGCAAAAAAGAAACACTCGCCCGTATAGGTATCGCGACTAAAGGAATTATTTACACTATTTTAGGAGGATTGACGGCCTATGCAGCCTTTAATTCCAGGAAAAATCTCACCTCAAGCGATGGTGCGCTGGAATATATTGCAAGTCAAAGCTTCGGTAAATTACTGTTGATCATTACAATCATAGGAATCGCAGGATATGTTTTCTGGCGATTGTATCTCGTAATCAAGAATCCAGATGGTAATTCAGATTCAGAAGCCAAGTCTACCGTGAAACGTATTGGATATTTTTTGAGCGCCGTTTCCTATGCGCTGTTAGCGTACACCGCTATTGAAATTATTTTGAATAGTTCACAAGGTGGTTCTGGAACGCAAGGATGGCTTTCCATGATTCTGGATCAATCTTGGGGATCTATTTTGGTATACCTTATTGCATTGATCTTATTGGGTAAAGCCATTTATGAATTGTACAGGGCCTATTCCGGAAAGTTCAAAAAGCGTATTCAAAATGCAGAGCTTGACCACAAAGCACAATCCTTTCTAATTAAAGCCGGTAAAGCAGGTTTTACGGCTCGTGCGATCGTATTTGGGATCATAGCGTTTTTATTCTTTAAAGCAGCCTCACAATCTGATGCTCAAATGGCTGGAGGCACAAAACAGGCTTTTTCTTTTCTGCAAGAACAAGGTGGCCTGGTTCTTCTGGGCATTGTAGCCTTTGGCTTGGCTCTGTACGGCATCTATCTGCTGGCCAGTTCCAGATATAGAAACATTCCTATTCAGTAAGAATCTTTTTCAAATTGGCATTCTCGATTTGTTAAGTTCTACCGAACTTTCCGTCGATAGCTCTTGATATAGCAGTAGATTGAGTAACTTGAACCTTCTTAAGCTTCAAGTAACTCCACTACTCAACATTGAAAAATTCAAGACGTTTTTCCAGATTTGGTATTGCCACTAAAGGATTGGTTTTCTTTTTAATAGGTGTGATGGCGCTTATTACAGCACTCAACCTCAATTATGCCCTAAAAAACGAAAAAGAGATCATTGAATGGGTCTATAGGTTGGAATTTGGCTGGTTTTTACTGCTGATTATCATTATTGGTTTATCGGGTTATATTTTTTCCAGATTCTACCTCACTTTCAACCGCAACGATTACGATGGTTCCAACGGCAAACCCAAATACCGCAGAGCTGCCTACCTCATCAACGGATTAGGATATTGTCTCCTGCTCTTGACCTGTATCACTATTCTTTTAGGCAAGAACGATTCTGGAGATTCTGAGTTGAAGATTATGGTATTGCAATCAGTCATAGGGAAGATTGTGGTTTACATGATTGCTTTGGGACTTGCCATAAGTGCGGTGAATGAATGGTGGATTTCGTTTTCTGTAATGATGGACAAAATGATCAATCCAGAAGAGTTGAGTCCCAAGCAATATAAGTACCTATTACTTTTAGGTAGATTTGGCAGGTTCAGTCGTGGGATAGTTTTTGGGATATTTGCCTATGTTCTTGCCAGGTCTGCTTACTACGATCTTCAAAATTTACCTGAAGGAGCAGATGCTGCCTTTGCATTTATAAGTGCCACCTATGGCGCATTCATTATGGGAACGGTAGCATTTGGAGTAATGTGCTATGGTTTGTATCTCATTTTGAGCGGTAAACACCGCAACATTCCCATTAAGTAATTGTAATCTTTTATCGATTGCCTTTGACTCCTTTTACTTGAAAATACTTACGCTAGAATGTGAACCATTGATTTAGAATTTAATCCTATAAATTCTATCTTCACGATCTATGAAAAAACACGTTCTTAATCTATTACTTGCGTTTTTATTTGTGGCAGGCACAGTGGCACAAGAAAACAGACTGGGCGATGCGCCAGTAAGCAGTTCAGAAATCTACCACCATATTGAAAAGTTAGGATTTTTAGGATCTGCCTTATTTATTGCGGCACATCCGGATGATGAAAATACCCGTTTGATCGCCTGGCTGGACAATGAAAAAATGGCGCGCACGGCCTATTTATCATTAACCCGAGGCGATGGTGGTCAAAATTTAATAGGTCCAGAGTTGAGGGAACAATTGGGAATGATCAGGACGCAAGAACTGCTGGAAGCCAGAAACGTCGATGGCGGCGAGCAATTTTTCACACGCGCAAATGACTTTGGGTATTCTAAGGATCCTGAAGAAACACTGGATATCTGGAATAAGAATGAGGTTCTGTCAGACGTGGTTCGGGTGATACGTAAATTTCAACCAGACATCATTATCAATAGATTTGATCATAGAACTGCTGGCACCACGCATGGCCATCATACCAGCAGCGCCATTCTAAGTGTCGAAGCTTTCAATATGGTGAGCGATAAAAATGCCTTTCCTGCACAATTAAAATACGTCGACACCTGGAAACCAGAGCGTTTGTTCTTCAACACCAGCTGGTGGTTTTATGGTAGTGAGGACGCTTTCGCGAAAGCGGACAAAACAAATCTTCTACAAATAGATAACGGCGATTATTTCAGTTCGACCGGCTACTCTGTAGGCGAGATCGCCGCATTGAGCCGAAGCCGCCATCAATCTCAAGGGTTTGGATCATCGGGATCAAGAGGCTCTTCCACCGAATATCTGGAGTTTCTGGAAGGATCTTTTCCTACCGACAAAACCGATCCGTTTTCTGGTATCAACACCACCTGGACCAGAGTAGATGGCGGTAAAAAAGTACAGTCGCAATGGGAAACCGTCCTGTCCAACTATGACTTCAAAAATCCAGCATCAAGTCTAGAGGATCTGCTCGCATTGCGCAAAGAAATTAGTTCGTTATCAGCCGGTTATTGGAAAAATGTCAAATTAGGCGAGGTTGACAAGATCATAAAAGAACTAATTGGTCTGTATGCCAAAGCTTACGTGACACAACCTTATGCCACGTCTGGCGAGACCATCAAATTGAATCTGGAACTTGCGAACCGAGCCATAGATAAATTGAATTACCAGATCAACAATAATGCAGCGATTTCTTTTGAAAAAGCCGCTGGTTCTATCTCTAACAATACTTCCATCACGGTAGAAGGAACTCTAAATATCCCTAGCGATCAAGCACCTACAAGTCCTTACTATTTAGAAAAAGAAGGAAGCTTAGGCATGTATGTGGTGGACGATCCCAACATGATAGGAATCCCTGAAGCAACGGCAGCTTTTCAGGTTCCAGTAATTTTGACGTTTGGCGATCAGAAAATTGAGATGTCTTTACCTGTCATATACAAAACCACAGACCGTGTACGTGGCGAGATTTATGAACCTTTCCATATAGTACCAGAAATTGCTATTTCTGTTGAGAATCCTGTGTACATTTTTAGCAACGACGAGAGAAAAAATGTAACGGTCACCGTGAAAGCCTATAAGGACGTTTCCAACATCGCACTCTTTGCCGATATTCCAGCAGGTTGGATCCAACCCATGGTGAAGCAAAAGCCATTTTCGCTATCCAAAGGTGAGTCCATGTCCTATTCGTTTATGATCACATCACCTAACGATTCTGCCGAAGGTGAAATGATCATTTATGCCACATCTGGCAATAAAAAATATGATCAAGAGGTCATCAACATTGATTACAACCACATTCCAGACCAGCAACTGGTGCGACCAGCGACCGCAAAACTGGTCAATCCTGGACTTTCCAATCTTGCGCAAACCGTTGCCTACATCAACGGAGCCGGCGATGATGTTGCCACGGCTATTGAAGCCATAGGCAGCAAGGTGTTTAAATTTGAGCCTGGCGAGGTCCCATCTGATTTGAGTAAATACGATGCCGTGGTCGTGGGAATCAGAGCCTTCAACGTGGAGCCAGAAGCCATGGCAAATCTTCAAAACAGACTGGATACCTTCGTTAAAAACGGCGGTACGCTGGTCATGCAGTATAACACAGATCGCGGTATTCCTAGTGATGCATTGGGACCGTTGGAGATATCGCTTTCGCGAAAGCGAGTTACCGACGAGAATGCAGCTGTAACCTTCCTACATCCAGAAAACAAAGTCCTGAACACACCTAATAAAATCACGCAACAAGATTTTGAAGGTTGGGTTCAAGAACGTGGACTATATTTCCCAGAAAACTGGGATCCAGCGTTTGAGCCCATCCTAGGCATGAATGATAAAGGCGAGTCCCAAACTAAAGGAAGTTTGCTGGTCGCACCTTATGGTGACGGCCATGTAGTCTACACCGGTTTAAGCCTTTTTAGAGAATTGCCTGCTGGCGTTGCTGGTGCTTACAAATTGCTGGCAAACATGATTAGTTTGAGTAAAAACAGACCTAACCTTGAAACAAAACAAGATCAAAAGTTCTAAAAAGTGGAACCGTTTGTACGTGCTGGTGATCTTCGCTAACCTGATGTTTGCCGTGGCATTCTACATTCTAAGCTCGGTTTATGGGAATAGCTGATTGGTTTTCAGGAAATCTGGGTGAACTGTCTATGGTGGACTGGTTCATACTTGCCTCTACCCTAGCATTTATCGTGCTTTATGGTGTTTATAAAACGCGTGGTAAACAGACCAGCGAGCAGTATATCAAAGGCGGCGACGCGCGCTGGTGGACGGTAGGCTTATCTGTGATGGCAACACAAGCCAGCGCCATTACTTTTTTAAGTACTCCAGGACAAGCCTATACTGATGGGATGGAGTTTGTCCAGTTTTACTTTGGACTGCCCATTGCCGTCATCATTATTTGCGTCACTTTCATTCCCATTTATCACAAGCTTAAGGTGTACACGGCTTATGAGTTTTTGGAAAAGCGGTTTGATGTCAAGACCAGGTCACTGGCTTCCATCCTATTTTTAATCCAGCGTGGACTTGCAGCAGGAATCACCATCTATGCGCCAGCTATCATCTTAAGTGCGGTATTGAACTGGGAACTGAAATACCTCAACATTGTGATAGGGATTTTGGTAATCATATACACGGTTTCTGGTGGTACCAAAGCCGTCAACGTTACCCAAAAACAACAAATGATTGTCATCATGGCTGGAATGGTCACGGCATTTGTGCTGATTGTAACTCAACTTCCAGACAGCGTTTCTTTTGACAATGCTTTGACGATGGCTGGCAATGCGGACAAAATGAAAATACTCGATTTTGATTTCTCTTTGGACGATCGGTATAATGTGTGGACGGCATTATTCGGTGCGAGTTTTTTGATGCTTAGTTATTTTGGAACTGATCAGTCACAAGTGCAGCGGTATTTATCTGGCAAGTCGGTGAAGCAAATGCGCATAGGTTTGCTATTTAATGGTTTGCTTAAAGTCCCAATGCAATTCTTTATCCTGATGGTAGGTGTGATGGTTTTTGTGTTTTACCAATTCAATTCTACACCACTTAACTTCAATCCAGCCGCCGAAAAAGCCGTTCTAGAAAGTGAATATGCCAGCGATTACATAGAATTGCAACAGGCGCACACCAGTATTCTTCAAGAAAAGCAAGAGAAACAGATCGTTTATGGAAAACTCTTGGAAAATGGCACATCTGCAGAGTCCAATCTTTTAAGCAACGAATTAAAAGACCTTAGAAACACCGAAGAACTCAACAGGGAAAAAGCCCGCGAACTTATTACCAAAGCAGACCCTAGCGCAGAAACCAACGATAAGGATTTTGTCTTCATCAATTTTATTCTCAATCATTTGCCCAAAGGGCTTATCGGTCTCTTGTTAGCAGTCATCATCAGTGCGGCGATGTCTTCTACAGCATCAGAATTGAACGCATTATCATCCACCACAACCATTGATATCTACAAGCGTTTTAAAGGCGCCGGCAAGGATGACGATCACTTTGTAACGGCAAGTAAGTGGTTCACCTTGTTATGGGGAATTATCGCGATCACCTTTGCCAGCATAGTATCGCTGTTTGATAATTTGATCCAATTGGTAAACATCATTGGATCCCTATTTTATGGAACCATTCTTGGAATATTCCTGGTAGCCTTTTACTTCAAGCAAATCAAGGGAAGAGCGATTTTCATCGCTGCACTAATTTCTGAAGCTGTGGTTGTAGCTTGCTACCTTGTTGACCTAGCAGATAACGGCATAGAGATCCTACCATTCTTATGGTTGAATCCTTTAGGAGCCTTGCTTACCATAGCACTAGCACTGATCATCCAAACCGGCTGGAGTGATAGTTCCCTTAAACCAAAACCGATTCTAGAAGACAAGTAGTTTTTAAAATTAATCCATAAAAAATCCGTTATGGCAGTACCGTAACGGATTTTTAATTCTCTAAAAGAATGGGTTTATTTCAACTTTGAAGTCAAGTTTACTTTTGCTTTGAATAGCTTGGATACTGGACAAACTTCTTTTGCCTTGTTGGCAATTTCTTCAAATTTATCAGCGCTTATTTCTGGAACCTCACCTGTAAGATCGAGATCTACAGTCGTGATTTCGCCATCTTCAAAATGTACTTTTGCGTTAGTGTGTAGTTTGGTCGCGGTAAAACCTTCTTCATTAAGTAAAAAACTTAACTGCATGGTATAACAACCTGCATGTGCTGCTCCCAATAATTCTTCTGGGTTGGTACCTTTTTGCTCGCCTTCAAATCTTGTCCCAAACGAGTATGGCACATCCACCATTACTTTACTGTCTGTCGATATGTGGCCTTTACCTTCTTTACCGGTTCCTTGCCACTGTGCTTCTGCTTTTCTTGAAAATTTCATAATCTAATTGTTTTGTATAAAAATAAGATTGGAAAGTACTCCTGCAATGGGCTTTAACTAAGGTTTATCGCATTAAAAAGCCGCTTCCTTTTGAGAAACGGCTTTTTGATGAGTTCGCTTTCGCGAAAGCGAAACTTATATTCTTACATCTTCACGCCCCATTCTTCCAGAGAGATCTTGTTCAATCTTACATAATCTGGATTAGGTGCGGCAGCAGCAAGCTCCAACGATTTCTTGGCACTGGCGATAGCCTTGTCCTTATTACCCATTTGAGCCTCCATCAAGGACTTGCTTCTCCACATCCAGTAGGCATTTGGGTTTTTCTCAACCGCCTTGTTGATCCACTCATAGGCCTGATTCATGTCCTTACCGCTTTCCATATAAAAGGTTGCTGCACTGTAATAGTCACCAGCGGATGGGCCAGACATGATACGATTGATGCTTTGCAAGGTCTTCTCATCAGTTGGAACGACCATAGGAACGCTTACCATAGTTTGATCCCATTTGATCTCAAGATCTGCACCATTCATGGTCAAGTTGTTGATTTCAATGGTGAAGTTTTCCTGCTTGTTAGCTGTTTTTACTGGAGTTGCCATAACACTAGCAGCCACAAGGTTCTCATCCCAATCTTGAGGCGTACCCCAATTGTCTGTATTGGCATAGAAAATAATTTCCCATTGGTCTTTTCCCGGCTTGCTGTATAATGCATAGCTTCCCGCCGCTAGTTTAGCGCCACCAACGGTGACATCGTCAGAGAAGGTTACTACAGTATTCTCATTAGCACCTGTTCTCCATAATTGATCGTAAGGTACCAGACTACCAAAGATCGCGCGATCTCTCATGGCTGGTCTAGAGTATTCCAGGGTCACATCTGTCAAACCTACGGTTTGAACAACCATGGCACTAGGGCTGGGCTGTGGTGATTCTATTTGTGCATTCAAGGTCACACTCATTGCGCAACAAAGAAGAAGTAAAAGAATTCGGTTCATTTTCATAGTTTTTATTTTAAGGTTTAGGATCAAGCTTTGGCGCTTGAAAAGAAAATCATTTTAATGGCTACTAACAGAAGTACAAATCCGAAGATCTTTTTAAGCACCTGCTGATTGAGATTAATTGCAATTTTTGATCCAAAATAACCGCCTACAACAAAGGCAACGGCTATGATCAAGGCGTAACGCCAGTCCAGATAATGACCGCTACTGTGATAAGTATAAGCAGCAATAAAGGTAACTGGAACAGCGAGTACCGCTAGACTCATACCTTGAGCCTGGTACTGGTCATATCCTAAAAACCAGATCGCCAGTGGTACCATTACAACGCCACCGCCTACTCCTACACTACCGCTTAAAAACCCAGCTATCAAGCCTAAAAGCAATAGCAGTAATATTATCTCTAACGTCATCTTGCCTAATTTCATATTATAACAATGGTGCCCACAATCTACAAAAAGACTCTTTGAATTTATAGGTTTTGGAACGCTCCAACCACTTTTCTAGGTCCAACGTCTGGCAGTCTTTCAAATCTTCATCAAATTTCTGGTCCAGACTTTTTGCTGTTTCTGCATCAAAAATAAGGGCATTGATCTCAAAATTAATATCAAAGCTACGGTAATCCATATTACAGGTACCTATTGTCAAAAACTTGTTGTCTACCACCATGGTTTTTGCATGCAGCATTCCTTTACAATACCAATGAATCTTGATACCGCTTTCCATGATTTCTTCAAAGTAGGATCTGGAAGCGTAGCGTGCTGCCCAACTGTCTCCTATTCTAGGCAGCATGATCTCTACATTGATTCCAGATCTAGCGGCACTTTTCAAGGCGATAAGAATGGCCTCGTTGGGAATAAAATAGGGTGTCGTGATGCGTATGGATTCTTCGGCGCTATTGATTCCTGCAAAGATGGCTTCCATAATATTTGCCCAGTCAGTGTCTGGACCACTGGCAGCAATTTGTACCGCTTTGTTTTCCTTCTCATCAATTTCTGGAAAGTAAGTTTCCTTAATCTCATCATCTGCCTCGTGATATTCTCCATCACAAACAAAAAACCAATTCAGCAACCATTGGGCTTGCATGCTTTTTACCGCGTGACCTTCTATACGCAGATGCGTATCGCGCCAGTAGTCCAAAGGATCCCGATCTGGTGTGTTGACGTACTCGTCACTTACATTCACACCACCCAAGAATCCTATGTGTCCATCCACGATACAAATCTTACGGTGATTGCGGTAATTAGCCTTTCTGGTGAATCGCGAAAAGATGACTGGCATGAAGGCATGGTGAACGATTCCAGCTTCGGTCATTCTTTTTTTGGCAGCTCTGGAAAGATCACTACCAACTGAATCGTAAATCAGTTTTACCTCAATACCACGTTGCGCCGCATCTACCAGATGGTCGATAAATTGATTACCGATATTGTCATCATTAAAAATGAAGTATTCCAGATGTATGTGGTCTTTTGCTTCTTTTATAGCCTTGAAAATCGCTTCAAAAGTATTCTCTCCATTATACAATACCTGCAAGTCGTTGCGCAGTGTGAGCGGTGATTTTTGATTGTGCCTTAGCAACCGCACCATTTTGACACGGTCTTCTAGAAAACTGGCCTCGTATTCTTCCAGTTTAGAATCGTGCATGAACAAACGGTCATTCCATTTCTCTACCAGATGGTGGGAATTAAGATCCTTGCGTTTAAAGATTTTTGATTTACGGTATTCGAGCCCAAAGAAATAGTAAATGGCCAGTCCCACAAAAGGAAAGGCGATGAGGAAAAGTAATGAAGATAAGGTCTTACGTGGGTTCTGATTATTGCGTATCAAGAAAAATGCCGCACTTAGTGCGACGATGTAATTGATGATGAGCGCGGTTAAAAACCAGTTTGTAAGGAACCAACCCATACCTATCTACTTGTAATAACCTTCTTCAGGAATAGAAATGTAGTATGTTTTTCTGGACTTGTTGTTGAGCTTGGTCTCACGCAACCATGGATTGTGCAATTTGAGCACTTTGTAGGTGATGTTATTCGCTTTCGCGAAAGCGACTAAATCATCAATCTCATAATCAACTTTAATCTTCTTGACGGGCACGTTCGTATAATAATGCTCTGGATCGACATTGAAACCGTAGCTCTCTGGATTTTCAAGAATGGTTTTAAGCGCCAGTATACGGAAAACGTATCTAGCGGTCTCTTGATTGAGAAGCAAGTCATAATACTCTTCGGCTTCCTGACGGTTTTGCTCTCTATTCACACCTGCATTACCAGCATTATACGCAGCTGCCGCTAATGTCCAGGTACCAAAGTTTTTCTTACTGTCCTTCAAATACTGTGTCGCCGCAATGGTCGACTTTTCCATGTCATAGCGCTCATCAACATTGTCATTGACTTCCATGCCCAGTTCACGAGCAGTGGCTGGCATCAATTGCCAGAAACCTTTTGCTCCAGCAGGCGAGACAGCATTGGTCAAGGCACTTTCTGCAACGGCCAGATATTTAAAATCGTCTGGAATCCCATTCTCTTTCAAGATAGGTTCGATAATGGGGAAATACTTCTTTGATTTCTTGATCAGCTTGATCGCGTTGGACTGGAAATAAACATTGGACAACAACTCGTTGTCAAAACGCTCTTGTATATCTGGATCTGTAAGTGGTACCAACTCGCCAGCAAAGGTCAAGTTTTCTGGCATGGGCAACGAGTGGATCTGGTATCCAGGCACTAATGTGGTGGACGGATCCTTATATTTTGCTTCTATATCTGTCGCATTATCTGCCATTTGAATGGCGCCTATGGTCACAATAGATAGCACAGCTATTGTAAAACCGATGACAATTTTTCTCATCCTAAATTTTTTGCCTAAAGGTAACAGAAACAGCGGAATGAACGCTAGGTTTCCCTGATGATTTGTGGCAGGTTTTCATTAAACCAACGAAACCTATTGATGATCATCACATGCGAGCCACCATCAACGGTAACACAGTTTTTGATGTACTTTAAAGGGAAAACAGGATCTGCACTTCCATGAATGTGAATTATTCCTTCCATGGGCTGTTCTTGCTGCCATTTGATGATGGTTTCCAGCGCCCAATCCAGATATTGTGGATCGCTGATATTGAGGTAACGCTTGTACAGTTCCATTTTTTTAGGTGCGATGGACATGCCATATTTAGACAGCTGGTCAAAGTTGCCCATAAGACTGGTAGGCAGCAGCTTGTGCAAGCCAGTACTTCTGGCCAGTCTCATACGCCTAGGGAATTCATGATGACTCTTGACACTTGAAATAATAATGAGCTTCTTTACTTGGATAAGCTTAGCCATTTCTTGGACAATCACACCGCCAAAAGACACTCCAATAAGAACAGGATTGTCATGTTTCACCTGCTTTAAAAGTCTTTGACAATAGCTAGTTAGAGGTTCTTTAGGCTCTGGGATGAGCCAATCCATTAAGTGTACCTCGAAGTGCTCCTGTGGTAAAGAAATATTCTCAAAAATGAGCGGTGAAGCCGCCATTCCAGGCATTAGGTAGACTTGAATCATAGCCGATTATCTTTCAGAATCAAGGTTTTAACGATTGTCATAGAGTATTAATGGGCTATTTAAAGTATCTTTGCAAAGTTAATCAAGCAATTTTTACTCTTCTCACAAGCGTTTCAGAACTTTTTTTGAAACATGTTACTGTGCCTTTTTATTAGAAAGAGTTTAAAGAATGAATATGGAAACCAATATGATCGAAGTTACAGACAACGCATTCTTGCGTCAATACGAATGCCAGCAGGATGCAGGCATGGCAAAAATTGAATACGCTCAACAAGAACGTAAAATTTTTCTAACCAAACTCATTATTCCAGAAACTCTCGAAGACAGCGTAGAATTTAGGGAAAACTTTCTAAAAGCCGTTTTTGCTGACATTAGAGACAATAAGAAATTAAAGGTTGTACCTACTCATCCCAAGATTGCAGGTTTTGTGCGCAAGCACCGCAATGACTACAAGGAGATGCTTCCCGTAGGTATTAGCATCTAATTAGACGATCCTAATTATTGTCCCAGATGACTCTTGCTTTCTCAAGATCTGTAGGAGTATCTATACCTATGGTATGATTTGACGTTGTCACCATACGTATCTTTTTACCATATTCCAGATAACGTATCGCCTCAATTTTTTCAGCGAGTTCTAGTGGTGTTGGTTTTGAATTGTAAAACTCCATCAAAGCATCCTTACGAAAAGCATAGATGCCCACGTGTTTATAAACATCTACATTTGCAGTCTCATCTCTTATAAAAGGAATGGGTGATCTTGAGAAATAAATGGCATTGCCATAGGTATCCACAATCACTTTAACATTGTTAGGGTTTTCAATATCTCGTTCTTCGCTTAGGGAATGCATCAATGAAGCTAATGCGATCTCTTGGTTTGGGTCATTATCAAAAACCTGCAACAACCTCTGTAAATCTACCTTGTTAGTAAATGGCTCATCGCCTTGAACATTGACCACGATGTCATAATCTAGATCCTCGACAGCTTCCGCGATGCGATTGCTTCCACAATCATGTTCTTTGTGGCTCATCACTGCTTTACCATCGTATTGCAATACAGTTTGATAGATATCATTACTATCTGTCGCCACGAGAACTTCATCAAACAAGTTGGTTTTTTTTACGGCTTCATAAGTTCTTACAATAACTGGAGCGCCGCCCAGATCCAGTAATAATTTTTTAGGTAAGCGTTGGGATTCCAGCCTAGCTGGGATAATGGCAATTTTTTTAAGCATTCTAATAATTTAAGGGTAAGGACCAGTATGGAGTACGTTTTTCTATTTCAATATGATGCTTTCTCAAAAGATCTAGAAAAGCTGTGCAAGTAGACTCGGTATTGAAAGATACCTGACGGTAGCGTCCATTAGTAAGCTTTAGACTCACCATACATAACATCTCATTTTTAATTACCGCACGATCCACATCGTCCATAGAAATTACATTTCTTACTGAGGTTGTTTTGAGCCATACCATCATGACAATTAAACTAGGAACAGCTACCGTACCGCTTAAAATGGTCTCAACCATTTCTCCATGTTGCCAATGGATTGCAAAACTTATTATCGCTGGTATGAATATCAACAGCGGCATCCATAAAAGGTAGAAGAGATTATCATCTTTCAACTCAAGGACTTCATCACTTTCTGACCATTGCCATTTTGTTTTTCTTTTGAAGAAGCTCATGATTTTTCAATAGGTTTAAAGGTATCTCGCTTTCGCGAAAGCGAACTCTTTCTAAAGATTTTACGATACAATTTACGTATCCCAAAAAACGTCAAAATCACTACAACCACAGCTATAATCGGCGCTAAAATTGACAATATGCTTAGCAAGGTTGAAAAAACAGCTTCAAGAAAACTTATGATGGGATTTGCAACTCCAGCAGTTACGGTAGTGCTGGTGGCTCTCGCGGCACTGGTACTTGTCGCAATTGTGGCTGCCGTACCGCCACCGGCAATGATAGCCAGCGTCCAGCTGTAAATGGGATCTACATCGCCCAAAACCGTGAACATCACCAGTGTTCCAGCGACGGTTGCCAGCGGTATGGATATGGTGTCCAATAGGTTGTCTACATAAGGTATAAAATAAGCGCCCAGTTCAATGATGGATGCGACGGCAAGAACAATGATGGCGGTAAGGCTGCCAGCCCATTGCCAGTCTTCATTGAGCAGTATCCATTCAAAATAACCAGCAATACTCAACAGCAATAGAGGCACAAAAACCCTAAAACCTGCACTTGCAGATAGGCCAATTCCCAGACAGACGCTTATGATGATCTCGAGCATGGTTATTCTATAAAGTTTTCATTTTTAAAGCCGATAAGATACAAATTTGTTTTGGCTCGAGTGACTGCCGTATACAGCCAGCGCAAGTATTCCTTGCTGGGTCCATCTGGCAAATACGGTTGTTCTACGATCACATTTTCCCATTGACCACCCTGGGATTTATGACAGGTAATCGCATAGGAAAACTTGACCTGCAACGCGTTAAAATAAGGATTGGCCTTGATCTCCTTGTATTGCTTCCATTTGGGTAGTTTGAGATAATCCATGCGTACTTCTTGATAAAGGCTGTTGCTTTGCTCATAGGTAAGCGATGGTGATTCTGATGTCAAGGTATCCAGCAGTAAAGTGGTTTCAAAAGGTTTGGCATTGGGATAATCCACCATGCGTACCTTAACATTAGCAAACTTGAAACTGTAGATCTCCTTAAAATTGAAAATCTCCAGCACCTCAATGATGTCACCGTTGGCGATGAACCCTGCGTCGCTTGTGATATCCAGCCAGTGATAATTGTTCTTGACCACCATGAGGTAATCACCTGATGCTAGTTCGCTTTCGCGAAAGAGAATACGCGACCTAATTTGCTGGTTATATAAATTGGCCCTTTTATTGGATCGAACAATGATAGCCGTCTCTTCATGACCTTGATTATCATAAGCATTCATAACGGTTTCCATGATCTCATGACCGTCAATAAGGCGTTCGATATCTTGAAAAGGCAACGTATTGAATTTGAAACTAGGATCGTCTACCTCAATGTGTTCCCTAATTTGTGTGGCATTATATAGTATCCCAGAACCTTCCGTTTGACGTTTGACCTCGTCCAGCTCCATATCGATCACAGTCTTTAAATACCGCTGTTCGATCAACTGGGCATCGAGCGCTGGCGAAATATTAAGCTTTACCGGCGGCAACTGTGCAGTGTCTCCTATTATAATGAGTTTACACTTAAAACCATTGTATACATATTCTATAAGATCATCCAATAGGGATCCATTACCGCCAAACATTTTATTCTCTGCCACCACATCTGGAATCATAGAGGCTTCATCCACTATAAATAAGGCATTGCGATGCTTATTCACTTTGAGCGTGAACTGCACGTTGCCAGACCCTTGACCTTTGGGATAATAAATTTCACGGTGTATCGTGGCAGCTTGTTTGTTAGAATAGCTACTTATGACCTTAGCAGCTCGACCGGTAGGCGCGAGCAGTACAGGACTTTTTTTAGCCTTCCACAGACTTTTCACCAGACTGCTTATGATGGTGGTCTTACCAGTTCCCGCATAACCTCTTAACATGAAGATCTGGTCTTTCTCTGGACTTAAAATGAATTGTGAGAGTTCTTCCAGTGCTCTTTCCTGTTGGAATGTAGGTTCAAAAGGAAAATCGAGTTTTAAAATCTTGAAGAAATCTTGCGGAGTCATTAAAATTGTGTGGAAAGGTAGAGGATAAACTTAACTCAAAAATATGGCGGCTCATTAGGACGAGACAAAAAAAATTGTAGATTTGTTTGCTTTGAAATTAAGCTAATAAACATCCCATCTTATGTTCAATTTAATCTTGTCGGTAGTAATAGGTATTATAGTGCTGGTACTACTTGCGATATTTATAAACAAAATCCCACGCAAACTTCACATTGTCATCATCCTAGTGCTACTTGCGCTTATAGGATTCTTTGCGTACAAGTTGTATCAATCCATCGCAGAACCGGTAAGATTTGAAGCAGTAAAAGAAGAACGCTATAAAGATGTAGTGGCTCAATTGATCACCTTACGTGATGCAGAATCTGCCCATAAAACAATTGTAGGTAAGTACACTGATGATATTGATGCCCTTGCTAGATTCATTGATACTGCAAAATTTGCATTGATACAAAAGCGTGATAGCAGTGTTGTTGATGAAGAGAAAAACAGACGCTATGGTCTATCAGGATCAGGTGGATATCTTAAGGAAATAACCATCGTTGATACCTTAGGTTTCAAATCAGTTAAAGATTCCTTGTTTAGTGGTGTTGATATTAGATCACTTTTGGATTACCCAATTGAAGGTGCTCCAGGAAAAATTGAACTTGCGACCGATACCTTTATTGATGGAGAGAATGTCTTGAGCGTTTTTGAAGCAAAAGCGTCTAAAGAAGATATTCTTTTTGATCAACCAGAACGTCTGGTAAAAGCAGAACTTGAAGTAAAAGCAGTAGAAGCTATTGATGGACCAACCATTAAAGTAGGAAGCCTTAGTGAGGTGACCACAAGTGGAAACTGGCCTAGACAATATGCACCGAGCCGAAGCAACTAAAAATAACGACCTATATAGTTTGTCCGTCCTGATTCATCAGGATGGACTTTCTTTTTATACCCATAACTCAGCGACCGTTCAAGAAGCAGTACACAAGAGTTTTAAATACCCAGCAAATCCTATTGAATTACTAGAAGCGATTCAAGAAAGCTTTGAAAAAGAAGCGTTATTAGAGGACGAGTTCAAAGAGGTGACGCTCATTTATCATCACAATATATATGCGGCGGTACCAGCAGCCTTATTTGAAGAAGAACACGCTGCAGACTATTTGAAGTACAACACCAAGTTGTTACAAACAGACACGATTAGCATCGATGAACCTGTGGATAATTTAGGGTCGCAATTGGTATACATTGCCTATTCCAACATTAGCAATTACTTTTTTGACACCTATGGTGATCATGCTTATTATCATTATGCCACGAGATCCTTGGAGGTTATTTCAAGAATGTCCAGCGGCATCTATCTAGAGATCATGCCGTCGCATTTTTACGTTACAGCCATAGACAAGAACCATTTAGTAGCTCATAATATATTCCCATATGAGCAAATTGAAGATATACTTTACTATACCTTGTTTGCTTTGGAACAAAATAAGCTAGATCCAGAAACCATTCCACTTACCATAATTCAAGAGCAACAAGATGCTCAGCTATTTGATTTACTCTATACCTACGTTAGAAATGTAGCGTTCATAGAGGATTATCAAAGCTATCTCAACAACATCATATGCGCATAATATCAGGCATTCATAAGGGTCGCCGTATTCAAGCTCCCAAAAACCTGCCCGTTCGTCCCACGACAGACATGGCCAAGGAAGCTCTTTTCAACATCCTGCGCAATCTCATTCACATTAGTGATATCAAAGTGTTGGAGCTTTTTGCCGGTAGTGGGAATATGTCCTATGAGTTTGCAAGTCGCGGCGCTGGCAGTGTACTTGCCGTAGACAAACACTTTCCCTGCATCGCTTTCATTAAAAAAACAGCTGCAGAGCTGGATTTGCCCATAGATACGATCAAGGCAGATGTCTTTAAATTCCTAGAAAATCACAGCATTAAATACGATATCATCTTTGCAGATCCACCTTATGCACTGGAATCTACCGATTTTCTCAAGATAGCAGATTTTGTCTCTGAAAATCACATACTTACCGAAGACGGAATCCTCATCATCGAGCATTCCAAACATACCGATCTAAGTGCGCATCCTTCTTTTGACAATGCCCGCAGATATGGCGGCACGGTTTTTAGTTTTTTTAAGAGGTAACGCTTTCGCGAAAGCGTAATTTGCTACTAGCCCTTCCTTAACATCGTTCCGTTTAGCACTTAATAACTATCAAACAAGTGGCCGGCAGATTCTGAAACGAGTTCAGAATGACAATAATTTTGGGATTTGAATTTTGCGATTTGGAACTTGACTTTGGAATTTTGGATTTGAAAATCCATAAACACAATTTGCAACGCAAATTGAAAATGTGGAATAAAAAAGCAGGCCTATAAGCCGGATTCTGTGATCCCGCACAAACGGGAACCTCTATCATTTATCTAGGGTCGCAATTGCTCACGACCTCTAACTGCCTACCCTTCAGAATCGCACGGATCGCGCTCAAGCTCTGATTTACGCGACATTTCACCACATAGAGTTTACCTGGTTTCACTACAGCATTACCTGTACATACTTTCTGTTGCACTGGTCCTATCCCGATAGCTATCGGGACGACGGCCGTTAGCCGCTATGATATCCTATGGTGTCCGGACTTTCCTCCTCAACAAAAGTTGAGACGATAGAGCGGCCTGCTGCTGCAAAACTAACCGATTAATCGCTCGCATGTTAATAATTTAGGCAAAAACAACAGGCCGTAATGAAGGTCGTAGCGGCGCATCATTTTATCTTTGAAACGCATGGAACCGTTCATAGTATCTGCCAGAAAATATAGACCCGAAACCTTTGAGGACGTCGTGGGACAATCTGCCATTACCAAAACTTTGGAGAATGCGATTGAAAGCAATCACCTGGCTCAAGCTCTACTGTTTACGGGACCTCGTGGTGTAGGTAAAACGACCTGTGCGCGTATCCTGGCAAAAAAGATCAATCAGCATAATGTGGATTATGATGCTAATGAAGATTTTGCCTTCAATATTTTTGAACTGGATGCTGCTTCCAACAACAGTGTGGACGGCATTAGAGAACTCATCGCGCAAGTGCGTATACCGCCACAGGTAGGAAAGTATAAGATTTATATTATTGATGAGGTGCACATGCTCTCCTCTGCAGCGTTTAATGCTTTTTTGAAAACGCTGGAAGAGCCACCAGCTCACGCCATTTTTATTCTGGCAACGACTGAAAAGCACAAGATCATACCGACGATTTTATCACGTTGTCAAATATTTGATTTTAAGCGCATTACCGTGAGTGATATGCGTGAGCATTTGAAGCGTATTGCCTTTAAGGAAGGAATTGATGCCGATGAGGAAGCCTTGCAGATCATTGCGCAAAAAGCAGATGGCGCTCTTAGGGATTCTTTATCGATTTTTGATAGGGTCGTTAGTTTTTCAGGGAAAGATTTGACGATACAGGCCGTTACCGAGAATTTGAATGTCTTGGATCGTGATACGTACTTCAGCATGACCTCGCTTATCCTGGAGAATAATATACCACAATTATTGATAGACTATGATCAAATCATGGTTAAAGGATTTGATGGGCAACATTTTTTAAGTGGTCTGGCATCTCATTTTAGAGATTTAATGGTGTGTAAAGATGAGCGTACGATCGTCTTACTGGAACTGGGAGAATCCACCAAAAAGAAATATCTGGAACAGTCCAGAAAAACAGACCTGGAATTCTTGAAGACTGCGATTGAAATCACCAACAATGCAGATCTAAAATATCGCAACAGTCGCAACCAACGCCTATTGGTAGAGTTGTGTTTAATGCAGCTCGCTTCTATCCTACTTCCAGAATCTGGTGAAAAAAAAAAGCCTTTAACCTACATACTACCGGCTAAAACCTTTGAAAACGCTGTAGTATCAGAACCTGCTGCCGCATCTATCAATCAAGTTAACGCAACATCACCAGCTGCGGTCCAAACGAGTACAGAGACAGAAGCCTCTATAGATACTTCTCAAGAAGTGGAAGATGATTCTGTAATTAAAAACCCATCAACTTCAGCTGAGCATACTGTCTCGCAGGAAACTCAGGCATCCACTAATAACAAGAGCTCTTCTGATCAAAGTTCGCTAGAAGAGAAACGCAAGGCGTTGCTGCAAAAGGGACAGAAACGTGTAAGCACACTTTCCATACAGGGAATGGAGCGCAAAAAGGAAATGCTGGAGAATCAAAAGGACGCAACGGCCTCTACAGATAAATTACCCGAAAAGAATTTCTCTCAAGAGGAGCTTACCATGGTTTGGAATAAATATGCCGATCATTTGAAGGAAAGAGGCGATTTTATTCTTTCCAGTATTTTAGGTATCGACCAACCTAAATTGAAGGGAACTACCATTCATCTCAAATTTCCCAATGCCTCTATGAAAGAGGATCTTGAGAAAGAGAAAGGTCAAATTCTGGAATTCCTGAAAAGAGAACTTCAAAACTATCTCATTGATTTTGAGATAGATGTTGACAAAACTGTGACCAAAAAATATATCTATACAGATCAAGACAAGTTCAACATATTGGTCGAGAAGAATCCTGCGGTAGACCTTTTACGCAGGACGTTCAACCTAGAGTTTTAAAAATTACAGATTGTTGCAAAGAATCCTATAATAAATAAAAAAGCCGCAATCCTAGGATGCGGCTTTATGAATATTCGCTTTCGCGAAAGCGAACTCTAATTACATCCTGTAAGAAAGGGTCAACTGGTAGAAGCGATTCTCTGCGTCGTAGCCTTGAGCCTCAAGATTGCTGCTGTAAATATTCTTGAATCCATAGCCATATCTCGCATCAATGCTCAAACCGTTGGTGATTCTCACGCCTATACCGCCCACGCCCATAAGATCGTAATCATAGTAATCGTTGTCATCATTCTCTGATACATTAACAGCAGCCTTAGGGCCAACATTTAAGTAAAGAAATCTAGTGATATTAGCTTGAACCAAAACGCCTGTGTTGAGCCAGTTGGACTTGAAATTAACTTCATTACCATCTGGAGCCGTTACACTTTCTTCTTTCACACCTAAGGCATTGAATCCCAATTCAGGAACTATGGAAAAGGTATTCCCTAAAGGAATTTCGGCAAAAAAGGTCACAGAAGGTGCAATTCTATTTTCTGCATCTTCAAAAAGGTCAGTTTCGAGGTCTGAATAGTTCGCGCCCAAACGTACTCCATAAGAAGTTTCGTTGCGTATTTGAGCGATAGAAGTCATTGAAAAAGAAGCTATAAGCGCTAAGAGTAGTATATGTTTCATTATTATATTTTTAAAAAATGTGATCTTTAAATTAAGATTAAAAGTAACCAAAAAAGCCTATCCTGATGCGTTTTGCATTTTGGAATTATATATGGATTTAATAATACCATCGGTAAGCCCAATTTTTGGAACGTGTATGTTCTTTGCCTCACTCCACTTCATGGATCTCAAATAGATGCGACAAGCAGGTATGATTACGTCTGCCCTATCCTGATTGAGAGCAAGATGATAAATGCGTTCTTCATAGGTATAGCTTTGCAGCTTTTCATAATAACTGGTCAGATAGAAATAGGATAATGGCTTGCCATATGCCTTGCCGCTGTTCTTAAAGATGTTGTTGATGTTACCACCAGAACCAATTAATTCTATGCGATTATAGGGTGCGCAAACTTCCTTGACCCAATTTTCTGCCTCGGTCCACAGAGAACTTTTGACCATATCATTGAGCAATCGTACGGTACCTATTTTGAAAGATCTTGACTCGACGGCATTACCATTAGCGAACAAGGTAAACTCTGTACTACCACCACCAACATCAACATATAGATATACTTTCTCTTGATCTATGATGCTGTGCAGATCTGTCATCGCGATGATCGCCGCCTCATGCGACCCATCAATGATCTCTATATCTATGCCTGCTTCTTTTTTGATTTTGCGAGAAACTTCCTTGCCATTAACCGCATCACGCATCGCACTGGTTGCATAGGCTTTATAGTCCAAAACTTCGTGAACGTCCATCAAATGTTGATAGGCTTTCATGGTTTTAACCATGCGCTTTTGGTTGTACTCTGATATCTCACCTTTAATAAAAACGTCCTGACCCAAACGTATGGGCACTCGTACCAAACTAGTTTTTTTAAACACTGGAGCGAGATCGTCAAAAACATTTACCGTGGCGATCAACAGTCGTATAGCATTGGAACCTATATCTATCGCTCCATATTTCTCTATCTTAAATCCCATTAGCTTTGGTTTTTGGCTTTATAATATTCATAAGTCGCATATTGAGACCTCAATGCTGGCTTGTCATTTTTGACATAATCATTAGACTGCGTTTCATCAAGCACTCGTGCCTTGACATTGTCATTCCAGCAAATATCGAGGGTTTCAAGGATTTCCTTTTTGATGTCCTCATCATATATGGGACATGCAATCTCCACACGACTATCCAGATTGCGTTGCATAAAATCTGCACTTGAAATGTATACCGATGGATCGCCGTTATTATGAAAATAATATACGCGTGGATGCTCCAGATAACGATCTACAATACTGATCGCAGTAATGTTTTCGCTCATTCCTTTGACGCCTGGTATCAAACAACAAATACCACGTACGATCAATTCTATGATCACACCAGCTTTCGACGCCTCATAGAATAAATCAATCATGTTGTAATCTGAGAACGAATTGAGTTTCAATCTGATTTTTGCAGGTTTTCCCGCTTTCGCGAAAGCGATCTCACGACGAACCAATCGTTCTATTCCAGGCCTGAGGAAATTAGGACTAACTAATAAGTGTTTGTATTTGTGCTGCTTGTAATTGACTTCAAAAAATTCAAAAACACGTTCTACTTCCTTCAAAATTCTACGATCTGCCGTGAATAAGGTGTAATCCGTATAAATTCCAGCGGTCGCCTCATTGAAATTACCCGTACTTATAAATCCATAGCGTTTCAATTTCTGACTTTCCCGTCTGGTAATCATACAGGCCTTGCAGTGTACTTTCAAGCCAGGAACACCAAAAATCATCTTGATACCTTCTTCCTGCATCAGCTCTGCATAATTGATATTGGCCTGTTCATCAAATCTCGCCTGCAACTCGATGGAAACCGTCACTGATTTCCCATTCTTTGCAGCGTTGACAAGTGATCCAGCGATCTGGGAAACCTCTGCAAGTCGATAAATAGTGATTTTTATTTCTTCTACTTGTGGGTCCAGCGCCGCCTCACGCAAAAACTTTGTGGTGTTTGCAAATGTATGATATGGAGCGTATTGAAGGATGTCCTTTTGGGCAATACGCTTTAAAAGCGAGCCTTTGATATCAATACCTTTTATGGGAAGCGCTACTTGTTTTTCATATAGTAAATCTTGCCTGCCCAAGCTCGGAAACTTCAAATAATCTCGCCTGTTATGATAACGTCCACTAGGGATAATCGAGTCGGTATCATCAATATCCAGCTTGCTCATGATCAAGTCGATGGTCTCCGGATGGATCTCACGATCAAAAACAAATCGTACTGGGTCACCATCTTTACGATCGTAAACACTATCTCTAATTTTTTCCAGCAAGCTCTTCTTCAGGTCCAAGTCCATGTCAAGCTCTGCATCCAGTGTGACCTTGATCATGTGGGCCTGAATGTCTTGATAATCAAAAATGCTAAATAGATAGTGCATGCGATGCCTTATCAAATCATCGATAAGAATAATGTATTGCTTACCATCCTTAAGATCTGGCAACACTACAAACCTATTGAGATGTTTGGGCTTTTCAATTAAGGCGTGTTTAATTTTGCCTTTGGAAAAGGTCATTCTCACGGCCAGATAACCCATTCCATCTTGTAATGGCGGGAATGCGGTAGTCTCATCAATCATGATGACTCCTAAGGCTGGACTTACCTTTTCATTGAAATACTGCCTGATAAAATCTTCATGTTCCTTAAGGATTTCTTGCTCATCTACGATGACGATGTTCTCTTTACTCAATTCCTGCTCAAGATCATTTAGAATCTGGAAACTCAAGGTCTGATCTTTAATTACAGCCTCATTGATCTCATTAAGCAATTCTCCAGCAGATATTCCTCCTAATGATTTGGTCGCATTTTTACCTGCACGATAAATTCTTTGAATAGTGGCATATCGTACCTTAAAAAACTCATCTAGGTTATTTGAAAATATACCCAGAAAACGCAATCTTTCAATCAATGGTACGGTTGGATCATTTGCCTCTTGTAGTACTCGCGCATTGAACTTGAGCCAACTTAATTCTCTATTATAGTATTCGTTAATCATCAGATGTTTTTGGGAAATAAATGAAACGTGGTGTTTCCTTTCTCGATTTTACTCCATTCTTGTGTGGAAAACTCAATCATCACGACACCGGTAGTAGGAACATTAGAAAAATATTCAGACCCTAGGATACCTGCTAGCTCGGTAAGTCCGTGATTGTGGGAAACGATCATGCAGCTATCCACATCACCACTTAAATTTTTGATCACCTCAAGTTGTTCCTTCCAATTGAACGTATATAATTTCCTAGTGATCTTAAGCTTTTTGAGCTCATAATCGATATACTCAGTAAGTATCGTGGCTGTTTGCAGGGCTCGGGCAGCCGTGCTGGATAAAATTAAATCGGGTAGCGTATGAATTTCTTTAAGTGCACGTCCTATGGAGTGCGCGTCGTCGATTCCCTTTTGAATCAAAGGTCGATCGTGATCTCGCACATCAAATTCCCAACTGGATTTACCGTGTCTAACTAGGATCAATTTCTTCATTAGGGTTGTAGTCTTTTAATATTCCAGCCATCATTTGATTTTTCAAATAAGATGCGATCATGTAATCGATTGGGGCGTCCTTGCCAAAACTCAAAAGATACCGGTGCACATTGAAAACCACCCCAAAACTCAGGTAGTGGTACTTCTTGACCTTCAAATCGCTTCTCGACCTCTTCCAATTGTTTTTCTAAAGCTTCCCGTGATGCTATCGGGTCGCTTTGATGACTTGCCCATGCGCCTAGCTGACTACCACGAGGTCGAGAATCAAAATAGGAAGCAGACTTTTCTCGAGACGTCTTGCTCGCTATCGCCTTAATGATGACCTGTCGTTCGAGACTAGGCCAGAAGAAATGAATGCTAATTTGTGGATTCTCTGATATGGAAACCGCTTTTTCTGATGTATAGTTGGTATAAAAAATAAAAGTATCATCCTCTATTTCCTTTAACAGGACGATACGTGTTTTTGGGAAACCATCTTGACCTATAGTTGAAATTGCCATAGCATTTGCCTCTTCAACACCTTTATCATTTTCTGCATCCTGGAACCAATTTGAAAATACCTCAAACGGATTTTTAGCAAGATGATCTTCAAGGAGCGCGTCCTTTTCATAAGATTTCCGCAATGAGTGCAGGTTCTGTTCCATATCGTTGGTTTCCCTGCAATTTAGGAATTTGAGCAAATAAATTTAGGGTTCTAAAGAAAGGTTTCACATAGCTGCGATGATTTAGCCTAGACAACAATATTTAAAACAGTTCGCTTTCGCGAAAGCGAACTTTAACCACCACATTTTACAATTCACTAAAAAATGCAGAATTACATGAAGTAGCCTCTTATGTGAAAGTCAGGATTTAAGCACGTCTTCTAAAAACGGATAAATCAAAAAGCCCATCAAACAGGGTTTGATGGGCTTATGATGCGATCCTTACAGATCGTCGTCGGGGTGGCAGGATTCGAACCTGCGACCTCCTGCTCCCAAAGCGGTAAGTAGTATATTGATTTTATTGGTGTTTCAAGAGATTAAAAAGTTTATTTGCAATCGATTTGCAATGTAGGTGTTATTTTTGATTGTCGGTTATTTTATAAAATAGATAGGTAAAACAGATTATAAATGCCTGGAATTGATTAAATTAGTAGGATGGAAAGTGAATTATTTAGAATAATATTTTTATCGGTTAATGGAATACTTTGTATCACCATATTTGCCATAACTTTAAAATCTTGGCATAATTCTAATGTAAAGAAAAAAGAATTAAAAAGAAGATTAAATGATCTACTTGATAAATCCGAAGGTTTGAATCCGTTTAATACAATTGAACAAATATTAAACGAACTTAAAAAACAAATATAATTATGACAATTGTTGACACACAAGCATTCTCTAAAGTTGATAGTTCTAATTTTGAAAGAACATCTTCTGCTTTTTTCAAGCTTTTTGAGAATTGCCAAAATAAAAATCAAGAACAAAAAACAATTCCAGCTATTAGATGCTCTGTATTAAATAAAGATGGTTCTTATTCAATTTTTGAGTCAGAAAATTTGGGTGCTAGTAAATTGACTAAAGCAAATTTTGATCTTGTTGTTAAATGGTTAGAAAAGGAATCAGAAAAATATCTTGGGTATTTTCAATAATTAAAACCGTCATCACCCAAAGGGTGAAGGACTTGGCTGAATACTAGATATCTCAATCGTAATGCCTTAAGTTACGTGCCTATGTTATGAACTAGGATTATTATCAGCGATTGCCCTCGGGTTATTCACCTAGCCGCCACGAGCTTTATCAGATGGAAATAAAACCACTCTTAATCGGGTGGTTTTTTTATCTTCACAAAGTGCAAGATCCATACAACAAACACTATTCAGAAAGAGTTAAGGCATATATATACGCTGCTTTGGTTATCGCTGCTCTTTATGGACTGTATAGGTTAGGTAATTGGGTTTATACCCTTTTGACGTAAGTTATTATTTAAGGTCTTATCCTATTGAAGTAGATCATTAGACCTATTATGATTAAAGCCGCTATTCCTATTGCAGCCCAAGCCATTGCGGACCACGGTGTGCCTTTATCGCTTTCGACTTCCAATGTCTTTTCCTGCTTATCAATTTGCTCTTTGTTGAACTCTTGAAGCTGGTAGTTGATTGCTGACTTGTCTCTTTCTGAAAGTCCGTAGATCGTTTCTTTACTTGAATCACTTGTCTTTTTGGAATCTCCTAGTTTTACATTCTTAAGGTTGTTGAACTGCCATTCCGTAACGCTGTCATTCCTGATCTTTTTGGCACTTGCTGGCTTTGTTGGGTCTGCGATATCCGCCTCAAGTTTTATATCTTCATCTGTAGTGGATTGCCGCTCTTTGGAATCTTCTTTTATATCCTTTTGCTTATCATTTTGCACCACGCTATCGACTTCACGAGCGTTTTCTGTTTTGGTCTGCTCGCTGGTTTTCTCTAGGGCTTTTTTACGAGAGCCGCAGGATGTGATGAGCAGGACTAGGAATAGGAGTTTTAGTGTTTTCATGATAACTGCATTGTTTTTAAGTCAATATCTTTAAGTGGTATTTTAGGACTCTTAGATAAAAACAATTCTATTCTATCTTGATGATTTGTTTCGGTTTCAACAAAATCAGCTGGGAACAAACCATAAGAACCACTATCTGTTAATGCTTCTTCCTCATTTTCGTAATAAGAGAAACACCATCCATAGTTAGGTTCATAAAAGAAACCTTGTAGCTCTACTTCATTTAACTCATGACTCAGGATGATCACGCTCATAATCTCAATATTATTTTGCTTTCGCGAAAGCGTTAATTAAATAGTCTCTTGTACTTATTTGTAAGTTCTATCCTATGATCTAAGCCGTTGTAACCACCGTTTATCGCCCTAGTAAGTCCCTTTACATTATCCATATCTGCAAACTTATTGAGTCTGTTTTCAGTCCAGAACCATAAAGCTGCTATCATTGCATCAGGTTCAGTTAGTAATAGATCGGGATTGTTTACGTAGTCTATGCCAGTTGATTTTGACAATGCACTATAATTTTTCTTGCCGGTTAACTGAATGAATCCACGCCCTCTATATTTCCAACCATCACCGCTACACTCATCACCGTTACCCATACGGTTGGCGTAAACCTTATTTGCTATTTCTTTAGGCTTTCTCGCGTATGTTGCGGCACTATTTGAATCAAAGTATTTCCTGAAAGTCTTAAGTAGTCCATCCCTAGAATAGTTTAGATTCTCGCTAATAGGCTTTAAACCGCTCTCGTGGTCCAGTTGTGCGAAAAAATGAGCAAGCCTAAGCGGTGTATTGATACCGTGCTTAGATAGTAACGTTCTATACTTCTTTGATATTTCTAGTGCTTTGCTCATGAGTTATGCTTTTTTTAATACTATTTCTTGCATCTTGGTAAATATGGATCGGTCATGTTCCTCTATTGCCTTGAGTATGGTAGCCTTATCCGTTATACTCGTGTGCATTATAAGTTCCTTGATTGAACTATTACTTTCAATGCTCTTTTGTAGCATCTCTATAAGATCATCTTTGTGATTATTCTGCAATTTGGTTATCATCTCTTGCAGATTATCCACCTTTCTGTATAGAAACCCTATCGCAATTAGCAGTACTACGATTACAAAAAACAGAAACACCTTAAACGAAGTATCTTCGGTTAGCATATCCGTGGGTAACTGGTTTATAAATGTTGTAATCATATTCAGTTCTTTACTTGTAATTAATTTGCGGCTTCTTCATACCAGATAAAAGTCATAGACATTTGCAGCGTGTTTAACAATGAGCCATTACCCACGCCTGATAATTGATAGCCAAATATTTCTCCAGGCTGTACCATTCTCAATACCTCAATACTCTTTTCAATACCGTTGATAGGCAATACTTGTGATAGCGTTGGAGTTCCTAAACTTGTAGCGTTGGTAAGTGTTCTAAACCTTATCGCGGATGTTACACCGCCAGTCTTAAGGTTGTTAGGCGTTACGTCTCCAGATGCCAACTCGGTAGGGCTTACATAAAAGTTTACCTGCTGTGGTGTACTGGTGGAGTTATTGGTGAACTGCCTAAGAGTTACAAAGGCATTAACACCGCTTGTAGGTGGATTAAAAAAAGTTGATTTAATTATATTTCCAGAACCTACAGATTGTGAGCCAGTACCAACCGAAAACGCTCGCCCATTCCTTACGGCTTCTTCCATTGAACTGTGAACTGGACCATTTATAAACACGGTAGATGATGTTGCACTAGCTGTGATCTTAACTTCTGCTGTTCCCGAAGTGTACTCGATCATTTCAACGGTAATCGAACGACCACCAGTTACTATCCTAAACTCGGTATCTGGGCTGTTGTTATCCCTAATCGTTTCATTAGAGCCAGTAGAACCAACGCCAGAACGAAATAATAACCTACCGCCCTGAACTCCGTTACTTTCTATTGTATCACCACTACCAACTACTTTTAGCTTGCCTATAAACGTTCCAGAAACACCTATAACAGCACTTGCACTTCCTGGAGCGTTAAGAGTTACCGTTCCGTTTAGTGCGCTTATACTGCCGCTATTTTGCCATGTAGGACTTGAACTAAATAAACTCATAACGATCTCCATTTTGTGCCGGTACTCGCGACTTTTAAAACCTCCCCATCATTGATGGTTGCAGTTAGGTATTCTCCGTTTGGTAGGTAGATTTTTTCTTTGTTTGTGGTAACTACAATTGTAGATCCACCGCTACTATTTGAAATCTCAAAAACCTTGTTGGGATTAAGGCTAGCGCCTGGCAATGTCATCACCTTATTTGGAACAATCACATCGATGTAGTTATCATCTGACGTCAGAGTGTGGTCATCATTTTTGGAAACGTAATTGAATACAAGAGAATCCACGATATTCTGTAGATCGCGGTTGGATTGATTCAATTCATCTATACGCCTTTGCTGGCGTAATATGATCTGCTTATCCTTTGATATGAACGCTTTTTGAGCCATTAATTAAACTATATATATTTCATTATGACCATGCTTTGATCTGATGGAAATCTAGCATCCTTGTAAATATTCAAGATGATATAATTACCGTAGTGAAACACTTTGCTTTGAACGTTAAGACCGAATCCACCATTTCTAACTTCGTCCTTCCATATCTCTCGCCATGTAACACCGTCTGCCGTGGAGTGTAATAATGATGTTCTAAGTTCACGAGCCACTTCGGCTTCACCTATAGAATCACCCAACATTGACAAACACATAGTTTCATCATCTTCATATTTTTGATAAAAAACAGATGGTATATGAGTTATTCGAGTGTTGTTAATTATGTAACATGGCTCTCTATCAGTCATATTTTCCTGATCTATACGAGCCATTCTCCATATACCAGTAAGTGTGAAGTCAGTACCAAAGAACAGGTAATCCTTATGCGCGTAAACGCTACAATGCTGCTCTCCTGAAGCTATTTTGTAAAGGTCAGGATCTGAATCCGCAAGAGTCCATACTACATTACTTAAGTTTATATTATCATCTACATCAGTATAATGAAATGGTCTATTTTCATCTGCATCACCACCAATTAAAAAGAATTTTTTCCAGTAAGGATCGTAACAAGCGCCGTGCATGTGATGGGCATTAGTAGCGGTAAACAAAGTATTAAGTGAGCAATCAAAAAGCATTTGCCAAGTCTCGCCATTATCCATTGTGAAATAGCACATACCAGCGCGACGTTCTGGCGCTATAACATATTCTACTATAGTGCCATATTTACCAACAGCAGTACGTCCCCAGTTTGGTGTTGAGCTTGCCCCATTACCAAGTGTTAAATCTTTTTCGGTAACACAATTAACCGTAAGAGTTATTGTGTTAGTCGCTGATATTGTTACTACAGATGAAGAAATATCCAATAAAGCGCCAGGCAAAAGGCCTGTGTTTCCAGTCATGTTAAGGGTAGTAATAGCACCGTTGTCGCCTGTGATGTTCACATCACCATCTACAAGCGTTGTGGAATACCTACGACCTCTTAAAACGAACTTATAATCACCAGCCGCTAGCGTTGTGTTTATTGTAATAGATTGACCATTGTACCAATCAATAATAGCTTGAATTTCGCTAGGATATGTTATTGATCCTTGATTAGCATTTAAACCACCAAAAACAAGCCCTGACGAGTTATGATCTACTAAAGCGATTTCATCCAACAATTGATCTGCTGCGTCGTATATCAACAAATGAGTAGGATTGCCTACTATAGGATTTTTGAGTTTGGCTACTGATACGGTGTCATCTGTTCTTAAAAGTTGGTTATTAAACTGAATTGTACCGTTTCCAAATTGCGTGGCGTAACCAGCAAGAGCAGGAACAGCCGAAACTATGTCAAGATTAAAGGTATCTGGAATCATTTTCCACTTATCTTTCATTGACTGCCATAGATCCTCTTTTTGTGTATCTGTAGCGTCTTGTGGGAGTGTAATAAATGTAATCCCAGACCTAGTAAGACCTATTTGATCGTGTGGTTGTAACCCCGCCAAAAGCGATTCAAATTGGATGCTTTCTATGTTTCCTGAATTGTAGAAATACATCAATCCTTCCTTATCTACATAAAGGAGTGTACGCCCCTTCTGAAGTGCGCCACCTGTATTCAGGTTGCCTTTAGTATCAATAACCTTTATATCTCTAACCGTTTTTCTTGAAAGCGACTTGCCTGTATAGTCATAACTTGAAACATCACTCCAACCGCCAGGGCTAAGGTCGGGTTCTCTACCAGCATTTTCAGGTGGCTTTCCTTGAAATATGGTTTTACCTACCCTAAATAGGTTTTCACCTATGTCTTTCGCCTCGTAAGATGTTTCATAGGATGGAATCTCCGCTTTTTCCATAACATTTACAGAAAGACTGTCGCTTGTTCTTACGTTTGTTATTTGAACCCAGTCAATACCATCTAAACCTTCCTCAGAAGCACTCACTAGAATTTGAAAAACACGAGCAGCATCTATATTAGCTTGGTTTTCTAGATCAATAACACCTTTAGACCCTATATTTTTAGTTGATTTTATAATCCCATTTGAATTATTAAAAACCCTTATCTCTATAGGCATCGATAGATTTTCATTGCTTTTAATTTCATCAAAAAAGATATACCTCTTAAATCTACCCTCATTTAACCTATTGAATGGAACATTTAAAACTTGACTGCGAAATACCCTCGCAGAAGTTCTATCTCTATAATCTGCAACCATCCATAAGGGTTCATCAGGTACAGCTACATCGTTTTTAATATTTCGGACGATGTTAAAGGTTGGGAAATCATCACCAAAATAGAAATCATGCAACGTAACCCTAGCAGTATCTGTTGTGCCTAAAACCAATAGAATAAAATCAATTGATGTATTCTCGATGTTTAAGTACATCAATTTTTTGCCACCCCTGATGATGACGGTGGCTTGATCTATAACAGCCGCATTAGAGTCCCTAGTATTAAATTGAGACACTAAATCGTTTTCATTAACTATGATCGCACAATATTTTGCAGTAATATCTTGTAGTGTTCTGCCAAATCTAATTGTGGATTGCCTTCTTGAAACAAGGGCATCTAAAGGTTTAATATAATCTAACTGCCCAAATGTTTGCAGGGTAAAGTCATCTGGCAATCCGTAAGTCCGTACATCGAGTATTTTATTAACACAAGGCTCATCTTCATTGCTTGTGATGTTTACTTTTGTTTTATTCCAACTAGAACCAGTTTTTATGAATTTAACATCAAATCCTTTATCTGTATCTTCAGGATCATAGACCAAGTTTCCAGCATTTGGATAAGTTCCAGCTTGCAATGGTTGGTATGAACCGTCAAGTGTAGGGTTATCTGTTATTAGTAAAGTTCCTCTAAAGCCTGATACCGCCCCTGATATTGCAGCGTTTAGATCTTGAGCAGTTCCAACATATCCACCTGTTTCTAGTTTGTTTTCAAAATCTAAAGAAGTAAAACCCTTACGAGTATTCCAGTATTCAAATGAATAGAACTGATCTACTACGTAACGCAGTATGTTGATATTTGATTCTGCTGTGTCAACTCTCCAATAAATAAAATCATCGGTTTCAACTGCGTTCTGTAACGGAGTTTTACCTTCTGCTAATTCCAGAAAGATTACACTATCTACAAAATCCGCCTTGGTAGGTTTTTTTTGAACGAAATAACCTTGTTTCGGCAGGATTGTCTGTACAAGTTCGTAATCCTCAACTGGCGTATATCCAAAGGTAATCTGATCGGTTGTTACCTTTTTGACCTTTCCAAACGTAGGCGCTAGAACATCAAAAGGTAGTTTTACTAATTCATTTGTAGCGGGATCAATTCCTACTGCACTACCATTGGTAGGTCTACTGGTTACGGCTGTAAAATCGTTGGGTTCGCTAACGTTGGTTACTGCCCTTCTTAAATCGTCTAATTGTTCTTGAACTGTAGCCATAACTTAAATATACGTATTTAAACCCTAATTTATATTCATTCTAAATAACAAAATTAAGCAAATAGCTAGTATAAACCGCATATTTTTGTTATATGTTGGGCTTTATTGTTATAATATTTTTACTATTAGTATCTGGTTATCTTGGATATAAGATAGACGTGTTCTTTTTTGATCTGCTAACAGGCCATTCAAGAGAACCTAAACAGCCCGATGTGCATATCCATTACCATCAATCAACTTACCACCAATCCGTTACTATTGACAAAACTACCGTTAGAAACGACAAATCTACCGACTGGGAAAGGATCGACAACTAACTGACTAACGCTGTAATCACCCAATCTATAAGCCCTATCATATTGCCTTTGCAAGGTCGCTTTAAAGGTGTAGCGGTTTGATGTACCCAACCTTTCGCTTTCGTAGTCTCCTACCTTTTTGTATTGTACTCCATCGATAAACACCACGTCGTTAAGTAACACCTCTATTAATTGACGTTTAATATTACTGGCTACATAACCGAAATCAAACTCGTAGATCTCCAGCTTTTCATCATCAATGGAAACCAGCCTATCATCCGCTTGGTATTGCTCGCTGTCCGTTGTGGTAACGTCCTTAGCTGGACTATCATATTCCACACGTATAGAACCAAAGAAGCCTTTGCTAAAGATCAATCCCTTGACACCATCCGACCAATATTTGATTAGGTGGTGGTTATAAAGATCATCTTTAACCTCTATAAATTCACTTCGGTATTCTCCTACTGGATCATTGCCTAAATAACCGTAGGTAATAACAGCCTGATAGATCCCTAAATCCTGATCTAGGTTTATGGGAAACTCGTAAACGTTATAGGGCTGTTCGTTATAATATGCCGACACTATAACTGGCTCATTGTTTACGGCTGTCTGTGGTCTGTCTCCAGTAATTACCTCGCTACGGTCAAACTCATCATTGAACTCAATAGCTACTATCTGTTGGAACAATGTACCTACTTTAATAAACTTTCCAATCTCATAGAAAGCTGGCAAAGATCCAGCAAGGGAATGACCCTCATCTACCTTTATTTGCCCAAACTCATCATAGGTGTTTCCAGTTGTAAAGTAGATCCTTAATACTCCATCCTCATCGGTGTAGCTTATGGCATCCCTTGAATCAAATGCGTTAATATTCTTTATGGCAAGTTCTGGCGTAACGCTTAAAACCTCGTTACCATCGCAATCGTTTAGCACTAGGTTAAGGTTGTTGTAACTCGTGTGGACCTGCAAAGTAGGTCTATCAGTATTTAGAAATGGCTGCAAATAATTTCCTGCTATGTCGTTCTTTTCAAAGCTGCTGATTAGATCACCTACTCCGTAGTTCTCACCTATCGCGTTTACTTTTTGCCTAACCATAGGGATAGGGTTCCCGACTGGATAATGGAAGTATGGCGTTGCGCTGGCCTCTCCAATATCCATTTGTTCAATGGTGTAGTTTACTGTTTTAATACAGTTGAATGAATCCTTTATGTAGACTGTAAAAGTACCAGGAAGCAGTCCATCAAATACACCGCTGGATCTATACTCCACTCCATCCAATGAGTAGGTTATATTATTTGAAGTAACCTCATTAAGATTCTCCACGCTCAAGATATAGCCAGTTGGTACGGCTGTGGATGTGATCGCAAAGTCTGATATAAGTATGGGTGCTGGCGCTCTATAACCATCAAATGTAAAACCACCTATTTCACCCTCGCGTAAACCTATGGAGAAGTCGATGCCTCTAGTAACTTCAAACTCGACTACATCGCTGTTAACATCGTTTATCACGACTGGAGCGGTAAGATCCTTAAAGGTCTTTGTTGCCGTAACCCTAACCAAGACATTATCACAAGGATTTGTAGTTGCTGGCAAATATTCAACGTCTGCAACCTTTAAAAGTATGACGCTAGAGACTTGTGTAATTACAAAAGAAGCTGTTCCAGTTGGTTGCTCATCATCTGCCTGCCCTTCAGATACATTATCAAATACACCATCTTCTGCGGTCGTTATAGATACTCCATTCTCAATCCTTTCAATACTAAAAGAACCGCTAGCGTTTAGGTCGACCCTTAATGCTTGGAAATAGTTATCAATTGTTGCATCCAAGGTGTCTGCTATGGTAACTTGACCAGATTGCACCCTTTGGGTCACGAACTTTGACAATCCGCTAAGACCTAGATAAAACCCATTACCAAACAACCTAATAAAGTAGTTTTCATTGGGTGTTGCGTCAAACGTTATTTCTATTTTAGATGCCATAATTTGCCTTGATTAACTTGATTTGTCCTTCTTTTGATGGTTGGTATTCCAATAGGAAACCGTAATTGATATTACCGTTCCTATCGGTGTATTTTAATGAGTAGTAGTAATGCGGTATGCCGTCCGTGGACTTCATCAGATACCTTAGCTGTTCCTCGCTGAACCTATAAACGAACGTAGCCTCATATGGCTGGAATAACGGTTTTAATAGGTCGCTGTTTAGAATATCACCGCGCTCCAGTCTTGGGTCGATCTCCACCGCTCCAACGTCCTTTAATTGTGTTTCCAGTTGACTGTTTCCTACGGCATTTACAAACAATGTCTTTCGGTCTGGGTATTGTGATAGGCAAGTAAGACGGTTACTGTATCGATACAAGGTGTTTACTGGTGATAACCTCAAATTAAAGGCTGTTTCTGGGCTGTATATTCCAGTAGGTAGCACTTTAAAATCCTTATCCCAATTGCGGTTTATGTAACTGCTTGATTGCTGGTAGCAGTCTATGAAGAAATTATCCTTATCATAGGGTGTATCTTCGGTTGGGAAATCCTCTCTAGGCTTTCTACGTGTGAGTTCTATTGCTAGATTGTCTGCTCTTATCTCGCTAACAAGATCCAGTTCACCATCCACGCTCTTGAAATTGTGCTTGAAGTTGGAAATAGTATTGTGTTCATCCAATCCCTGCTGTTCTTCATATTCTCCAGCCTCTTTATAACCAATCGTTACCTTTTCGTTTAGGTCTGTTGGTATTTCCTCAACGTCTCCTACATAACCCAAATCAATAAGGGATCTACGTCTAAAGAACTCATCAAACTCTCTAAATACGATCTTTTCAACGCCGCCCACGAGTTCAATACCGTAATCTATGTTAAGTATCTTTTGGGATGATTCTATCAAGTTTTTCCAGCTTAACTCCATACTATCTGGAAAGCCTCTCAACTTCTTACCCGATGTAATGAGTAGATCTTTGAATGGTCCGTTAAGTAGTGTTTCCGATTGTACCACATTGCGCCCGAAAGTGATCAGGCTAAGTCTTTTTGCGGCATCCAGTACGGTTAGTCCTTCGTAGGTAGTTGATGGATAGGCATTATCTTCTTCACTTTCTATTGATATATTGGTATGAGTAATACTAAATTCATTACTTGGTAGAGCCTGACCATTAACAAAGAATCTAAAACTGAAAAATACTATTTCATCTTCCTCAACTACTAAATTATAATCCGTGTCTAGGTCTAGGCTAAACTCATTTAGACCGCTTGGCAATCCTGGATAATCAAATCGTTGTACCGTTGCCACTCTTTGAAATACGCTAGGGTTATCTGCATCAATGTATTTATAGACCAAAAACTGAACTATAAAACTAGAGTTGGCACCATTTAAAACAGAAATATTAAAACTGTAATCTGCAACCGCTTTTATTTTTAGTTTGAGTTCCTTACGAGTAAAACTACGAGACATATACGCCTTACTTCCATCAATTGGTGGTGTATCACCGCCAGTATTGAAACCGTTGGACAAATTGAATACACCGTTTATATCAAAGTCTCCACTATATACCTTGTTTAGGCTTGGGATGTAGTTTAATACTGCATTTGAAGATCCAACCTGAAAAGCGTTTACAGTCTCTTTATTCTCCAGCAATGAAGTAACGAGTAGCTGTCTGCCATTTAAAAACCCATTGCGGTAATTTAGAGGTGGCAATACCTTACCATCTATACTATCCAACCGTTCCAACTCATAGCTATCGTTAAAGGATGCCTTAAGGTCTAATTCTAAACCGCCTTTCTCTAGATTGACTTGATATGAGTTGAACTTCTTAACTCTTTTTGATAGGTCTATTTGTCCTGAATACTCAATCTCGTATCTATCATGCTTGTTTAAGAAGTATTTCGTGCAAAGTATTACCGCATCAAAGCCTTCAATGCTTTCCGCTTGTCTTATGTATTCATAACCATCACCATAGAAAGTCAGTTTTTCTGCAAAGTCAAATACAATACCTACCTTTTTGGATATTTTGCGCGTCTTATCATCCCAACCTACTGGATTGGTTTTTAATTCCAAGGCTGGCTGCGTTTTGCTTTGAAGTACGAACTTTACCCTTTTCTTATCCATCCAGTTTTTCTTTTGATGTAATCGTCAATACTTCCGTTTTGAACATTAATAGTTGGGTTGAGCCTTACGCTTTTAAATCCTGATTTTATCCCTTGTTTGATCTCGTTACGTATTCCAGCTGTGCTGATTTTGTTTGATTTACTCGCTCCAGATAGCATAATACCGTTTTGGTTCAAAGTGCTTTTTAGATAGTCCATATCGCCTTGTCTTAAAGCATCATTAAAAGCCTGCTCACTAGGATAGATAACATCATCCTTTGCAACGTGTCCTATGATGTTTCTACCTTTCAAACGCTCTACAGAACCATCCGCGCTAACACGTACTTCATCTCGGCCACCGTCATTTAATAATGCGATACCTTCGTAGTTATCGGATTTCTTTTTACCAGTCTTATAGCGTGGTATTGGAGTTGCTAATACCGTAGCGGCTTGGGCTGCTCCTAGTGCAATAATTGCAGGAATCAATAGAGGTGCTGCCAGTCCAGCTTGTGCCGTAACCTTAGATACTGCCAAAGCGGTATTAATAGCGATTTCAGCAAGTGCAACCGTCTTGTTAAATATGGCTTGCTTGCGTTGTTCCCCTCTTTTTTTCTTCTCTAGCTGTCTGTTCTTTGCCTCGCGTTCAGCTTCCAGTTGATCGCGCTGTTCCGTGCTTAGGCGCTCGTTATCTAATAGCCTAGCATAGTAGTCATTATTGCGCTGTATATCGTCCTCAATGCGCTGCTGTCTATTATCAAATATGGCATTGGTAGTATTGATTAACTCCCTACCTATTTGTTCTGATAGATCCGCTATCTGCTCGTTTGCAGCCTTGAATTGATCCGCCATAGTTTGAGCGAACGCACCAAAGCCGCCTTGACCACCACCGTCTAGGAATCGCTGGTAAGCCTCTTGCATTTCTTCAAATGATGTTTTGAATGTATTGGCTAATGACTGTAGAGCATCTTCTACCGGTACGTTGTCAATGATTTCTTCAAGGCCTTGTTCTTCCATCACGTCATTAACATCGACTACCATAGTCTTAAGACGTTCCAGCCTTTCACGGTCTATCTCTACAAGTTCCTGCTCGTATTTCAAACGCGCCAACCTTTGACCGTCTAAACTGTCTTTATTGGCTTTTAGTTCCTCATCCAGTCTAAGTTGTGCCAATTCTATCTTAGCTTCCTCAAAGCGTTCTAGCGATGCAAGTCTTGAAATGTAGGTTAGTTCCTCATCTTGGAAAATAGCATCGTTAAGTTCTATCTCCTGCTCAAGTAAGAACTCTTTAAGAGCCATACTATCCTTCATGCGCTTCGCTGCTAGATTGTTTGTTGAACCACCACCAGAACCGCCGCCAGTATCTCCATCTCCAGTATCTAAATCCGTATTTACTTCATCTGTCTTGTTTAGTATCTCATCATAAAACTCAACTTGACCGCGTAATGATGCGGCTTGTGATTCAATCAAATACTTTTCTGCTTCGAGTTGTTTTTTTCTTTTCTCATAGGTACGGTCAGTCATTTTTGTGCTGTACCATGTGTTTTTGGAAAACTCCTCGTCAAGTTTCGCCAACTCTTGATTGATTACCGTTACACCTTTACTGCTATCTACTAAAAACTGATCTAATTCGCGCTTTCTTTTATCTCTTTGTTGTTTGGCAAATTCCTCATCAGTTACCCTTTTGTTTAATCTACTATCAAATACTTTTTGGTTCTTAAGATCCTCATCCGTGTATTCGGTTTTGGTCTGCTGGTTTGTAAATTCATCTTCAGCGCTTTGGCGACCTCTTTGATTTGAATTAAGGAGCCTATCATCTCGAGTCTCATTAAGTTTATCAAACATCTTTAACAACCTTGTTGCTCCTTCAATAGCTGTTTTAAAGAAATCAGAAACAGGACCCGTACCGTTATCAATATTTAATATCAATGCTTCCCATGTAGCATCCAATATTTTCAGCTTATTCTCTAAACTCTCTAATTGTTGGTCAGTTAAGTCTTTTAACGCTCCAGAATTATTGCGTATAGCCTCGGCATTAGTGTCAATTATATCGGTATTATTTGCAAGAACGACACCTAAACTAGCCGCTTGCGCGCCCATCAATTGATAAGCGACCTTTAGCGTTTGGATTTCCGTATCACCTCTCGCTGTACTGGCATTTATCTCATCTAATGCTTGGTTTAGAGTTTTTCCAGTCTTTGCCAGTTTTTGTTGAGCAGTACCCAATAATCTACCAGCACGTTCCGCTTTTACACCGTTATCTGACAGAATACCTATCAAACTACCAGTATAGGCTAGATCCTTATTCAATACTCTGGAAATAGGCGCTAGGTACTGAAATGAATCGCGCATCCTTTGGAAGTCTAGCGATGTTGACGTTCTAATAGTGGCAATTACATCAGCATACTTAGCCGCCTCATCCGTGGATGCTCCAAAAGTATTTAGCATCTGCACCAGAAATTCAGCAGCCTCACCGCTTGTAGTTTCCAAACCTATTGCAAGGTCATTGACTGGCTTTAAAAGGTCTTTGATTTCTTCTTTGGTCTTACCCAACGTTACAAGGTTTTCCGCTAATTTCGCCACCTCGTTACTGGTCTTGATACTAGCACCAGACACCTTTATTATTTCGCGCTCTAGATCGCTTATATCCTTTCGAGTTACCCGCATTACACCCGCAATATTTTGCATGGCGTTATCAAACTGCTTAACCCTTTGGAATGAATCGCGTACTGCGTTACTGAATAAGTATATACCACCTACAAAACCAAAAGCACCTACTAGGTTTCTCAATGCACTAGCTGCACCTCTGAAAGCTGTCGGGTAGTTTGCTACTGATCTACCAAATTGACCAGCACTAGCATCAATCTTTTTAAGTGATTGGTCAAGAGTAGTAACTTGCTTACGTAATCTAATAGCCTCTTTGGACATTATACCTTCTGCGGCTGCTACATCCTTGTATTCAGCTCTTAACTTGTTTAGGGTTGTGGAAAGTCTTTTGTAGGCTCCAGTTTCTTCATTGGCTAATATTGCAGCGCGTTTGTTCTCTAGGTTCTTTTGTCTTAACTGTTCTCTGGATGCCGCGTATTTTCTGGCAAGTTCTGTTTCTGCTAAGGATGTCTTTTCAATGGTGGTGTTTAAGGCCCTTTGCATCTTCTCCATTTCAGATAACTGTTTTCTAGCTGCTGGTGCGCCACCACTTGGAGATAAAAAAGGTTTGTTTCTTAGTTTTTGTGAAGCCTCGTACATTTTTATAAATTCAGAAGTAAGACCTCTAACTTCCTCTTTTAGCCTAGTAAGCTGATCAAAAGCCTGCTTATCAATTACAGTATCTATGCTATTGTTGCTCATGCCGCTTTATTTTTAGAGTTTCTTTGTTCTGCTTCTTTTATCATTAAGGCAAACTCTTTTAAACTCGTTTCCTTTGCTATTAATTTGTAGTTGTATTCCAATACTCTACCTAATTGGTACAGTTGAGCAGTAAGATCAAATTCCTTTTTTTCTGTTGGTTCTGGTAAAATCGCTTTCAGTTCACTGGTCCTGAAATTTATATTTGTCTCCTTAGCCTTTAATTGACGGTTTATACGCTCAATTTCTTGCTTAACATCAGCTTTAGGATCAATGTTTATCTTATCCTTTTTAAGTAACTTTAGTAATTCTGATTTTTGATCATCTTCTAAATCACTATTGAAATAAATGTTTAGCGCCTTTGTAACGTCATTGTATTGATTGATAACGGCTTGTAATTGCACTTTTTTACGCCATACAACCGTATCACTACCTTTGCCTACAATAGATCGGTACTCATCCATTATCTTATCCCATGCAGCGCCTAACTGCTCGTCCGTACCATTTCCCAATACCTTTAGATCGCCAGTATTAACCACTTTCGCGAAAGCTGGTAACATCAGATCATCACAATTGTCGATTATATTGTCTTGTGTAGCCATTCTAGGATTCTGGGTTTAAGTAATTCGTAGTTAAGTTCGTATTGGTTGTCCTTTGTTAGTCCTAATAGATCTTTTGCGTTCTTCTTTTGCAGGAATGGGTGATTGGGTTTGTTTGTGAAAAATCTTAGATTCCCATTATTGAATAGTATATCTATGCTTTTCCATAGTTCGCCAGTAGCGTATGTGTTAAATGGATCTCCAGCCCTCTTGGGATAGCCCTTACCGCTAATTCCCTGGCTTAGTTCCTCTGTAAGTGGTTTGTAAACCCCTAAATCCTTTCCCTCGTTGTCAACGCCCTCAAACATTTGGCGTTCTGTATTGAGTTCAATTATCTTATCGGATAACCTCTCTATAATGCGCTCCACCTCACTAGGTAATTGCTCATGCGCCCTAGAAACTGACTCGTATAGATCGCGTATTGTTGTTCCCATAATTAAAAAAAGCCTTGCCCCGTTCTAGAGCAAGGCTTTTCATATTTAAACTGATCTTAGGTTATGCCGTTACCACAACTTTAGCCGTGTTCGACTTGAATAACTGGCCTTCAGTAGTCGTATAGACTCCATTAATTGAGGCTGTAATTGCTTGGTCAGCGCTCAATGCTGGAACGGTCAACGTTAGTGTTCCATCGTCTCCAACTACTGCGGCTGTTGGTACAACTCCAGTAAACGTAAAATCCTCTAAGGCAATTGATGGAACTGTTAGATTACCATCCCATTTGCTTACGAGTTTACCAGTGATAGATACCGCTCCATCTGCTGGTGCGTCAAGAGTGATCTCCATCTGGTTGATACCTTCCAATTCAAGTAATGAGAAGTCCAATTGGCTTGCATCGATAACAGATAGACCTTGGTCCATCTCCACACGATTGATAAGCTGCATCATTATTCCAGTCTTATTGGTAGTTGCTCCAGATGCAAAAGCGATCTTGGAAGCCTTTAATCGACCTAGTGTAAAACCTTTTCTTACTCCTGATTTTGAAGTGTAGAAAATAGCGTTACCACCAGCATCAACCAACACGACATCATAAGCGCCTTGACTGTTGAGACTTGCAAGTACATTGTTGAATAACAATCCATTCACAAATTGGAACATCAACTTGTAGAGTCCAGAAGTTGCATCTACTTCTACACCAGAAGAAAATGTTTCTACTTGATCCTCTCCAGATTGATCCTCAAATGATACTGGATCTTTAAGTACAATCAACTTTCCAGCGACTTGTAAAGCCCTAAGACTATCCAATGTGATATCCTCTGGTAGTTGTGTACCTTTTTTAAGCAAGAGGATTGCACCGCCTGCCATGTCTTTAAAAATAAACTTGCAATGAGCAAGCCCCGCACCGAATACGCCACTAAGGCCGCATTTTAGCGTGTTTACTATGTTTGTTAAAAGTGCCATTATTTAATGATATTAACTGATTTGTAAAATTCAATAGCGCCTGGAAGCATCGGGATCTTGTCTCCTTTGGTGAAACCATATCCACTACGGATGATCTCTTGGAATTTTCCCTTTGGCTTTTGTGGCGCTGCTACCTCTTTGGTAGACTTTTTCTTTTTAGTTGCCATATCTTATGATTTGCAGTTGTTTAAATAAGTTGCATCGATGGTCAGCGTTAAGGCATCCCATAAATGAACTACGTCGTTATCTCCACTTGTTTTGTAGTTGGGATAGTCGAATACATCAAAACCGGTATTATCAAACGTAGCGTTGCGGCTTTGGTTGATACCTTTTAAGAAGTTCTCCATTAGTGGGTAAAGGATTGTCTTAAATACCAGATCCATCCTCTGATCGTTCATCAAATCGATTTCTTCCTTTGTGTGGTTGACAGCGATTATAAATTCTGATCTTTGAGAGACACGTTTTACCGAATAGTTCTTATTGTTTGGCATGAGCCATATAAGAGGATAAGACTTATCCTGATGTTCTTCTAGATATCTATTGAGTTCATCCTTGTTTCCCCATCCAAAGACTGGAAACTGTACCCTATTATCCCCTAGGTTGACCTCTGACAGACCATTAACCACCTTTTCCAATATGTCCTCTATAACTATCATAACCCAAAGGAATTAACGCGCTCATAGCATTTGTTTACCAGATTGCTATAAGTGCCTGGATTAAGTGTCTCGTAGTCCTCAATAAACTTTAATAGTGGAACAATACCGCCTTTAATATCTGAATTGTAGTAATCTAAAAGAGTTCCGCTCCTATACTCTCTAACTATTGGATAGTGTTGATTGTAGTTATTGGATTGGTATTTAGATACAAATTCATTCCAGCGATCTTGGTATAATGGACCGCTGTCTACTCTTTCCGATCCCTTGTTTTGAAGTTTAGATACACCGCCTACCTGATAGGAGTATAGATCATCTTCTAAATACTTGGAAAACACGTAGTAGACAAGACAAGAATTTGCATCCTTAAGTCCATCCCATACAAAACTATTGCCGTCTATCTCATAGGTCTTACCATTGACTAGATCTTTAATCCAGTCGGGTGCGTCAGTATCTAACACACCCTCTGGACTATAACGATCTTCAATGGCTTGCCACAAAGTAGGATTTAAAGCATTGATAAGTAATACACGCTCATGTACCTTAATAGCCTTATCCAAATCACTAACCGTGTCAGTCTCGTTTCTATTTCTAGATACAATCTGACCATTGGGAATGTGAAGCGATCCACTATTAAAATATGTAGCGTTTATTATCATTTTACTTCTTTTTAGCTTTAGGTTTCTTCTCCTTATAAACTTCTGCAACTCCCTTTCTAATCAGGTTTGCAGCTAGCATACTGTTATCAATAACAGCATCTTCACCTTTCTTATAAACAGAATAATCCTTTTTAAAAGTTAGTTTCATGGTTTATTGGATTATGCTACCGCTGCGGATAACGTTGTTAATGCTGCATCGACATCAGTTACCTTACGGAAACCAGTTTTGTCAACCTCACGAATCAACAATAAAAGACGTTTTCTAGCCTTCAATGTCATTTCATCCTCATTGAATTGGTTGTTAACCATACCTCTAGAGATAGCAAGTCCTGTTTTCTCGTAGATTCTGGCATAACGTCTGTCTCCAACTACGATAGCGTTGTCTGGTGTATTCTCATCAACTACAACGGCAAGACCACCTAGAGTACCGGTGTTCTCATCAAATATGTAGTTGTTGTTGGCATCTTTAGCCAATACCAAACCTTCCATAGTGCTAGAACTAACCAACATCATGTCAGGACGATACTTAGATCCTCTTGAACGTGTAATGTCGTTTCTAACTTTAATAGCTAGATCCTTAAGGTTAGCCGAAGCGATACCGCTTGCAACTGGCGTATAGGCTGGAGAAGAATTGAAGATACCGTCAAGGTTTTGACCTGTATTATCTCCATTTACTAATTGACTGTCTATTTCAGTCTCTACGTTTACCGTAAGGAACATATCAAGTTCTGCTGCTGCTTGTGCCTCATCCTCGAAAAACTCCTCTGTTACTGGCAAGGTGTCTCCTACTTTACGCAAGTCTTTAGTGTACCACTCAAAGGCTGCTTTGGATTCTGGGAAAGCTGCTCCTTCTGCAACCATTGCAGCCGCACGTACGATTGTAGCCTCATCCCAATCACGGTAACGAATAGTACCGCCATTGTTACTGTCAGATACATTCACCTTAGGTAGAACGTTGTAAAGGCTTCTTTCCTTTACTCCTAACTGTCCTATTTCTGGTAAAAAGAAACCTGAAGCGTTGTTAGTGATGGATCCTCTAGTGGTTAAGGCTTTTATCTCAACCTCTCCATGACCACCACGTGCGATGTCTTTAATTGCATCTTTCTTTTCAATGAACTCGGCTGCAAGAGTTTTTACAGTTGCTTTACCACCTGACTTTAACTCGGTGATTGCTTTGCCTTGTGCGATTGCGCGATCTTCCAATTCTTTCAATGCTTTGCTTGTAGCCAATCCTTCGAGCTTGGCGTTTTGCTCGTTTTTAAATGTTTCAATAGCCTCGTTAACAGCCGCGATTTCTTCTTTTGTAGCCGCTTTGTCAACTTGCTCTTTGAATGTAGCGATAGACTTGTTTAAGTCCTCTGCTATCTGCTCTGGTGTCTTGATTTCTGACATCGTTTAGAGTTTTACTAGGTTAATAAATTGATTAAGTTGAAGTGCTTTCGCGGCTTCGGATTCGGCAAGAGTGTCTTTAGACGGCTCTTGTTTACTTTCTAGCGTTGGTGTAAGTGAGTTACTACCCATCAACACCGCGCTTATTTCTACTAATTTTGTTTCCCTTGCTATGAAGAAATAACCCTTTTCATCTGCTCTCTCTGGGTTTCCCAATAGTGGATATATCTCGTTCCAATTAGCGTTATCTTCTTCGCTTTTAACTGCTGCTGGATTAACGGCAAATTCTAATTTTACATAACGCATACCTACGCTGTGCTGGTCGATCTCTCCGCTCTTGTACGCATTGTAGATCTTCTCGTTTAGACTCTTTAGGATTGATGTATTAGCAACAAGAGACGATGTAAACCCTTCTTTGTTTACTCCTAGATCCTTCCATGCGATCTGGCGCTCTTCCAAGCTATTAAACTTCCCTACTTGCGCCATTAACTCAAACTTGTGATCGTGCAAGTGGAATTTCTTACCACCATCTGAAATGGTTTTGCTCCAGTTGCCAGGCACATGAACGTCCTCGTGGCTATCCATCCAGTAATTAGTATTACCTATGATGTCGCGCGTAATGATTCCATTATCTTCGGAGTTATCCGCTTTGGTTGCGCTTGACTTTACGACAATAGCAGGAGTAGACCATCCATCAGAAAACTTAACAGCAGCTTTCTTAAGGGATATCACCTCTTTTTTATTTGCTAGTATGTCTTTTATTTTCTGGATATCCATCTTTCCTAATTATTTCGTTGTTGTCGATCTTGTTCTGCTTTGCGGTCTTGAGTTCCTTTAACCGCTTCTTGGTTATCTTATCACTCATGGTGTTATTATTTGTGTTCCTGCTGCCGTTACTTGGTAATAAACAGGTAGCCCTATAATGTTTACACATAGTTGAAAATGAAAGAATAATACTCTAGATCTTTCTTTTATTGATCTTTTACGGCTGTTAGGCAAGTATCTACTCATCGTCTCCAAATGTTACGCCCATTGATTGAGCAAGTTCTTGTGATTGATCTGGTGTGAATCCAGCAGTTTGCAGGTTTCTATAAGCTGTACTTACATCAAGGAACTTCCTTACCTTGATCTGCTCTATGTGCTGCATCGGTGCTAGGTGATCCACACTATACTTTAATTTCTTGTCTCCTTCATACCCAAAGTAGGAACTATAGGACCCGCATATATCGGCTGCCATTGGTTCTGTAATCGTCTGTATCAGCGATATTTCAGCTTCCTTTTGGTTCTCGTACTTTGGATTGTCGAATATGGGTAATAGTGATCTAGGTATATTTAAAGCTGCTGCAATTGCTCCTGCGGTGGTTTCCATTACTTCTTGGAATCCTAGATCCTTCATTGGGATATGTAAAGACTTCCATCCAGTCTCACCGTTTAGGAACATGGAACGGTTTTGCCCTCTTTGCATTCCGTATTGAGCGTTCTTACGCTGAATCTCTTGCTTATCGTCAGATCCTATCGGCTTAGCTATTCCTAACTCCTTAGTTTTCTTTTCACTAAAGAACATTTCTCGTCCGTTGCTCTTTATGATGATGTTCTGCGCTTCAAATGCCTTAAGCATATTAACCGCAGGCATTAAAACACTATCCAGTTTTGACGGGCTACGCAGTAGAAAGTCCTCGCAGACACCGTTAGCCACGTCAAAGAATGGAATGATTTGAGATACGTCGAAAGCCCTGTTTACGTTGTTGTCAATCTTGTACCTAAATTTCACTTGCCGCTCCTGGATCTGCTTTCTAGTTAGCAGCTTTGTCTGGAACGTAGTATTATCATAGGTGATGTGCTTTGTATTGAGATTGTAGATGCTGTCAACGCTATCTATCTTGTCCTCAAAACCTTCAGCACCAATTGGCGCCTGAAATACGAAACCATCCGAAATGCGGAGAAAAACGTACTCTCTCCAGAAGTCCTCTTTTGATTGGTAGTCGTTAGGGTTGTTGATTAGATCCGTTAAGGGATCTGGTGTAGGGTTATCCAAATCTCCTATGTAGAACTCTGTTTGTGCCAACGACGAAGCAATCTTATCGATTAAGCCAAAGAGCAAAGGGTTCTTTAATGCAACGTCAAGGTTAGTATAACCGTCAAAGCTATGTTTCTGGTGTCCTATCTCATAGAAGATAGAGCCGTCGGTGTGCCGTGTAGCTTTAAAATCACCAAATAACCATTGACCTAAACCCATATAAGAGACTTATAAAGAGCGAAGTTACGATTTATTTCTTATTTAGAACGAATATAAATTAGCTATTTATCACAAACTTTAACATTTTTGTGTTATTTATTTTGTATGCAATAAAAAAACCACCCTTTTGAGGTGGCTTGCCGATCACGCATTACGCAATCTTTACTACTCTAACGCTTACCCTTTCGGTGGTCAGGAAGTTTGATTATTGTTTTAAATCAAACAAATCTATGTCTATGTAATGGGTTGTATCTTGTAATATTTGGTATTCATTTACGCAAGTAATCTTGCCGTCATCAATACTTAGATAGCCTATAATTTTCTCTTGGTATCCAAATGTTCTAGGCTCAAAATTTGCTGCTAAAACCTCTCTATCATCCACAAGATTGTTTTTATCTATTTTAATCCAATCCATCACTTATTGATTATCTCGTTAACCTCTTGAATTAAACTGTTTTCAGATAACTCGTTTAATGAATCAGTTAAATAACCCATTGAGATACTAACCTCAATACAAGCTGCTCTCATCTTATCGCCTATAGGGCATCTTTTGTTGTTTCTACTCTCTTCCATACCACTAATTTAATTTATCAAAACGTTCTTTTAGTTTAATGTACTTCTTAAACCAGATCTCACCGCCAGTCATTAGGCTTTTCTTGTGCCTCTCATCCTCTAACTCTGAAATATAAGCATTAGCCTTACCAAGTTCAATCTCGACTTCTCGCAGCTTCTTTGTTAATGCTGCAACGGTTTCATCTTTACTGTACTCTCTTTTGAGTTTGATTAAAGTACGATCTACAAAGTCATTCATACCACTAATTTAATGAATTTTAACCGATTCGGAGCACCGTATTAACTATTTGATTATCAATACTAAAGTTAACTTTCCCCACCGCGTGGATACAAATCGGAGCACCTATATTCACCCTTCTAACATTTCACGCCTAAAGATGGATAAGCCCGTTGTTGCATCAGGAGCATCGTCGTGTTTGATAGGTTTACCGCTTTCAGTCTTACCGCTCTTGGTGTATTGCATAATCTCTTTCATGTATAGATCATACTCGCTACCTTGCTCGTAGTCATTACGAAACACTAGGTACTTCATTACATTGTAACGCTCTCCTATGATGCGCTGGTGCTTGTTTCCAGTCTCATAGATGCCTTGAACGTCAATAGATACCATGCTGTTAAGATCGTTGTAGAATGAGATCCCGAATGAGTTGGTTTCTACTATTACGCTATTCATCTTGTGCTGTTTGATCTTTTGAGCGGATGCCGGTACGGTGTATTCCATTCCTTCACCACTAAATAGAACGTCAACTATGTAGCAATACTCACCTATCACATAACCAATGGGAAAGCATAACTTGTCCTCGCCCTGGTTTGCCACGTCAATAAACCCTATTTTGGTTGATACGTTGTCTAGGTTAAGATCATCCATCTTGAACCTGTTGAGTTTACTAGGTGGAAAGGCAAGAGTGTCTGACTGTAGATTATATTCACCTAGCCATATGTGAGCAAAATCTTCTGGATCTAACCTAGCCCTATCTGCTTCCATCTCATCGATAAGTGTTTGCGGTGCAAATGGATTGTCAAATATGTTTACGTGGATCAGTACGCTGTTAGGTGGGTTGCCCTCGAAGAAATCATCCACGGCATCCGTTGGCATATTGGGATTCCAACTAAACCAAAGTTCGCTATCCTGCGCTCTTATCGTTGGCCTTAATAGCCTTAGCGACTTCTTACTTAGTGAGTGCGCCTCCTCTACCCATGCAATATCAAAGCCTTCTAGCGATTTAATACTATCTGCGGTGTGGTCCTGCATCCCTTGGAAGATCATTATGCCACTACCGTTTACCGCTCTTATCTCGTTTAGGGTAATATCAAACAAATGAGATACACCCATTGAGCGTATCTTATCTTCAATTACTTTCTTTGCCGAAAACTTTAAACTCTTTTGGATCTCACGAATACATACGATTGATGTGTTTGGATTCATTACCATGCGCTCGACTGCATTTTCCGCAAGCGTGTGAGACTTTCCAGAACCACGACCACCCTTTACGCCTTTATAGCGTTTAGGCTCTAGTAGTGGTAATGCCCATCTAGGCGTTTTTATATCAAGTTCCATGAGGATCTACAATTGTCCTAGTTACTTGACTTATGCTTTCTCCTTTAGTCGTGTGGTCTACACTATACTTGTCGCTGTACTTCTTAGGGTTCATCTTTGCAGCAACCCATTTACGAGCATCTACCCTCAACCTATCGCGCTGGATAACGTTGTGGTTAGTGATCTCCCTACCTTCTTCATTGGTAATAATATCGTTTTCGGTGCTATCGGCTATCTCTATGATTTCCTCGAAAATAACATCGGCTCTGGACTCCATAGCACGTGCATGATCGCGCGCGTACTGTTCCGAACGGCTAAGCCATAACATATAACTACTTGTGGCTATACCGACCTCTTTACATGCTTTAGAGATACTACTACCTTGTGTGATGAGCGTTATGATCTGCTCAACAAAAGCCGTCTTTTCTTCATCTGTATATGGTGCTGCCATCTTCTTACTCTTTATTGCTTGTTGCTGTTAGTTTGTTGGTGGTTCTGGTAATTCTTGCCAATAGAAAACACTATCCATTTCATCTTCTACATTATCACCAGTTTCCCAATTTATCCATTCTTTTGTTGTGGATGAATAATGCAGCATCTTAAAGTCGTTGTATCGACCAGAAATATGATCTCCTAAAAATCCCATTACTTGCTGTTTATCTTCAGGCAACCTATCATTTACGCTTATCCATTCCATAACTACCTTCTTTTGATTCCCTCGTTAGCCTCTAGCCACCTCTTGAACTTCTTACGGTGTACCTGGTATTCAAAGAAGTGTACTATTAGGTTTCTTTTTAATACATACCAGTCAATGGCCTTGTGCCCTAGTGATAGGATGAAATAAGCAAATACTAGTATTAGGGTTAGTGCTGCTATTGTGTAAACTATTATATCTATCATGGCTTTTTGTTTAGAGTTAGTTCCTTTCCTATTGTTGAGTAGATATAGTTTTGATATTCGTGAACAGAAAAAATAAGTTTATCCATATCGTTTTCAAAACCGTCACTCAATACTTGAACATCAGCACATAGATTACCATTTGTAACTCTGTAGAAAACCATATCATCCCAACCAGCGATCCTTTGAGCGCCTAAATCAATCAACCACTTTTCTGTTAGTGGGATTGGTTCGCAGTAAGTGTCTCCCTCTGGAAAACCATCTATCTCGTCAATATCATGACCGCAATCAATTTGATACAAGCCTTTATCAGCTAGCATCACATAGTTTCCAATTCTTAAATCTTTAGCTTCTATCATAACTCTGGGTGTCCGTTAATACATTGTGTTGTGCAATCGCAAGTGCTATAGGTTTGTGTATTGCAATCAAAGAGAAGTATATCCTCTTGGTCTTTTTTCATAGCTATATTCTTTTTGACCAGTAATCAATAGTTTTCTGAATTGGGCTATTAAAATTAACAGATGCTCTACCTGTAATTATATATCCAATTGTAAATAAATAGAGGATTACAAAAGCTATGTAAACAACAAATAAAGGAGCAGTCAAACGCCATATTAATGATGTTTTTTTACCTCTACTCTCCACATATAAGCCTTCTCTATCTAAACGGCTAGCAAGATCAAAATAGCCGTAGTGGCTTTTATCTATACCCAACTCTTCGGCAATAATGTTTCTAAGTTTGTATTTATCTACTTTCTTAAATCTATGTATCTTCATTCCCTATTCTTTTACGCAGTTACAGTTTTCTATTTCTTGCTTGACTTCTTTTCCCTAAGCATTTTGCGCCTTTCTTTTCTAGTCAGAATAGGCTCTTGTTTATTCTTAAGACTTTGTTGTATTTCTAGATATTCTTGTTCGGTTTTCATTACTCTGTTATTTTATTCGTTGCGTTTTGGTTTAGGCTTGAATTCATAAGCGTTTTATTTATTGACCTTAGAAATTCAACTTTATGTTCTAACCACTCTACATAAAAGTCGTTTGGAACTTCTGGCCTTAAGTTATTTTGTTCGTAAGCATTGTAACCGTGCTGATTTTTAAATTCTTCTTCTAGTGTCATAGCTTCTGTATTTCTTGTTTGACTTGTTGCCAGTATTTAACAGGATCAACACTTCCGTTTTGCCACATTTCTTGCTCTTTAATCATCTCATCAACACAAATCAAAGCGCTCACCTTCATATCTTCAATTCCTTCTTCACACCTTGCGCAACCTTTTCCAGTACCGCATAGGCAATTGTTGTAGTAATTGAATTTTTCCACCAACTCTTTTGCTTTCTGTTTTGCTGTCATTACGCTGCTATTTTATTTACTTTGATTGTTACCTTGTCCTCTGGTCCTTTCTCGGATGTTATAGATAGCTTTCTTACTATCTTGTTGCTGTCGTCCTCAAATAATACATCCTCTATCATCTTTAAACTATACACTACATTGCTACAGTCGAGCGGTCTTGACTTGTAGTAGAATTTATAGTCCACCTCATAAACCGCATCTTTTGTAAAGACTTCCTTTACCTGGCTTTTGATTAATAGCGCATAGGTGTCTTTGTCTTTCTTCCTAGCGTGCCAACTCTTACCGGCATAGATCTCGTTTAATGAGTGCTTATGTAGGTCTATTAGTGTTATTTCAGTCATTTTAAATCTCCGCTTTTAATCATTTCCTCAACAACTTCCATAACCTGTTTCTTGCCATTTTGATGACCTTGGTATTTTATGAATCCCAATCCAATGAAAACTAAAGTGAAACCAATAGCGTAGTAACCATTGGTAAACGAAATTTTAAATGGCTTAAAATCTATACTAGGCTGTGCTATCCATATAGTCAAAGCAATCAGTAATACTACGTACAACACTATTTTAATCAAACTCATACCGCTATCGCTTTATAATATTTAATCTTCTCATCAAACCATTTTATATCAAAATCCACGCTGTTAACAGCTAGGTAATTCATGTGCTTGGTTAGTAAATACACCATGTGTTCCTTCTTGTCCCCCAATTTGTGGTGCAACTCTCTGGTTAAAAGCATTAAGTTTTCAATCCTATCTTCACCACCCTTACCGCGTCCAATAACATGATGAACATCGATTCCTTGCTGACAAGAAAGCTCGCACGGCATAAAGTCGGTCTTATCAAACCCTAGAGCATCCATATAAATTTGAGTGTGCTTTCTCATTTCCCTAAGTACTTAATCAAAACCTTTAAATCTTCATTGGTGTAAGTCCTTTTTGCATCCTCAACCACTCTTACATTCATGTACTGCTGTACCAATTTCTTATCGCTGTTAAACTCATTTGTGATCTCGATAAAGGAGTCGTCTTTGGTTATGGCGTGGACCTGATAATAGCCCTCATCCATTGTCATTAACTCCTCTTTTTTAAAGCCTAATTCATTAAGCTGTAGATCGGATAAAACCACCTTGTTAGTACTTAAAGCATTGGTTGACATAAAGATACATATTTAGTTTGTAAATCAGTTGGTTATATTGTGTTATTTGTCATATAAATGGGGTTTTGTTTGAGATATATTCGTGCAATCCGATGGGTCGGTAACCTATATAGTCAGTCACGTGATTTTTCTTAACTTTAGCCTTTAACCTAGCTTTCTCAACGATTCCAGAATTTATAGCGAAACGGTAACCACCTCTAATCGTCATAAGTAAATACCTAGACTTTTTTGCAGCCTTTTCAACTTGTGCAACTGTCATTCTAAATTCTTTCATCCCTCTAATTTTTGAGCCAGATAAACCAGCGTTTCTTTAATTGCTTTTTGAGCACTCTTTTGTGTATGGTGGGCTATCGTTCCCATCTTTATTTTACCTTCCTTTTCTACAGCTACATACATCAATCCCTTTTTATAGATTGGATATACTTTCAGTCCGTTGTTTATGCACTTTGGTAGTGCCTCGTGAACTTCCATAACTAGAAAGCCAAACCGTCATCGTCCTCTCCTAGATCATCAAACACTTTCTTAGCCTCATCTGGACTATCAAACGCTATCTGTGGATTACCCAATGGAATATTTGGCATATTGTCCGTGCTGGCGTCATTAAGAGGATTAAAGCCATTGAAGAAATACCTTGCCTTGTTTCTCAAATAAACCATCCCTTCAATATTCTGCGGAATACCTACCAGCCTTTGCTTTTTTACCTTGAGACTTCCAAAAAGTACGCTGGTATCTTTACGATCCGTTTTGATGTTGGGTCTTTGAACAAAACAGACATTGTCTGCCTTTTGAGCGAACACCGCACCGCCTTTGATGTTTGCGCTCCAAGGTTGATAGAAGTTACCGGTCTTTAGATCCACCTTTGCGCTGTTTTGGTGTGCTACCAAATGGATAGATATATCATTCTCAATAGCAAAGCGTTTAAGCGTTGCCATAAACCGTGAGATATAGAGTTCTTCGCGCTCGTTGCTGCGTTGTAAATGCTCTATGGTGTTGTATGGATCAATTACTAAATGGCTTATGCCTTTACGCCTGACTAGGTATCTGGTGCGATCAAAGATTGAATCCAGTTTAAAATCTTCCTTTGGATAGATCGCATAAAATTTACCTTGGCAAAAATCTAGCGCCTCTTTGTACTCATCCTCTGTAGCACAATTAGAATAATGGCTATCTACGGACTTACCCAAAAACATTTCGGATAATTCATCGTAGAAATCATCCAAGGGAAAGTTCTCTGGAGTAAAGAAAACAGTCTTATCACCTTCCATAACCGCCTTGATTAATAGCAGTTGATTAAGTAGGGTTGACTTACCCTCGTTTTCATATCCAGTCCATACGGTTACTTCACCGCTCCTATGGGTCCACGCCTCGTCTATCTGTGGAAAATAGGTTGTAGTACCTCTACGCTTGCCGTTTCTAAAACTATCCAGCATCGATTCCCTAACGTCCGACACGTCAAAGATTCCCTCAACTTTTACATCGGTTGCGGTTGCTTTGAGTTCTGCCAGCTTATCCGCTCCATGCTTTTGCAGATACTCATTTGCATCCTTGCAATCACCAAAATCAATTAACTTGCATTTCTCAAAGCCGAAACGCTTTATCAGTTCCTTTTGCAGCCTGCGACCATTGGGATCGTTATCTACTGCGATATAGATTAGTTCTGCCTGCTCAAAGGCATCATAGCAATTGCCTATACATTCCAGCTTGCCGTCGATGTTTTTATCGTTCTCGTTTGGCGCTCCCTGGTTTACGCTGGTGTGGTATTCAAATCCCGCAACCTCAAAACTCATGGCATCTATCTCACCCTCACAAATGATAATTTCCTTTGCGCTGGAAATGCGATCATAGTTAAACATCATAGGCTTTGCATCCTTTGCCTGCCTAAAATCCTTACGGTCCAGAAACCGTGTTTTGTAGTTTACCAGCTTACCGTTTTCCAGATAGGGAAATACCACCGCATCGCCTTGTTTGGTGCTGTGGATCTTGTTGGTTTTTATCACCTCTTGGGTTATGCCTCGCTTTACAAAGAAGTCCAGACCCTGCGTGTTTAGTTTCGTGATGTTGGTACGCTTTGGGGTTTGATACACGGTTTCTTCTTTTTGGGTTTTTGCTACTGTTCCTGACCAACTGCATTTATGGCAATTGTAAAGGCCGTCGGATAGGTTTATACTTAGGCACTCATCCTTCCAGTTCTCTTTGCCTATAGCTTTACAGTTCGGGCATCTAACCTTTTGCTGGGTGCCATTGTTTTTTGGCTGTACTCCTATCGCTATAAAATCCTGAACGATCACGAGTTGGCGTATTTGGCAAAGTATTCCTGCTCCTCACGATCCGCCAATTCAGCATAACCAATGTTGATGTTGTTTTTATCTACTGCCTTTTCAAGAGAGTTATCTTGGTATTTTGCCCAATCTCTGAAATGCTTGCAGAACTCTTGGAAGTCGCTTACTGATTTTGAAGTCTCTATGCGGATGGATACAAAGTCCTGCATCTTGTTTTTGAGATCTTCCAGTCCGTGAAACTTGTTTCGCTTGTTGGATAATACCGCTTTGAGTAAAGTCTCATCCTTGAGATAGGTGTCCCGCCATTTCTGGATAGAGATCTTTTGGGTATTGTCGTGTTTAAAAGAATCATCCTTTGTCGATGATGGCTCTACATCATCTTCTTGGTTCTTTGTTATTGGTTTATCTATACTAGCAATGCTTTGTGGTGTGCTTTGGACTTGCTTTGTACTGTGCTTTGACGTTGCTTTGGTAAGTGCTTTGGTATTTTTTACATAAGCACCAGATAAGGAAATGATGTTTGAGGTGTGCTGGTTTTTGCTTGATTCTATCATTTCGATGAAACCAAAATCAACTAAATCGTTAAGCCCTTTCGAGTAGGTTTTCCAATTTCTTATACCTAGGGCATCCATCGCAACCTGACTAGGGAAACCAAATTTTTCCTTCCATCCCAAAGAATTACATTGTTGTATGGCAAAAAAGTATATAGCGGTGTGAATGGGCTTTACCTTGTCTGGGTTCTCAAAACTCCAGTTAAACCAATTCTTGCTTAATTCGTAGCCGTTTATGTTTTCAATGTTTGCCATTACTCAAAGTCTTTTAATGTTAGTTTCTCTATTTCCCTATCGGATATATACCTTGATAGGGTTGCGTTGTTCTCTGTGGCTCTTATAGCCTTTACAGAGCGTTTCAGGTTCTTTAAACAGATCTTTTTGGGTGTTTCCCTTTCTGCTTTGTCTTTAAGCTGTTTACGCAGCTTGTTTAGCCTTTTTGGATCGTGTGGTTTCATAGTGATTCCTTTGGCTTTCCGCAAAAAGTTTCCATAGCCTTATCAGCAGAATAATACCCTAGTGACTTACCGTCTTTTGATAATCTTTGTCCAGTTCCTTTTCGGTCTGTCAGATGTACTTTTATTCCAACCAATTCAAGATTTTGAACCGCGCTTAATTCTGGTCTGTAACTCATGCCGCCTCTCTTTCTCTCTTTAGCTCTTCTCGTCTTTGCGCAGCTTGTCTTTTAATGCTCTTTCTGTATTCCTTCCAAGAATCGTTAACCTCTGAAATATGCTTAAGCTGTTCTTCACTACATATTTTCAGAAATAAACTAGCACCACCCGCGAACTTTCCAGTCTTTACAAAAGATGAACTCTTAAGGTGTTTTTTATAGTCAGGTTTCTTAAGAAGAACATGAATCTCAACAGAACCTCTTCCATCATATCTGGAATCAACTGATCTAAAAGGCTTATAGTAGGCTTCTAATTCCTCAATAGTCATTTGATGCTGAAGTGTTATCTTAGCCTCATCAACAAAGAATGAGGCAAATATTTCTTCCTTTACATCGGTTGATTTTTGACCCATTAAAACTGCTACTTCCCTGTAGTTTAATTTGATCTCGTTTTCCATGATTCTATGATTTGATTGTTGTTATGCCGTTGCTCTTTTATCGTTGTTGACATATTCAAATTGGTAGCCGTGTATGGTCCTTATGCGATCAGTTACTCTTGCAACTGGTGAAACCGTGTTTTTAGGTAGAAACAACTCCTTTTCTGCTGCCTTGCATGATGGGTATATCTTGCCGTTATTAAGGCATCTTACCGTCTTTGGAGCGGAAATGCTATCAGACTGTGTAAGTAGTTTTGTTGGTTTTTCTGGTACTGGGTTTAAGTAATCTATAACCGCTTGTCTATCGGTTTCATTAAACACTTTTGAAGGTGATTTTAGATTACCGTCTTTAAGGTTCACCTCTATTTCCAATCCACTTTCTCTGAATAGGATAAATCGATCACTACTGCCTATTGCGTTTATTACTGCTAGCGTATTATCCATTACTGCGCGTTGTTTTGTAATGAGTTGGCCTTTTCAAGTTCCTTTTGGATCTGCAATTGAAGAAACTCTTTGTAGGTAGTGGTATTCGTGAATCCTTCCATCGGTATAATATTTTAATTTATAGATTTGATTCAACTGACTTTAAATGATTCTGGTAGACCATAGAGGCTTCCTTTTCAGTATTGTAATAGCCTAAGTATTTGCTTTTTCCTCTTACACTAATTGTAGCAACCCATTTATTGTATGATTGATGTTTATGAACACCAATGTATTTACTAGTATATCCTGACTTGTCCTTACTGCAATTTTCTCTTGTAGATATGAGTTGCAGATTTTGATATCTGTTATCCAACTTTTCATTATTGATATGGTCTACAACTACCTTGTAACCACAAGGTGTGTGATCTAAAAAAGCCATAGCAACTAATTGATGAACTCCAAAATTTTTTACTTTTCCCTTTTTACATAGAGCTACATGGTAGTAACCATCCTTTCGTGAACGGTGTTTAAGAATCTTACCTTTGAAATAAGTCTGATGATTTTTTCTAGAAACAAACCTGTCTAAACTTTTAACCCTTCCTATTGACGAAACTTGATAAAGTCCTTCGTAACCTTTAATGTCTTTCCAGCTTTCCATATTATTGACGTACATTTAAAAGCCAAAAAAGCCGCCCTAAATATGTCAAGTATCTTAGGCAGCTTTGTAGAATTGGCTAATCATTAAAAGATTAGAATATTTTAACGATACTTGACGGTACGAATTTAATACAATTAATACTTATAATACAAAAAGACTATGCAGTTTAACACATTTAATACGTTGTTTACAGTGATTCTAATTAGCTGCTTGTCAGTTAATGCACAAGAATTGACGGAAAAGTTTACAGTAAACAGTGAAGGAGTCAACGGACAGATAGTCATTGAGGCAGAAGGATCTGCAATGGAATTGTACCAAAACGCAAAGAGGCATCTTCAGGACCGCTTTGTAAATCCTGACAATGCTATACTGTTGGATATGGAAGGAGAAACCTTAAGGTATAAGGCGTTTTCCCCTACTCTATGGACCTATAAAGCGATGCTGGTATCAGCAGATTATTATCTGGGATATGTAATGACAATAGATTTTAAGGACGGCAGAATGAGGCTTACCTATTCAAATATGGAGTCCAGGTCTAAGTTTTCAGACGGTACGCGCGCTGGTTATGATCTTGACCAAACAATAAAAGGGCTCTATAGAAAGAACGGAAAGATAACTAGTAGGTTTGAAGGTATGCCAGAGGCTTTTGAAAACTATATGAACCTAGAAGCATTGATAATTAAGAGCGGATCACAAGGAGAAACTAAAAAGGACGACTGGTAGTTATACGAAACGCTTTTCGCATCCCATCACTCTGAATACCGAACGAATTAATTTCTTCGGTATTTTTTGTTCCGTAAATTCTGGGCTTTGGTTCTGTGGTATCAAAGTAAAATAATCCTTACCATCATCAACCCTTACTTTCTTGACCGTTCTAAATGTATCGGTTACAATTGCGTATATCTCGCCACCTAGCAAAAAGTCTTTCCAGTTATGCTCTGTTCTTACTGCGATCATATCGCCATGAGATATAAATGGGCTCATACTCTTACCGGTTACGTTTACCCAATAATCTGCATCATTATATGCTGGATGGTCAATATAATATGACGGTCTAATGGTTTGATCGTTCCCTAGATCATCAAAGCCGCCTAAAAAATCCACATCATAATAAGGTACTCCCTTGCCTTTATAATTAATTATAGCTGGTGTATTAGTTGTTTTATATTCTGCTGATGGTTCATTAACCGAGTCCATTCCTAACTCACGCTCTATGATTTCCAGATATTCTGGCTGTACGCTATTCCTTTGAAAAGCCGTACTCAACGCTTGCTGCTTAACTGGCAGTAATTCCGCTAGTTTGGCAAAGGTTACGCCTTGCAGCTTCATCTTTTTACGCACCTCTTTTAAGTGATTAACGTAGTCGGAGTGGTCCTCTTTGCTCATGGTTTCTTATTTAGAATTAATACAAATAGCGTATTAATTGTGTTATTTAGTACGCTTTGTTGTTTTACTTGTATTATTTGTTTTAGATTTGTCATGTGTTTGTTGCCGTACATACACAAATTAAAGGTAAAGCTACGGTATTACAAAGAAGTTCAAAACGATTTAATACTAAAAGACTATGAATTACGACAGCTGGAAGACCGAAAGCCCATATGAATTACCTGCTATTAAGGAGCAGCATATGTGTAAGCACTGTGGATTTGTAGAGGTAGAAAACGATGGTGATTTCTGTGATGAGATATGCGAACAGTATTACGATGAACTCTAGTAATGGCAATCTTAATAATCCTAACAATTATCGCAGCCTTTATAATAACAAGGCTGCTAATCAAAACACTAAACGAAAAAATATAGCATCATGAATACAGAATTTAAAGGAAATAAAGAAGATTGGTTTATTGACAAAGAGGAAACCTACACCAATGAATACGGTGTTTTATGTACTGTTATTTCAAAAATTGGAATTGTGGGTATTGCAGAAGTTTATGGCAAAGACTCTGAATCTAAAGCAAACGGCCAACTAATAGCAGATAGCCCTTTAATGCTAAAATACATCATAAAACAAGCGGCTAAAGGTTGTAATGAAGCAAAGCAAATAATATCAAAACATGTCAAATAAATTACTTGATACTCTAGGTAGAAGAAATAGATCTATTGCTGATAAAACATGTGAGAGTTGTGGCAAACAATTTAGGCCTAGTAAAGAAATACAAAGGGCTTGTTCTAGAAGTTGTGGATATAAAATAAGGAAGTTAACCCCTTATAATAAAGGAAAGGGAAAAGGATGGATTAATGCTAAGGGGTATAGGGAGATAAAGGTAAACGGAATACAGTATAAAGAGCATAGGTACATCATGGAAAAACACTTAGGAAGAAAATTACTTAAAAGTGAGGATGTTCATCACGTTAACGGTGTTAAAACAGACAACAGAATTTCAAATCTAAAAGTTTTAGATCATGGCGAACACACCGTAATAACTAATAACAGACCCTACAAAAAAGGTTATAAAATAAAATTAACCCAAAAAGAACGAAATAGGAGATCTGATCATATGAAAGAAATGAGAAACAAAGCACTAGAAAACCAATAATAACTAACCCTTAAATAAATAATCATGGCTTTTAAAACTACTACACTAATGAACGCCCAAACAGCATCATATCTAAAAGACCTTATCCGTAAAGAGTTTGATTCTTTGGATTCCTTAGGTATGATCATCAAAGGAACAGAACTAATCCAGCACGCTAGAAACCTTGGATTTGATGAACTCGCAGATGAGATGATAGACGATGCTGAAAGACCTTATGTTGAACACTTAAAAGAACCTGCCTAATGGACGCTGTAAACACTTTATCAAATAGAGAACTAGAGGTCGCCTGGGAATGGGTTGACGGACTAAGCGCGGATGAGATAGCGGATAAGTTATTCATCGCTTACGACACGGTAAGAAACCACAAGCGCGCGATAATGAAGAAACTTAATGTTAGATCTGCTTTGGTAGTTGCAAAACTAATGGCACGGCACGATCCAGAGAAGTATCTCAACGGTTTGGGAATACTTATAACAATGATAATCCTTTTAAATAGATAGCATGCAACTAGAACTAAAACACCTCGCACCTTATTTGCCTTATGGATTGAAAGCTCAAGCGTCACTTGAATTATATAATGAAAATCAAAAAGAGACATTTGATGTTCGCGCATTATCTAAGCATAGGGTTATAATGCGAGATGAATGGGAATTTGATTACGAAGATGTAAAACCAATCCTAAGACCGATATCTGATCTTAATAAAGGGATTGATAACAAGGCATACTGTAGCATTTACCCTTTAAATAAGTATTGGCACTATCATAATTATTCAAAATCAAGTACTGGTTATTTCCAATTTGGTCACGGATATGAATCTCACGAGATATTAATTGAAGATAAAACAGTCCCTTATGAGGTTTTTGAAAAACTATTTGAATGGCACTTCGACGTTTTCTGTCTTATCGATGCTGGGTTGGCCGTAAATATTAACGATCTAAACAAATAGATATGCAGAACCAAAAAAGGATCAACAAGATCCTAAGCTACGAGACAATAGGAGAAAGACCCTCAAAGAAGCTGGTGGAGTTTCTAATGAAATACACCAATACCATAAGCGATCTGGAAAAGGCTTACAACAAAAGCGAGTATAGCGAATCACAAGCCAAAAAAGCCCGACTAGGTAGGGTAAATGTTGATGATGCCAACCGTTTGTTATACGAGAAGATTCTAAACGTTGCATTAAAGAACGCGGATAAGTCCTTTGAAAATGGAATCATACAAAGCTATGAATTAGAGAATAGGGATAATCCAGAACTACCAAAGCTAATCGGTGGTAAGTGGGTATTCAAAGGCAAGACCTTAAATGAGTTGTCTCGAGACGATAAACGTTTTGTAGTGCGCTTTTTAAAGGCTGGAGATATTGAGATTAACGAACCTGAAACGGTAGAGTAATGGGAACTACAGTAAACCAAATACCCGACAACTGGAATCCAGGAGATCCATCCAAATTTAACGCATGGATAGAAATGATAAATAACAAAGCCTTAGAGATAAAAGGTCTAAATAATTGAGATTATGAGCAACACAAAACACCACTACAGATCAGTATTTAAATCCGATCACTTAGGAAGTGCGGATCTTGAAGAAATGGTAGAAGAAGGAAAACGCCTTGTATTTACCATCAAAGAAGTTAAGCAAGAAATGGGCGCCAGAGTAGCTGGAAAAAAAATTGATGCCAATATCGCTTATTTCAAAGAAGATATAAAACCGTTGGTGCTTAATGCCACTAACTCAAAGCAAGTAGCAAAGTTTGCTGGTAGCAAGTTTGTAGAGGATTGGAGCGGTTTAACTATCGAACTCTACATCGATGCAAGTGTAAAGATGAAAGGTGAAATAGTTGGCGGTGTAAGAATTAAACCTACGATGCCACAAGCAACAAAGCCAAAGCTGCTGCCTAATACTGAACAATGGAAAAAGGCCAAGGATGCAGTAATGAGCGGTAAGACCACGCCTGATTCAATCCGTAAACACTATGAACTAAGCAAAGAGCATGAACTCCAACTTACAGCGTAAATGGCATGATGTTATTCAAAATAGCGATGAGTGGTTTAACCTTAGACTAAAGAAAGCCACTTCATCAAATTTTGATAAGATCTGCGCAAACATGGGAAAGGCCTTTGGTAATCCAGCTAAGGAATATGCCGAAAAGAAAGCGCTAGAGATAGTTACAGGTCAACATGATGAGATAGGCTATAGAAATAAGTTTATGGAACGCGGTAGCGAATTAGAGCCTTTGGCAATTGAGCGTTACGAACTTGAAACCTTTAATAGTGTTACCAACGGTGGATTTACAGAATATGGCAATTATGGAGATAGTACAGATGGAATGGTGGGAGATCGTGGATGTATAGAGGTTAAGTCTGTAATTCCTAACACTCAATGGAAAAACATTAAAAGAGGTGGTTCAGATCCATCTTATAAATGGCAATACCAAGGACATCTGTTTGTAAGTGATAAAGATTGGTGCGATTACATATCATACTGCCCAGAGTTTCCACCTAAAAAGCAGATTCATATCTACACTATTGAAAGGGATATGATAATGCAAGAGCAACTTGAAGAAAGGTTAGAGAAGTTTTGGAATTTGGTTTTGGAAAATGTCAAAATAATAGAAGAATGATCTACAACCTCCAGAATGAAACCGAAGTAGAAAAGGCTAAGGATAGGTTTAACCACTTATTAAAGCAAGGCAAGACCATTGACCTACTAGAAAAAAAGAACACTAGGACGTCAAGGCAAAACAGCGCATTGCATCTGCTTTTTACCATTATCTCAAGTCAACTAAATGAAATGGGCCAAGAGTTTACCTACAACGGTTTAAAAGGTCAACAGCTTAGTATGATGCACACGCCAGACCTAGTTAAGAATTTCATCTGGAGACCTATTCAAATTGCCTTATTTGACATTAAGAGTACCACAAAGATCAATACAGAACAGATCAATAAAATAGTAGACGTATTAGCGAAATTCTTTGGAGATAAAGGAATGGTAATACAGTTTCCTTCAAAAGAGCAAATAGAAAATTTAATCGATAAATATTAAAAATGATAAACAAACTATCAAAAAAAATCCATGAAATCAATGTGAAAAACGGTTTCTATGAGGATGAAAAGAACATAGGCGAAATGATCGCTTTGATTCATTCAGAGGCTAGTGAGGCTCTTGAAGCTGACAGAAATAACAAGTATTCTAATGCATTAAATGATACTTGGAACACTTTAAACGGCAGCCCTAGTGATGAGGATTTTAAATATTATTTCAAAGAATTGTGCAAAGACACTTTTGAAGATGAACTCGCAGATATAATGATTAGAGTCATGGATTTAGCAGCATTTAAGAACATTGACTTAGAACAGCATATCAAAGCTAAAATGCGATACAACTCACTAAGAGAATATAAACACGGTAAAAAATACTAAACATGGAAGTACAAGGAACAATCAAAGTATTAGGAGAAACAAAATCCTACGGATCTAACGGATTCCAAAAACGTGAAGTAGTTGTAACGACTGATGAGCAATATCCACAACCTTTAATGATTGAGTTCGTGCAAGATAAATGCGCTCTACTGGATTCATACAATGTAGGTGATAGCGTTAAAATAGGTATCAACTTAAGAGGTCGTGAATGGGATAGCCCTCAAGGAGAAACTAAGTATTTCAATTCTATAGGTGGTTGGCGTATTGAAAAGGTAGCGGCTGGAACTGCTCCAGCAAATGTGCCACCGTTTGAAGAATATGAGCCAATTGAAAATGCTCCAGATGAGGATGATGATTCACTACCATTTTAACCCTACAACAATTTAGAATTAACAACTACTGTAGTCTTTAAGGACTTGTCTCATTTAGGGGTTGGGATGTGGTTTCGTACCCACCAGTAGTTCTAAAGAAAATATTATGGAAATCTATTTTAAAAATGAAGATGGTCAACTTCAAGGAACAACTGTTCAAGGAATATTAACACATATTCTTAAGGATTCGGATGTTGAATTTGAAAACTTTTATAGTTCTGATAGCGACGATTCTACTTTTACATTAACTAAAAGAATCAAGAACAAATTAAGAATTGATATACAGCTTGAATTAAAAGATTCAGGTAATAAACTTACTGGATTTAGCATTTTCAACACACCTATTAAGGTAGTAGAGGATTGCGATCGAATGACTAAAATTATTTAACCCAACACTTTGGAACACAGCTTTGACATACCGCCCGATACCGTAATCATAACCAGAACGTTATTTGAACAACTCATCTACAATGAGGCAAAGCGCCAACGTATTGAGGAGCGTTCTAAGTGCGTTTCCAAACAAGAGGCTATGGAGTTGTTAGATTGCTCTGAAAGATCGCTGTTTAACTACGTAAAGGACGGTAAGATAAAAAAAGGTGGTAAGCGCGGTACTTATGTAAAAGAATCGATACTTAGGTTTATTGATGGGTAATATAAAGTATAACCGTTCGGGAGTGAATTATAAATTAACTTTTAAATAGAATATGAATTATGATTGAGCAATTAGACACCAAAGAAACAAAAAATAAGCCTGATCGTTGTACGGTGTTAACTACTGTGCCTGATAAATCAAAAACCATTACAAAAAGGACTTTCAATAAGTGGCGTGAAAATTTAATGCCATTGGCACAACTTTATGCTAATATTTACGATGAAGTTGAACAGAAAACAAATAAAGAATTAAAATACTTAATAAAGTATGGAAGTGAGTTAACAGAAACAAACTGTTGGTGGGCTGAATACAGAGTTTTTCCACTTATTGAAACCATCGCAAATCAAGAACTTAAAAGAAGAAAACGGACTAAAAAATCATTGTAGTTAACTACTTCATATACCTATCCAAAAATATAATCCAGTATCATTTGATGCTCTTGGTCTATTAGATCATAACTAAGCCTGCCTATATAACCCTCATCGACTGCCTGGAACTTATGTCCTTGTATCTTTTTAACAACTACACTCCTAGCCCTGCATTCTTCGGATGCCGTTTTAAATATGTATCGCGGCAATCCGCTACGCAAGTTTTCAATCTCCAATCGTTTAGATATGAGCCTTAATGTGGTGTTATAATTATCCCTAAAGTTTTTGAATCCAGAATCTTCAGGATGCTTGAACCATAAACCATACTTATCCAAATACGCTTTCGAGAAATCACTTAGCATATTATCAACGAGTTCACCGCCTTGCTCTTTCGATCTATTCTTATAGCGTTTAAACACTATCCTACCATCTTTTATATTGTCATCTGACAATTGCCCTAGATCACTAATGTAATGACCGCCTATGTGTATCTGGAACAGAAAAGTATCTGCAACCCTTTTTTGGTTGGCTTTTTGTGCCTTATTACCATAACCATCATATAAAGCCAGTTTTCTAACTTGCTCTAGTGTCGGCAGGATTAAAGGTGTTGTGCGCTTACGTTTGATCCTATGACCGCTAAATGGGTTATTATCGACTATTCCACGCCTAACCGCTTCATTGAATATGGTAGAACCGGTACGCACGTAATGAGAGATGCCACCGTCTCCAGTTCCCGACTTTTTTTTGCGTGTGATAAATTGAGCCACTAGATTATAATCTACTTCTTTAATAGGCACATCGGGAAACATATATCCAAACTCCTTTTGAAATGCTTTGAAGTGGTCTACGCTCATTCCTCTATCTATTTTCTCTTGAATGAATAGATCCACGTAATCGCTTAAGGATTTGGTTACTTTTTTGGGTATGCCCGACTTAATAAGTTCCTTGGATAGTGCCAGGCCAAAACCATTTTCATTACAGTAAACCACTTCTTTTTGCAATTGCCGTTCGCGATTTGCAATATATTCCGTTATTTTGATCTTCTTTGTGGCTTGGTATTGTCTTAGGGAAATATAGGCGTGTTTCTTTTGCTTGCTGTCATAGACCCTTATTTTTAAGGGGAATCCCTTATCGCTCTTGCGCCTAGTGTCTAGTATTATTTCCGCTTCAATCATTTGCAATGGATTTGCAATCAAAGTTGCATTTTATTGCCTAAAGGTGCGTATTATTTCCGATTTGCAATGGAATGGGTGCCAATTTAAAAAGGCTATAAATAAAGAAAGCCTTGCGATTGCAAGGCTTTTCAAGTGTCGGGGTGGCAGGATTCGAACCTGCGACCTCCTGCTCCCAAAGCAGGCGCGATGACCGGGCTACGCTACACCCCGATTTTTATTTTAGTCAGTCTCGGTTCTGACTTAATTAGTTTGCGGAGAGACAGGGACTCGAACCCTGGCGACGGTTACCCGTCGACAGATTAGCAATCTGCTCCATTACCACTCTGGCACCTCTCCTATTTTAAAGAACGACTACCATTTCTGAAAGCGGATGCAAATGTATGTTATGTTTATAATTTGCCAAAGGAATAAACTCTTTTTTTATGCGATTTTACTCAGGATACTCAATTCTAAGATGATACATACTGGCAAGTTTCTTTTTAATGATGGTTTTCACGGCTTCTATCTGCTTTAGAGTAATATCTGCATTGAGAAATTGACCATTATTCATTTGTGTCGTGATGATATTTTCCACCAACTTGTCGATAGCGACGCTGCTGGGGCTTTTTAAACTTTTAGAAGCAGCCTCTACACTATCTGAAATCATTAATATTGCCGTTTCCAAACTGTACGGCCTTGGGCCAGGATATCTAAAAAGGCTCTCGTCTAGCTCTGGATTTTCATCCAGTTCTCTTTTATAAAAGTAATAGACAAGACTGTCCCCATGATGAGTTCTTATAAAATCGATGATGCGGTCTGGAAGGTTGTATTTTTTGGCAATCTCCACACCGTGAATGACGTGATCTATGATAATTTGAGCGCTTTCTTCTGGATCTAAATCATCATGCGGGTTGATTCCGTTTCCTTGATTTTCAGTAAAATATGTTGGGTTTGCCATTTTACCTACATCATGGTAGAGTGCTCCTACTCTAACCAGCATCGCGTTAGCTCCTACTTCATTTGCAATGGTCTCTGCAATGTTTGCCACATTCAAGGAATGATGAAATGTTCCAGGTGCTTTATTGGACAGTTCCTTTAACAATTTAGAATTGGTATCAGAAAGCTCTAATAAAGAAACGTCACTAACAAGATTAAAAATCTTTTCAAACACATAAATGAGTGGCCATACAAACAACATTGCCAGACCACAAAGGGTGAAGTATAACAACCTATCCCATTCCCAACCTGTGATGCCGCCTTGGTAAACTGCATAAAAGGCAAAATAGGAAATAAAATAAACCAGAACGATCTTACCTACTGTCACAAACAAATTAGCGCGTTTATAGATTTCCTTCCCTGATAAAATGGTAACGATACCAGCCATAATCTGCAAAAAGAGATATTCTGCGCTGGAAGGAATGACAAAGCTTAAAATGAATATGATGATCACATGACTAAATAATCCCAAACGCGCATCAAAGAATGCCTTTACAATAAGCGGCAACATACAAACCGGTACTATGTAAACGAATACGGCATCTAACTTCACCACCGCTGCGGTAAGAATGGCAAAAAGACAAATGTTGAAATAAATGAAAAGAAGCTTTTTATTACTCAGGTAAACCTCTGTTCTATACTTTTTGATGAACAACATTAACATTGTCAATGCCATGCCTACAAGAATCACATAACCTAATAGCTTCCAATTATACTGCGAGTCAGACCAGGTTTGCGACTCATAAGTGCTGTTGAGTGTATTGAGAATCTGCAGCTTGTCGCCTTCTACAATTTCGCCTTGAGCGATAATTCTAGCATTTTGGGCTATCAAACCACGAGTGGGAAGAATTTTTTCCAACTCACTCTCAATATTTAAATCTGTAATAGGCTGGTCATAAAATACATTGGGCTCGATGAGCGCTTTGAGTCGGCGGGTGAGCACTCCATTAAATTCATTCGGGAAGTCAGCAAACAAATCAACGAACTGCTGGTTCAGTTCTTTGGGCGTTATAAGGTCGCCATAAGTCAACTGCTGCAACTCATCATCTCCAGTTTTTAATACAATGGGATGAATATCTTTAAGATCCTGGACGTCTTCAAGGTATCCCTGTCGATACGTATTTGACAGGAATTCTTTGACGCTGCTCTTTATTTTCCTATTATACTTGTCATAAATACTATCAGCAAGTCCTGCTTTGAGGCTTTGATCATAATTTTCCAACAATTCACTTTGATCAACGTCGACGCTGTAAAAATGTCTAGGAGTCTGCTCGATCACTTCAAGACGTTCCTGAGCCAACTCCTCTTCATCTTTCATTATGGCAAAGCGAAAAGGAGAATACAAGGTCTCATATTCCCATGGTTCACCTTGAGCGTAATCATATTTAAACCGATCACTTTTAGGAAAAAAATACACGATAATAGCGGTACAAAACAGCACCAGAAATATCCTGATCACGAGATCTTGATGTTTATACAGTCTATTTTTTGAGGTGTTCATAGTTGCAAAGTAACGACTCTCAGAATAATTATCAGTTACAATTATAGATTGTTCCCTTTTCAGATATTATTGACAGAAATTAGCGCCTGAAATTATTATTTTCGCAAGAAAACATCTCCATGAGAAAAGTAGTAATAGTTTCATATGCACGTACGCCTATAGGCAGTTTTTTGGGAGCACTAAGTTCTGTCCCAGCGACGCAATTAGGCTCTATAGCAATTAAAGGTGCAATGGACAAGATTCAACTAGACCCTAAGCATGTTCAAGAAGTCTTCATGGGCCATGTAGTGCAGGCAAACACAGGTCAATCACCAGCAAAGCAAGCTTCACTGGGCGCAGGTATTTCTAATAATGTTCCTGCTACTGCTGTCAATAAAGTATGTGCCAGTGGTATGAAATCAATCATACTAGCTGCCCAATCAATAGCATTAGGCGATCAGGATGTCGTAATAGCTGGTGGTATGGAAAATATGAGCCAGATTCCTCACTATTTGCATTTGAGAAACCCACAGAAATTTGGCCCAGCGACCATGGTAGATGGAATGCAACGCGATGGGCTTGTAGATGCCTATGATCAACAGGCCATGGGCGTTTGTGCAGATTTATGCGCAACGGAAAATGGTTTTACACGTGAAGATCAAGATCAATTTGCGATCCAGTCATATGAAAGATCTGCAGCTGCATGGAAAGCTGGTAAGTTTAAGGATGAAGTGGTTCCCGTTGCTGTAAAACAACGTAGAGGTGACGACATCGTTGTGGATACTGATGAGGAATTCACCAATGTAAAAATGGACAAGATCCCATCACTTAGAGCTGCATTTACAAAGGATGGAACAGTCACTGCAGCAAATGCCAGTACCATTAATGACGGTGCCGCTGCTATAATCCTTATGAGTGAAGAAAAAGCAAAAGAATTAAACATTCAACCACTCGCTAGCATAGTAAGTTATGCCGATGCATCTGTAGAACCAGAGCGTTTTACCACAGCGCCGTCAAAAGCCTTGCCCAAAGCACTTAAAAAGGCACAGCTAGAATTGAAGGACATGGATTACATAGAACTTAATGAAGCTTTTGCTGTTGTTGGTTTGGCAAACATGAAATTACTGGGTATTAAGGATACCAACGTCAATGTGTACGGTGGCGCGGTATCTCTAGGACATCCTTTAGGGTGCAGTGGTACTAGGATCGTAACTACACTTTTGAGTACCCTTAAAAACGAAGGTGGCAAATTAGGAGCTGCTGCTATTTGCAACGGCGGCGGCGGTGCATCTGCGATAGTCATAGAGTCTTACAATTGATGAAATACGGTATTTGTCCCATATCCATCGCTCCCATGCGAGAGGAACCCAGCGATAAGAGCGAGATGGTTTCTCAAATCTTATATGGCGAGGTCTGTAAAGTACTGGAACAACGCAAGAAATGGTCACGTATTCGATTAAGCAACGATGATTATGAAGGTTGGGTGGACAACAAGCAGTATCAAGAAATCTCAGAAATTGATTATACAAATCTGAGTAGTAAGAAGAATATCGCTTTCGCGAAAGATCCTATCACCACCGTCACTCATGCAGACCAAACCATTAGTTCCATTATCATGGGTTCTCAAGTGTCGTCGGCAGAATTTTTGGGAGACAGCTATTCCTTCAATGCTGTTACGACTCCTGGGGCTATAGATAACAAATCCGCATTAATTGACGATGCATTGTTGCTACTCAATACACCCTACTTATGGGGTGGACGCAGCTTCATGGGAATAGACTGTAGTGGGTTCACCCAATTGATATATAAGCTCAACGGTTATTTTTTATCCCGAGATGCCAGTGATCAAGCCAAACATGGAGAAGTCCTAAGTTTCATTGAAGAATCAGACCCTGGAGACTTGGCATTCTTTGACAATTCTGAAGGTCAAATCACCCATGTCGGAATGATAATGAAAGATAACTATATCATTCATGCCCATGGCAAAGTCAGGATTGACCGATTAGATCAAACAGGCATCTTCAATTTAGATACTTCCAGCCATTCCCATAAGCTGAGAATGATTAAAAAGATTCTATAAAAAAACCCAGCACATGCTAGGTTTTTGATTTGATAAAAGATAAGTTCTAATTACCAGCTTCTAATGCAGCAGCTTTATCGTCCATTTTAAAAGATTTGTAAATACTTATCAAAGTTTGTTTTGCTGAATCCATGTCTGGCTTGAGCTCTAATACTTTTTCATAGTGTTCGGCAGCACTCATATATAAGTCTTTCTGCTCAGCAGCAGTAGTTTCCTCTAGGTTCCCTTTTTGAATATAGGCTACGGCAATATTATTTTGAACGACATAATTGTCAGGGTTCAATTCAATACTTTTTTTGTAGTAGTCGATAGCTTGATCCCAATTTTCTTTTTCACCTGCCGCAATTCCTAGATTTTCAAAAACCTTTGGATCAGTTATATTGTTATTTAATTTAGAAATAGCTTTTTCATACTCATCATTCATTCCGAGTAGCAAGTAAATATCGGCAGAGGCCAATTTTAAACTTTCATCATTTGGATATTTGGCTTGAGCATCACTGAAAAGCGTTTTAGCCTTTTCTAACTCTCCATCGTTCTTATACATCCATGCTAAGTTAGTAACCAAAGTACCTAATTTCGATTTTGATAATTCAACTTTTGAATCCTTGAATTTTTGTGAAATAACTGCAAAATCTGCTGCTTGTTTATTAGGAAAAACCTCTTCTTCGTTGGTATCCACGTTTGTTGCGATAAACGTTTTCTCTATACCAGTATAATCTTCAGACATTAGCTTTTCATAATTAGTCTTTGCAACCTCAAAATCACCAATACGGTAAGCAAGATCAGCTGCATTTAGTCTCATTGATTGGTCTTCAGGATTAAGTTTAGTCAAGAATACTACATTCCCAAGAGCACCTTTTTGGTCACCTTTTTTCAGTAATTTTTGTGCTTCAGCAAAAATGGCAGCTTTTGCAGCTTGCTTATAAATTGAAATGTATTCATCGTTGCCGTAACCTAACTCTTTTGCTCTATCAATTGTTGAGATAGATTCTGTCAATTCACCGCCAGATGCTTTTGGATTTCCCGGGTTCCCTATCATTGTGACGGCTTTATAGAAAGTATAATCTGCTTGATACTTATCTTCAACCTCGTTTTCATCAATTTCAGAAAACACTGATGAAACCTCTTGATAATCGCCTTTTTCTAAGGCCTTTTCTATTTTTCTAATCTCCTTTTTCTGGGCAAAGGCAATACTAGAAATTGCCAGACCCATTATTAAAAATTTATATTTCATTACTTTATCTATTTAATTTTATTCTTCACTGTCATCAGCTGCAAGGGTTATGCCATCTTCCGTTGCTTCTGAGGATGTTTCTTCTTCTAATGTTTCATCATCGTTCTCATCATCTTCATTGGCAACTTTCGCGACAGCGGCAATACTATCATCACCTTTAAGATTGATTAATCGTACACCTTGGGTTGCACGACCCATTACTCTAAGATCTGAAACGTTGATACGAATCGCAACACCAGATTTGTTGATAATCATAAGATCATCATCGTCAGTTACGTTTTTAAGCGCTACCAACCCTCCAGTTTTTGCAGTAACGGAAATGGTTTTAACTCCTTTACCACCACGATTGGTCTCTCTGTAATCCTCCAGGCTGGAACGCTTACCATATCCTTTCTCTGAAACCACAAGAATCTCTGAATCCATATCGTTCACTGCAACCATTCCTATAACCTCATCCTTCTCATTGGCAAGTCTTATACCACGCACTCCACTGGCATTTCTACCCATAGGACGGGTTTTTGACTCGTCAAATCGAATGGCTTTACCACTCTTAAGACCTAACATGATCTGGCTATCGCCGGTAGTCAATTTGGCCTCTAATAATGTATCACCATCACGCACGGTAATGGCATTGATACCGTTAGTTCTTGGTCTAGAGTACTGTTCTAGCGAGGTTTTTTTGACCACACCCTTTTTAGTACACATTATGACATAGTGACTATTGATATACTCTTCATCTTTGATATCTTGAGTACAGATAACGGCTTTTACATTATCATCCTGTTCAATATTGATCAAGTTTTGTATCGCTCTTCCTTTTGAAGTACGACTACCTTCTGGTATTTCAAAGACTCGCATCCAGAAACACTTTCCTTTCTCTGTAAAGAAGAGCATGTACTGGTGGTTGGTCCCAACAAAAATATCTTCCAAGAAGTCTTCATCTCTTGTGGTACTTGCCTTTTGACCAACACCACCGCGGTTTTGGGTTTTGTATTCGGTTAGGCTGGTTCTCTTGATATATCCAGCATGTGAGATGGTGATGACCACCTGCTCATCAGGAATCATATCCTCAATACTCAAGTCACCACCTGCGTATTCAATTTGTGATCTTCTCTCATCGCCGTACTTCTCGCGTATTTCTGCGAGCTCTTCCTTGATGATTTCCATTCTGCGTTCCTTCTTCTCTAAAATATCCTTAAGGTCTGCAATGGTAATTAACAGCTCATTGTATTCTGTACGCAATTTGTCTTGTTCCAGACCTGTCAATTGACGTAAACGCATTTCTACAATGGCTCGTGCCTGAATTTCAGACAGCTCAAATCTCTTGATAAGGTTCTCGCGGGCCTCTTCACCATTAGAACTACCTCTAATGATTTTGATCACCTCGTCAATATTATCACTTGCGATAATGAGTCCCTCAAGAATATGAGCACGCTCTTCTGCTTTGCGCAATTCATAAGTGGTGCGTCGTACAACCACCTCGTGGCGATGCTCCACAAAATGGTGGATCATCTCCTTAACGTTGAGCATTTCTGGACGACCGTTTACCAATGCAATATTGTTAACACTGAAAGACGATTGAAGCACAGTATGCTTGTAAAGCGTATTCACAACGATGTTAGGAATAGCATCGCGTTTAAGCACATAAACGATACGCATCCCTTTTCTATCAGATTCATCTCTAATAGAGGCGATACCATCCAGCTTCTTATCATTAATAAGGTCTGCAGTTTTTTTGATCATATCAGCTTTGTTGACCTGATATGGCAATTCATCAACGATGATGCACTCGCGTCCTTTGACATCTTCAATTCTAACACGACCACGTATCTTAACGCGTCCACGACCCGTATGCATGGCGTCCTTCACACCATCATATCCATAGATGATTCCACCAGTTGGGAAATCTGGCGCCTTGATGTGCTGCATCAACTCATCGATCTCAATATCGTTGTTATCAATGTAGGCTATGGTTCCATCTACAACCTCAGTAAGGTTGTGTGGTGGCATATTGGTCGCCATACCAACGGCGATACCACTGGCACCATTGACTAGAAGATTAGGTACTTTGGTAGGTAGAACTGTAGGCTCTGACAACGTATCGTCAAAGTTAAGTTGGGTGTCTACCGTTTCCTTATCAATATCAGCAAGCAACTCTTCAGAAATCTTTCGCATGCGAGCTTCTGTATATCGCATGGCTGCCGGCGGATCGCCATCCACACTACCAAAGTTTCCTTGCCCATCCACAAGCATGTATCTCAAAGACCATTCTTGTGCCATGCGCACCATGGTATCATAAACCGATGTATCACCATGTGGGTGATATTTCCCTAGGACCTCACCTACGATTCTTGCACTTTTTTTATAACCACGATTGGATAGAACTCCCAATTCATACATTCCATAAAGCACTCGTCTGTGCACGGGTTTCAAGCCGTCTCGCACATCTGGCAGTGCTCGTGACACTATGACCGACATCGAATAATCGATGTACGCTGACTTCATCTCATCCTCAATATTAATTGGGATTAACTTTTCTCCATCTGCCATTTAAAATCTATTTTATTACGTATAATTTTAACAAAGAGCAATTTAAGTAAAATGTCAGTAATGATAAGGCTCTACGACATATTAGGTACTGTTTTTATTAACACATTGTACCACGATCTGTGGATAAGTATTCCAGACTGTAAAATAGGTTGCGAGGCGTGTGGATAGTACGCTTTCGCGAAAGCGTAACTTCACTTTAACCCATTATTACAATACGGAATGCTTTTTGAAACAAATCTTTAATTACATTTAGACAAAGAAGCGATATGGACGATAATTTTTCACCAAGAGTCAAAGACGTGATCGCCTACAGCAAGGAAGAAGCCCTGCGATTGGGACACGATTTTATAGGAACTGAACATTTAATGCTAGGATTGTTGCGCGATGGAGATGGAAAAGCCATTGAAATTCTCAACAACTTATCTGTTGATCTGGATCACCTGCGTAAAAAGGTTGAGATTCTCAGCCCGGCAAACCCAGGATCAAGCACTACCATAAATGAAAAGAAAAACCTGCATTTGACCAGACAGGCAGAGCGTGCGCTTAAAACCACGTTTCTGGAAGCAAAACTTTTTCAAAGTACGTCGATCAACACGGCGCATCTACTGTTGTGCATTTTACGCAATGAGAATGACCCGACGACTAAGCTGCTCAACAAGCTTAGAGTAGATTATGATGGAGTCAAGGAAGAGTTTAAGGTATTACTTTCTCAAAGCGATGACAATTATGAAGATCCTCTAGCTTCATCCTTTAGTGATGACGCAGAAGACATGAAGGATGATGGCAAAGAGAATTTATTTTCACCATCTGGAGATAAGAAAACGAACAAAAAATCCAAAACACCTGTATTGGATAACTTTGGGCGTGACCTTACCCGTATGGCAGAAGAAGACAAACTGGATCCAGTAGTAGGCCGTGCCGAAGAAATACAGCGTGTTTCCCAGATCCTGAGCCGTCGTAAAAAGAATAACCCATTACTTATAGGAGAACCTGGAGTTGGTAAAAGCGCCATTGCAGAAGGTCTTGCACTACGCATCATTCAACGTAAGGTTTCTAGGATTCTTTATGACAAGCGAGTGATCACTCTTGATCTTGCGAGTCTTGTAGCTGGAACAAAATATCGTGGCCAGTTTGAAGAGCGTATGAAAGCGGTGATGAATGAGCTTGAAAAGAATGAAGATATCATTCTGTTTATTGATGAAATTCATACCATCGTTGGAGCTGGTGGTGCGGCTGGATCGTTAGATGCGAGCAACATGTTCAAACCTGCATTAGCACGTGGCGAGATTCAATGTATTGGTGCCACGACGCTTGATGAGTATCGTAACAGCATCGAAAAAGATGGAGCACTAGAACGTCGTTTCCAGAAGGTAATGGTGGAACCTACTAACGTTGAAGAGACGATTGAGATACTTAACAACATCAAGGAAAAGTATGAAGATCACCACAATGTAAGCTACACTGACGAGGCTATTGCAGCCTGTGTCAAGTTGACCAGCAGATACATGACAGACCGATTTCTGCCAGACAAAGCTATTGATGCCTTGGATGAGGCTGGATCACGCATTCACATTGCAAATATTGAAGTTCCGCAGCAAATTCTGGATCTTGAAAAACAACTGGAAGATGTCAAGCATGAGAAAAACAATGTGGTCAAAAAGCAGAAATATGAGCAAGCTGCCAAACTAAGAGACGACGAGAAAAAGCTTGAAAAAGCCCTCGCCGAGGCTCAAGAAGAATGGCATGAAGCTTCAAAACTACAGCGTGATACCGTAACCGAAGAGAACGTTGCTGAAGTGGTAAGCATGATGACAGGAATACCTGTGAATCGTATTGCTACTAAAGAAATGAAGAAACTTAAGGATCTTGATAATACCATAACCGATTTAGTGATAGGTCAGGACAAAGCTGTGAAGCAAGTGGTTAAAGCCATACAGCGTAACCGCGCTGGATTGAAAGATCCTAACAAGCCTATCGGTTCCTTTATCTTCTTAGGACAAACTGGTGTTGGTAAAACGCAGCTTGCAAAAGTTCTTGCCAAGGAATTATTTGATTCCGAAAACTCACTCATCAGAGTGGACATGAGCGAGTACATGGAGAAATTTGCCATATCTCGTTTGATAGGTGCACCTCCAGGATATGTAGGTTATGAAGAAGGTGGACAACTTACCGAGAAAGTTCGTAGAAAGCCATACTCTGTCATCCTTCTGGACGAGATTGAAAAAGCGCATCCAGATGTATTCAACATGTTGTTGCAGGTACTTGATGATGGATACTTGACAGATAGCTTAGGTAGAAAAATTGACTTTAGAAACTCGATCATTATCATGACCTCAAATATTGGGGCTAGAAAATTGAAGGACTTCGGTTCTGGTGTAGGGTTTGGTACCGCAGCGCAAAAATCTGCAGAGATGGATAACGCTCGTGGTGTGATTGAAGGTGCTTTGAAAAAGACCTTTGCTCCAGAATTCTTGAATAGGATTGATGATGTGATTATTTTCAATGCTTTAGAACGTGAGGATATCCATAAAATCATTGATATTGAATTGGCGAAATTATTCTCTCGCATAGATGATCTAGGCTATAACTTGAAGCTAAGTGACAAAGCCAAAGATTACATTGCAGACAAAGGTTTTGACAAACAATATGGTGCACGACCATTAAAAAGAGCGATACAGAAATATATTGAAGACGCTCTAGCCGAAGAAATCGTGAACAGCCAGTTGGAAGAAGGCGATTCCATCTTCATGGATCTTGATGAGAAAACCAACGAGCTTACCGTGAATATTGAAAAGGCAAAAGAGTCTACAGAGTAAGACCATTTTATATATTAAATCAAAAATCCCGAGCAGCTGCCCGGGATTTTTTTATATCGTATTATTAATTTCTAAAATGAATCTGTCTCTTACTGCTGCTGCTTTTCCTGACGGAAGAGTTGCAAAATAGCTGGCCCAACAAAATTGGAAATAATTCCAGCACGCAATCCTTCATGAGCATAAGTCTGCGCTGCGATGTCACCAGATGCACCGTGGATGTATGTGCCAAAAACGGCCGCCATCAATGGATCATAACTCTGGGCCATTAAGGAACTGATAATCCCAGAAAGAACATCACCGCTACCAGCAGTTGCCATACCAGCATTACCCGAATAATTAATGTACATATGATTCTTATAAATGGTAATGCTATGCGCACCTTTAAGGACGAGGATTACATCGTGTTGCTTAGAAAATTCTCGCGCCTTGTCCAATCGTTCCATACTGGAATCCCAGGAGCCCAACAGTCGTTCTAGTTCACCATCATGAGGTGTCAAAATGGATTTGGCCGGCACATCCTTTAGCAATTCGCTATTTGCCGCAAGGATATTGATACCATCGGCGTCAATGAGGACTGGTGAGGATTGAAGTTTAATCGCTTTCGCGAAAGCGGAAACCACCTCATCACTTGTCCCTATCCCAGGACCTATACATAAGGTATATTTCTCTAGATCCGTTTTGAAATCGTTCAATTGATCCATACCAGAATCTGCAATTGTCATGACCTCTGGAACTGAAGATTGAAGGATGTCATTCCCGCAAGACGGCACGTATGCCGTCACCTTACCAGCGCCACTATTGATGGCTGCTGTTGCTGCCAGCAGGGCAGCGCCTATTTTTCCCTTGCTGCCTGCCATTACAAGCACATGACCATAATCTCCTTTGTGTGAAAACTTCTTACGTGGTCGATAGATGTTTTGTGCAGACTCGCTCGTGATCAACATGGCTGCAGGATCTGCCTGATGGATAAATGTAGGATCCAAACCTATGTTGAGCACTTCAAAAGTGCCGGTGTAATTTCCGGTATCCTTCAAAAAGAAACTCAGCTTAGGACTGTTGAAGGTAAATGTATGATCTGCTTGAATCACGGCAGAATCTGCCGGCTGTGCCGTATCAGAAAATAAACCGCTAGGCATATCAATACTTACCGTAAACGCACCAGAATCATTAATGCGGTTGAATAGACTCGCCATCCAGCCTTGTACAGGTCGGTTAAGGCCTATTCCAAAAATGGCGTCGATCACAATATCTTCGGGGCTAATTTCGGGAATATCCTCCTCGCAATCCAGCAAAATGGGCCAGTCCTTTGTGACCTCTTTGATCTTGTCATAATTAACCAGAAAATCCTTAGAACGTTTCTTGCTGCAGTTGGTCACATAGGTGGTCACATGATAACCATGCTGTATCATGTGGCGCGCTATGGCAAGTCCATCACCGCCATTATTCCCTATACCACAAAAAATCTTGACCTGTACTGGAGCTCCATTCAAACGCTCATGAATCTTATTGAATACCAGCGTGGACACACGCTCCATAAGATCTATACTTGAAATGTTCTGGGATTTGAGGGTAGCCTGATCGGCTTCTGCGAGTTGTGCAGCCGTAAGAATTTTCATGAATTTGATTTGTACGCAATTTAATAAATACCCGACTTAAAAAATGGGAAGCATCGTGGGATCGCACAACAAAGCACGTGCGTTTCCCTACTATTTTGATACATTTGCCATCCCAATAAAACAAGGATATGAAAAACACCGCTCTCACTAATGTTCATCAAGCGCTAGGTGCAAAAATGGTTCCTTTTGCAGGATACAATATGCCGGTACAATATGAAGGCGTGACCATTGAACATCACACCGTGCGCAATGATGTAGGCGTCTTTGATGTGTCCCACATGGGTGAGTTTATCGTTAGTGGTCCCAAAGCCCTGGAATTGATCCAAAAAGTATCTGCAAACGATGCTTCAAAATTGGTTATAGGTAGAGCTCAATATTCTTATTTACCTAATGAAACTGGCGGCATCGTTGATGATTTACTTATTTACAAGATAAAAGACGAGCAATACCTACTCGTCGTCAACGCCTCTAATATAGAGAAGGACTGGAATCATATCTCAAAATACAACGAAAGCATAGGTGCAGATTTGAGAGATTTAAGTGATGATTATTCACTGCTTGCCATTCAAGGGCCCAAAGCGGTTGAGGCAATGCAGTCGTTGACAGACATTGATCTTTCTGCCATAAAGTATTATCATTTTGAAGTTGCCGCTTTCGCGAAAGCGGAACACGTCATCATCAGCGCCACAGGATACACTGGTAGCGGTGGATTTGAAATTTACTGCAAGAATAGTGAGGTGGAACAAATATGGAATAGTGTGCTGGAAGCAGGTAAAAGCTATGGCATCAAACCCATAGGACTTGCTGCAAGAGATACACTGCGACTTGAAATGGGCTTTTGTCTATATGGAAATGATATAGACGACACTACAAGTCCCATAGAAGCTGGGCTAGGTTGGGTAACTAAATTCACCAAGGACTTCGTTAATTCTGAACATCTTGCAGACCAAAAAGAAAACGGTGTACATCGCAAACTCGTAGGTTTTACCATGGATGAGAAAGGCATACCTCGCGGTGGATACAATATCACAGATCCTGAGGGCAACCCTATAGGAATGGTAACCAGCGGTACCATGTCGCCTTCTCTAAATGTCGGATTGGGATTGGGCTACGTACCTTCATCTCTAGGTATTCCTGACAGTAAAATCTTTATACAGATACGCAAGAAATTAGTGCCTGCGACCGTTGTAAAACTTCCTTTCTACAAATCGTAATTATTTGAATAGGATATTGATCATAGGCGGTAGCGGTTTTGTAGGCAATGCGATCTATAAAGAGCTAGCGCCATTGTATGATGTGCATGCGACGTACTTAAGCGACAAATCTGAATTTAGAAACAACCAGCATTTCCATGAATTTGACATGGAGACTGATATGGTTGAGATCCTGCTGGATAAGCTGAAGCCTAAATACATCATAAGTGCGGTAAGAGGTAATGAAAACAGTCAATTGTATCTACACGATCAATTGATTACGTATATCATGAACAATGATTGCCGATTGCTGTTTCTATCCAGCGCGAACGTTTTTGACCGCTTTACAAATTTCCCCAGCTATGAATACGATAAGACTTTTTCAGAGAGTATTTATGGCAGGCTTAAAATTAAGATCGAAAACAGGTTGTTAAGACTGCCTCCAGATAAATATGTGATTTGCCGCATACCGATGATTTTCGGTGCTCAAAGTCCACGAGTTAAGGAACTCAAAGCGCAAATTCAAAACGATATTCCCATTGAGGTTTTTCCCAATGTCGTGATCAACGCCGCTCATATTGACAAGCTGGCGCAGCAAATACATTACTTAATTAATAGAAGAAGGCGCGGAATTTTCCACCTAGGTAGTAAAGACTTAATCCATCATAGTGATTTGATTAAGGAGATTTGTGAAGTATTGAGCGATAAGAAACCCGTTTTCAAAAATGTGTTTGACAGCAATGAAGACCGACAATTATCTGTATTGCCTAAGGACAATCTGTTACCTAAACATTTACAGTTGACGATTGAAGAAGTGGTCGCAAGAACCACTGTTTAATCTAGTTTCCTAATGATGTAATGGAAGTGAGAGAACAAATTCTGCTCTGGAATCTTCACTAGATTCAATTTCTATTTTTCCTTTAATACCTTCTAGGTATTTTATAGCAAACGGAACACCTTCACCCAAGGCTTGGAAATTGGAAGTGTCGCCGTCTTCGCTAGCGTGATGGGAGTTTAATATGTGTTCAATAATGAGGTAGACTTGTTTGGTCAAACTCGTTTTGAGAATAACCTCTGCTCTATCATTGTTGATTCTGGATTTAATCATTACGATTTCGCTATCGCAAATCTTGAAGAAGAGATCTAAGAGATTAGCTAAGGACTGTCGTAAAAAAACAGGATCAGCGTTTACTAATACCAGTTTATCAAAATTATTGAAAGAAAAGTCGATTTCTTCCTGCTTTGCTTTATTGATGCTGTCGGTATGCATGTTCTGTAACAACAACGCAAGGTCAACCGGTTTTTGAGATGTAAAGAACAAACTCTCAGAATCCTTATTATTTATAATTTCATCGAGGGAATTCATAAGTTCCTCACCACCTCTAATTTGTCCTTCAGACAAGTTGTTATCCGTTTTGTAGATAACCTCTTCTTGAAAAATACCTTGGGTGACCGCCAGAAGTTTATCAAAAGGTAATTGCTGATTGTTAGCTATCTGGGCAAGCACATTATTTTTAAAATGATGTGCTGTTATGAGTTTATGCTGGAAAGATTTTACTTCTTCTTGCAGGCGTACTCTATTGCTAAGATCAAAGAAGTAATACACGTAGCCATCAACTTTTTGGGAATAATCAAGAATGGGTTTGCACAAGGCATCGTAGCAAGTGCTGCTATCTTCAAATAAATCGATGTATAGTTCATTTCTATATTCTTGACCCTTCTTCAATACACGGTCAATGATGTTGAATTTTAAAAGATCAAAGCTGGAAAGGATTTCAGAGAACAGAGATTTTTTGAGAATAGGATTATAACCCAAGCGATCCATCAAAATCTTCTTGGTCTTTGCATCCAGTCCTATGATTCTAGAATCTTTATCCAGAAGTATGCTACGTACAAAAGTGTTATCCAGCATGGTACGTAAGTGATACCTGTGCTTGTCTTCCATTTCTGAAAGTTTGTACTTATCCTCAACATCTATCAAATTAGCTACAAGTTTTATGGGCTCGCCGTCACTATTGAAGACTTTAAAACCATGAATTTCATAGTGCCTATAGATTCCGTGTTGATTGCTTACCCTAAAAGCATTGAAATAGAACTCACCTTCTTCTTTGATTTCTCTTTTATGTTGAGCTAGTGCAGCGACTCTATCTTCAGGATGTACCAGTTTAAAGAATTTTTCCCTAGTCATATCCTCAGGGAAATTAGACCTTGCCATGAAAGAATCACTGTAACGTTTCTCCTCAGTAATTAGATCAAACGTAAAGTATCCTGAATTAATGGCGCGTAGAGCAAGTTCTTGGTTTTTCTTAGTTTCTTCAAGAGCAATATTGAGCTCTTTATAAGGAGTTATATTTTGAGTAACGCCTTGAATTAAGGCTACTTCTCCTTTATATATTTCTGGAGCGGCTATTATTCTTAACCAGACTTCTTTTTCGTCTTTTCCTATGATTAGTTTTATCTCAACATCATAAGGTTCATGATTGAAATATAGTTTTTCAAGGGCCTTATCAATAGTAGGTAGACTGTCATCATGTACAGCATCGTACATGACTTTATTATCCAACACCTGATCATCTGATAGTTCAAACAATTCCTTAAAAAACCCGTTGTAGTGAAATTTATCTCGAGCTGGTATGTAAGTCCATGCGCCTAGGTTGGCCACTTGGCTAATGGTGGTATTGTGTTGTTGTAAATAAATGTCCATACTGACATCAACACCAGCGATATAGACTCGATCTTTCCTAAAACCAAAATTGCACTTTAAATATACCGGTATTCCAGAGCTGTTATGAAATTTTAATGTAGTTGACAACCGTTCTCTTTTGGAGCTGTCTTTTACCTTAAGATCAGGCCAATCGTCATTTGAACTTATAATATCAAGGATGGTATGATCATCAAAATAGGACTCACTGTATCCCAAAACATTGAAAAACTCTTCATTTGCCTGAATAAGCTCAGAGTCATTACTCACCACCATACATATCAAGCAGGTGCTGGTCATTAACTCTTCATAGGGAAAGGTGCTTTGTTTCAGGTCATTAACCATGTTCGTTGCTTATAACTTACTCTGTTAAGTTAGTGACAATTGTAGGACCAAAGAATTGAGGTTTCTTAAAATTAGGTTAATGTCACGCTCTGTTGAGTTTTTGATGTATTTATGCCAGCTTGTTTCAACATAACCGCAATATTTCTTCCTTTAATCTATAAAAGTAGAAATTTGACAAAATCAAAATCCGACTCTTTAGATTTATGGCAACCACTTATCGCTACCAAAATTCGGCTTGCGCTTCTCTAAAAAGGCATCGCGGCCTTCTTTGGCCTCATCTGTCATATAAATCAATCGAGTCATTTCTCCTGCAAAAACCTGTTGCCCAACCATTCCATCGTCAGTGGCATTCATGGCAAACTTGGCCATTTTTATCGCTGTTGGCGATTTTTCCATGATTTCTTGGGCCCATTCATAGGCCGTTTGATCCAGCTCCTCGTGCGGTACAACCGCGTTGACCATTCCCATTTTCATGGCTTCCTGAGCATTATAGTTACGTCCCAAGAAAAAGATCTCGCGAGCCTTTTTTTGACCTACCATTTTTGCCAGATAGGCGCTACCATAACCAGCATCAACACTGGCAACGTCCAGGTCTGTTTGTTTGAAAATGGCATGTTCCTTACTGGCAATCGTCATGTCACAAACCACATGCAAACTGTGTCCACCACCTACAGCCCATCCAGGCACGGCACAAATCACCACTTTAGGCATGAATCTAATCATGCGCTGCACCTCTAGAATATTCAATCTACCGGTACCGGCACTGTCTTTATAACCGTCTTTACCGCGAGCGTTTTGATCACCACCACTACAAAAAGCCCAACCACCATCCTTGGGACTAGGCCCTTCACCGGTTAGGATCACTACGCCTATGGAAAGGTCTTCCTGCGCATCATAGAACGCGTCAATGAGTTCGCTAACGGTTTGTGGCCTAAAGGCATTGCGCACCTCTGGTCTATTGAACGCTATCCGCGCTACACCATCGGCTTTTTTGTAGGTGAGATCTTTATATTCCTTGGCTGTTTTCCAGTTGATCGTGCTCATGGGTAAAGTTTAGAACTCAAAGATAGAACGGTCTATCCTTTATACCATATTCTAATGATCTGGAAAGTTTGCACGATGCTTCCTCCTGTGGGATATTTAGTGGTTTGATTGGTTTGGGCCTTTCCTTTGGTATAAATGTTCGGCAGGATTACAGTTTCCACATTGACGATTTCTTTGCTATAATGGCGTCGTATCCATTCGTTAGCCCTTTCAAGGGTAGCATCTACGGTCTCATAGGTATGTGTACCCCAGAAACTCTTTTCAAGAACTCTAGGTTCAAAGTCGATATATTGTATGGTTGTTGTCATGCTTATAAGTTGCTGTAAAATGAAAATTGTTACGATGAATGATTATTTCGCTTTCGCGAAAGCGAACTCTATCTCATCCTTACTGCAAGGATCAAGGCAACCGTACGACATCTTACCTATTGATTTCTTGTTTAACAAAATCACGTTAACAATAAACAATACTGAAAGTTGTCCCTTAAATTTGCAGCATGAGTGAGAAAAAAAAGCCAGACGCCGTTGTATATGATGAAGAATCTGGAACCTATAATGCTGCCTTGTTGCCCTATGCCAGCGGTGTAGGTGCTCCTAAGATTTCTACTCCAGACATCACCTCGTGGAAGCAGAATAATATCTCTAAAGTCAACCACGAGATCAAATCGCAGTTTGACCAACTCAAAGCGCAGTATGATGCGATGACTAAAAAGTTTAACGACAACCAGTTGGTGTACGGTGCAAAATTCTCTTTTGAACCTATCGTGGGCGAGACATATCACTTGTATCAAAATAACGACGGTCACTTTCTATCGGTCATCGCACCTAATGAATGTCGCTGGGATCATGTGGGCACCTATCGCCTATCCTCAGAAAAATTATGGGAAGAGATCGATTGATCTCTTTTTATTTGAATTATTCAACTAAATAATTAGTTTAACTAAAATATTAGTTTATATTTGAACTAAACATTTAGTTAGATGAAAACACTTACCCAAGCCGAAGAAGAGATCATGCAGATCTTATGGAAACTCGATGAGGCTAATGTTGCCGCTATTATCGACCAGATGCCAGACCCTAAACCTGCCTACAATACGGTTTCTACCATCACGCGCATCCTAGAAAGTAAAAAGTTTGTGGACTATCGCAAGGAAGGTCGCGGTCATATCTACTTCCCTATCGTGAGTAAAGATGCGTATTCCAGAGCCACGGCTGGAAAACTTGCCAGCAATTATTTTAAAGGCTCCTATAAAAGTATGGTGTCCTTCTTCATGGAGCAGGAAAAATTGAGCGTTCAGGATCTGGAGGACATCTTGAAGGAAATCAACAAAAAGGAAGAATAATGAATCATTTCATACACAGCTGCGTTTTGGCCATCTTATTCTATGGCTTATACCGTTTATTTCTTAAAGGGACCACCGGTTTTCAATGGCATCGTTTGTATTTGCTGCTCATACCAATAGTATCTTTCATACTGCCATTGCTGGTCATACCACTGGATCAATCCCTGACCACGCCAGCCTTTTTAATGCCTGTCGAGATGGATGTAATGCCTGTCATCATTGAGGCTGATCAACAACCTGTGACGCCTGCAACTCCTATAATAGAATGGACCAGCATCCTATGGATTACTTATTTCGTGGGGATAACAACGGCTGCGATTCTGTTTATTATCAAGCTGGCACGTATTCAAAACTATAAAGAGCAAGGACAGACCATCTACCAAAATGGGGTTTACATCACAAAAGTGCACGATCTACCTACGGCCTTCTCTTTTATGAACCATATCTATATCAATGACGCTTTCGCGGAAGCGAGATACGAACAAGTCCTATTGCACGAGATCACGCACATTAAACAGAAGCATAGTTGGGATTTGTTATTCTATGAGTTGTTGCGCATCGTTTTCTGGTTCCATCCAGTACCCTATCTAGCGCAGCGCGAACTTAAAATGGTTCATGAGCATATCGCAGATCATAGAACGATCGCTACTTATGGCAAAAAATCCTATTACGAAAACCTTTTGAAGGAAGCCCTGGATTGTCCAGACTTCTCGTTTACCAATCCATTTTTTAAATCCAAAACCATTAAAACCCGTTTAACCATGATACAACAATCCCAAAACCAGAAATTCCCATTCCGCAAGTTGTTGTGGATGCTACCCGTTTTATTTGCAAGTTTGATTTATACGGCTTGTAGCACTGAACAGGAAGTGATCAAAGTGGAGCAGAAAACTTATAGAGTTGATGAATTACCTACTCTTCAAGATCATGTCTATGGGCAAATTGACTTTTATAAAGGTGTTACAGCAGATGAAATGGAGGTTTTAGAAAAAGGGAACGAGACTATTAAAAAGTATATAGGTGATGATACCAGCAAGGAGAAGAGTTTTGAGGTTGCTAAAAGGATGTTGCGGGATCCAAAATTTCAGGAATATCGTAGAGTCATGGACAAAATAAACGATAATGGGAAAACAATAGTACGTGACGTCGAGAACAATAATTATGTCTTAACTATCCAAGAGTATGAAAATGGAAGTCCTTCTTTTACGGGAACCGGTCCGATCGATCAATTAAATATGAGCAATGATGAAATTTCAGCTTATTTAAAAGATTTACATGAGAAGTACGGTAAGGCCGACGATGTGACCGTAGTTGCAGAAGTGGAGTTAGTGGAAGAAAAATCTGATATGCAAAATCAGGCAGTAGTTGTTCCTTTTGCAATTATAGAAAACGTTCCAACTTATCCAGGTTGCAGCGGCGATAACGCAGAGAAAAAGAAATGTATGCAGCAAAATATCACGCAGCTTGTAAAAGAAAATTTTGACACTTCCATTGCCAACAAAGTGGGGTTAAGCGGTAAACAAACCATTTCTGTTCAATTTAAAATTGATCAAAATGGCAATGTTGCAAACATTATATCTAGAGCCAAAGCTCCAGAACTTCAAGCCGAAGCGGCTCGAGTTGTCAACTTGTTGCCTAAAATGCAACCGGGAACTCAACGAGGACAAAATGTAGGTGTCATTTACGGCTTACCCATTATTTTCAATGTTCCAGAAGAGTCCAAAAAAGAGGAATAATATTTCACTGAAATAGAGCAAACCTAAATTCAATAAGCAAAAGTCCAGACCTCAACATCTGGACTTTTTTATGTATTTAAACGTAAATAATAAATATTTCATCGGTTTTACTATCTTGTATTACATAGTAGTGTAACAATTCTAGAAATGCCTCGTCTATATAGTATAACCTTTAAAACTTTATATTATGATAGCTTCAAACACCTTCAACGAGACGAGAGAATTGATCAACAAAAGATTCAGACCTGAAAAATCATTATCAGAATCTTGGAACACTAAAAGAAGATACAGATTAGCATAATGCGATTCCTGCATCACAACAGCAGACCTCTTCTACTCTATCTCAAAAATTCCCTAAACCTTTAACGGCTTAGGGAATTTTTTTATGATTGCCACCATAGCTCTATAGATTGGATTATTTTTATAAAAACAAATGCTATGAGAATTCTGCTTGCCTTAAGTGCTTTACTAATACTATCCACATCTTGTAAAAAGGCATTTTCTGAGACCAAAGATGCTGATTCCTTAGCAGCTTCTTCTTTAGAAGCGCCTTATGTAACCAATGACAGTGTCAATCAAAAAGTGCCTAAAGTAGATGGTATTCCATTGATTGAAGATCAAAAAAACTATACGCTAACGCCTGTTGTAGAAGGGCTCAACAATCCATGGGGCATGGATTGGTTGCCTAACGGTGATTTGGTCTATACAGAAAAGGAGGGCAAAATGTTTCGTTTTGATGGGACTACTTCTATTGAAATCCAAAACGTTCCCGAAGTTTATATACGTGGACAAGGTGGATTGCTGGATGTAATGGTTCATCCAGATTTTGATGTTAACAATATCATTTTTATATCCTATGCCAGTTCCATCGGTGATGAAGATGGCGGAAACACCGCTATCGCCAGTGCCGTTCTAAACAACGACAAATTGACGAATCTCAAGGTACTGTACAAAGCAGTTCCTAATACTAAAAAAGGACAGCATTTTGGCAGCAGGTTTGCTTGGGGCAACGATAATAAATTATACTTCTCCATAGGCGAGCGTGGCGAGCGCGACGTGAATCCGCAAGATATTACTCGTGATGGCGGTAAGATTTATAGAATTAATGATGACGGCAGCATTCCAGAAGACAATCCATTTGTGGGAATCACAGATGCCAAAACCGCCGCCTACACGTACGGTAACAGAAACCCGCAAGGTTTATTGAAACATCCTGTTACCGGTGAGATTATTGCTCACGAACATGGTCCTCGCGGCGGTGATGAAATCAACATCATAAAAGCTGGTGTGAACTACGGCTGGCCGGTCATAAGCTACGGCATCAACTATAGTGGTAGCAAATTCACTGAGATTACCGAGAAAGAAGGTATGGCACAGCCTATTTATTACTGGGTTCCCAGCATTGCACCTAGCGGCTTTGCTGTTATAAATGATGCTTCCTATGAAGACTGGAATGGTAATTTTCTAGTGGGTAGTTTAAAATTTCAGTACCTAGAAATGCTCTATATGGATGGTCATCAAGTGACCAAACGTGAAAAACTGGTAGACGGTTTAGGCCGTTTACGTAATGTCAAAATAGGTCCCGACAATCAAATTTATATAGGAGTTGAGGGCAAAGGCATCTATAAGATTAGCCGATAAATAGTCTCATAAAAAGGCAAAACAAATTTTAGAAAGATTGAAATCATGAACAAAATACTGAGCATTATTATCCTCTCGCTGCTTTTTACCAGTTGTGGGAATGAAGCCAAAAAAGAAACTACAGCTGCAACAACTGTAACAAAAGCAGAGCCTCTCGACCCATTAGAGGAAAGTGTGAAACGCGGCAGGGAAATCTATTCCGAATTATGTGTGACCTGCCACTTGCCCAACGGTAAAGGAGTTCCTGGTGCGTTCCCACCATTAAACCCTTCTGACTGGCTCACTAAAAAACGAACCGAAAGTATACATGCTGTAAAATATGGCTTGAAAGGTGAGATTGTTGTCAACGGTGATCCATATAACAGTGTGATGCTACCGTTGGGATTGGACGATCAAGAAGTGGCAGATGTAATGAATTATACCATCCAGACCTGGAACAAAGGCGATATGGTAACTATGGAAGAAGTGGCTGCGGTAGAAAAGGAATAAACCCTTATAAATTATTTGAAATTAAAAATCCCCAATCGGCAACCGATTGGGGATTTTCTTGAAAGCAATAATAAAATTTCCTAGTTGTAAACGGATTGCTTACCGTGGTGCACACACAACATGTAATACACTACAGCACGGTACTTAGAGCGGTTACTCTTTCCGTATTTCTCGATGACGGCTTCAACAGATGCCATTAGATTATCTCCAGAAAGACCTAATTTCTTTTGAAGATAGTTGGCCACCACGCGTTCCATCTCAGATTTCTCTGCGCTTACTGTTTCTGCATCGCGATTGTAGATCGATGGGCCTAAACCTTTGGTTACTTTTTTAAGCAATTCTTCATCAAGGCTACCTCCTACATGTTCTTTGTAGGATGCCACGTATTTTTCAAGCTTTTCATCAAATTTACTCATCGTGTATTTTTTGGTAATTAGTTATCTGTTAAAGCTAAAGAAAAAAAAAGATTAACAAAAGTTTTACCTCAAAAATTTGAAGTAGTCCAATAATATCTTATCGTTGATTTCGCGCGGTGTCTGTATCTCCAACAATTGTGGTGCAGTATTCGTATGGATGAATTGTTGGTACGCTTTCGCGAAAGCGAACTCATCATCAATCTTTGTATAACCAAACCCATGCATGGCACACAAGTTACTGGCGTCTAAATGGTGTGTGGTCTCAAAATAGGTGGAGAAATAATCTTCCTGCTTCTCACCTGGCAAGATTCTAAAGATGCCACCACCGCTATTGTTGATCAGTATGATCTTAAAGTCCTTGGGAGTGTAATTGTTCCAAAGGCCATTGGAATCGTAGAAAAAACTAAGATCGCCAGTAATTAAAAACGTGGGCATTCCAGAACCTACCGCGGCACCTATGGCGGTGCTGGTGCAGCCGTCAATACCACTGGTGCCACGATTTGAAAAAATACGGTGTGTAGCGTTCATCTTGAATAACTGCGCATACCTAATGGTACTACTGTTGCCTAATTGCAAAACGATGTCATCTGGAAGGTGTTCAAATAACAATTCAAAAACCTTCATATCGCTCCATCCTATTTTGTCAAAATAGGCAGGACGCTTTGAAAGGTAATCCTTGAAATGATTGAGCCATTGTTCTTGATAATTGCTGGGTTGTGTTTGCGCTGGTAGCGACTGTAACCATTTTCTAGGCGCGATCTTGATATGCGCGGCAAGTTTAAAAAAGGTATCATAGGCCCTACGTTTGCCTATATGGTAATGGATATTGGTCTCAAACCTGCGCAGGTATTGCTTGATCTTTTTAGAAACGATCATACCGCCTATGGTAACTACCATATCTGGCTGCAAGGCTGCAATCTGATCATCGTCAAACTCAATAGGCGCTATCAAGGTGTCGATTCCCCAAACAATATTCTCGTGCACGATATTTGAGCTTACCTCACTCATCACCAACACACTGCCGTCTGCGGTCAAACGATCTATATCTTCCTTCTCAAATACTGGCGGATTGAGCGTCGAGAGAATAACAAGCTTACGTTTTGAATTGTTCCAATTTTCGTAAAATGTCGCTGGGATCTCGGTGGTCTCATCCTTAAGCACATCCATCACTTTCACGTCAATGGATGGCTGTTCTACCGTATTATACAGCGGTTCTTCAAACGGGACGTTAATGTGAACGGGACCGTGCTTTGAAATAGCTGTGTTGATCGCTTTATTGAGCTGCCGTTCGTTAGTAATCAAATATTCCTTCTGATCTGATCTGTTGATCATTTCCAATTGCGTATCAAACAAGATATGGTTTGCAAAAACATGTTTTTGGCGTATGGTCTGGCCATCGCCTATATCAATCTTGTGCGGTGGACGGTCAGCACTCAAAACAATTAATGGTATCTCACTATAGTAGGCCTCTGCCACCGCAGGATAATAATTGAGCAAAGCACTACCGCTGGTACAAAGCAGAACCGTTGGCTCCTGCAGCTGTTGCGCAATTCCCATGGCAAAATGCCCTGCACATCGCTCATCAACAATACTATAACAATTGAAAAATGAATCCTGAGAGAAACTAATGGTTAACGGAGCATTACGAGAACCTGGAGATATAATAATGTTTTTAATATCCCTTTTCTTGAATAACTGGATGATTTGCTGTGCGTGTAGAACGGATGTCATCATACATCAAAGGTAATAGACGCATGCACCTCTTCATACTGGATTAACAACATATTCTAAAAGGAATTCATAACAATTCTCATTAGAAAGAATTAAGCTATTAATTCATTGCAAAAAAAAGAAGAAACAAACATTTAGAAAAGAATATTGACGTTTCAGCAATTGAATCACAATAAGTTGTAATTTAATACCAATCATTGCCATGGTCTTGAATCTTCAATTATGATCGTACTTAAATATATCGCATTGTATTGCTACATTTTGTTTTACGAGATGCGTCGTACCGTAAAAAGTGCTGCCGGAATATTCTTGGGATAAGATTTTTGTGTCGTGTTTAAGTAATAATTCGCGCCATAGTCATCAACTTATTCTCGATTTCTTGAACCTCATCCTGTGGAATGCTCAACTCTGTAATACCACCGCCAGCATATAGATAAATATTTGATTTGTCAATTTCCAAGCACCTAAGGTTGACATAATAATCTGCTCGTCGCTCCACCGGATTTTGAATACCTATGTATCCTGTATAAAAACTGCGGTCATAGTTTTCATGGTTCCTGATGTAATCCAAAGCTGCTTGTCTGGGAAGACCACAAACTGCTGGAGTAGGATGCAATTCATTTACGACCTCATTAATTTTACCGTAATCAACAAGAACTTCTAGCGATGTTTTCAAGTGGAGTAAGGAACCTGCTTTGATAGTTTCGACATCTCCAACAACGGGTTTTTCACCAGTCACTTTTTCTAGTGCATTTGATATGAAATCAGTAACCAATTGCTGTTCGTTTTTCTCTTTGATTCCCCATGGTATTTTGGGATCGGCAAGAGCACTTTTTGTACCTGCCAACGACATGGTTTTGAGCAATCCATCTTTGTAGGAAACGAGCGTTTCTGGTGTAGCACCCAACCAAGTTCCAATAGATGGGTGATGGAAGAAATAACAATTAGCTTTAGGATATTCATCCAGCAAATTAGTAAGAATTTTTAGCGAATCAGTACTGCTAGAAACAGTGTGCTTCAAAGAGAGCACCACCTTTTTGAGTGCTCCATTTTTTAGCGATGTAACTGCACTTTGCACTCTGCTTTGGTGCTCCTTTTTTACATTTTCTGGCAAATTAACGGCAACACCATCTAAGGTTCTCCTTTTAATTTCCCATGAAAAGCTTTTCCTCACTTCACCAATGATATAAAACTGGTTTTCAGATGATAAAAATTTTGATAAAACCGCACAAGACATTGTGTCATGTGGCGTTTCATGTAATTTTTGGGAGTTTTGATGGAGTATTTCTACGTTGGATTCTCCACTTTTTCTTAAAAGTAAGAACGGCAGATTTTGATGTAGAAGTTCTTGTGTGTATGTGAGCAGGCTTTCGCGCAAGCGATATAAATTTAAGTGTTTTTCTTTAAAGCTATGGTCGTTAATTTACAGATGGAAATCAAACGTTCTTCCTCATCGGTAATCTTGATTTCCCATAGTTGGGTGGTTCGTCCCTTGTGTAGGAATCTAGCGGTGGCAAACACGTGTCCATCCACTTTAGATCGGGTATGATTGGCACTAATTTCCAACCCTCGAATGGCGAAAGAATCCGTGTCCAGAAATATATAACTTGCCGCACTACCTACAGACTCTGCCAGCGCCACGCTGGCACCTCCATGAAGTACACCGTCAGGCTGATGCACGCGTGAATTTACAGGCATTTTTGCCGTTAAAAAATCGGCACCTACATCGATGAATTCGATATCTAGCGTTTCCATAAGTGTGTTCTTACAAATGGCGTTACACTGCGATAGTATCTTTTGTTTGTCCATATCTTTATCAAAAATAAGCTATCAAATTGACTCTATGGTAAAGACGGTTTCTTACGTTCACACTAATTCCTATGAAGTATTATATCCTATTAGTAAAAGCACGAAAAACATTTGGATTTGTTTTCATGGCTTGGGCTACCTATCTCTATATTTTAAAAAATATTTCAAGGATCTCGATCCAGAAACAAATGCCGTTATCGTTCTACAGGCTCCTTCTAAATTCTATTTAGATAAGAAATTCAAACACGTCGGTGCCAGTTGGCTCACCAGAGTGGATACAGTTCAGGAAATGGACAACAACCTCCATTATATTGACGAGGTTATCAAGAATGAAAAGTTGGTAGGCGATCCACGTCTTATCCTTATGGGGTATTCCCAAGGTGTTTCCATTGCAACACGTTTCTTGAAGCACTATGCACAGCCTATAAAGGCACTCCTTATGCATAGCGGCAGCATACCTGATGAGTTAAGTGAGCAAGACGGTAAGCTCTTCAAGTCGATGACAGATCGCATCATCCATATTGTCGGAACTGAAGATGAGTACCTCACCGAAGAGCGTATAGAAAAAGAGCAGCAAAAGATCGACCTTTTATTTGGTGAAAAATGTGAGTTTCATCGACCAACGATCAAACATGAAGTAGCCTCAGATCTACTCATATCTATATCTAAAACACTATCCTAATGCAATTAATATTTGCCACGCATAACCCCAACAAGCTCCAAGAAGTGCAACAAATGATGCCCAGCAGCATTAAACTTTTGAGCCTTGAGGACGTCCAATTATTTGACGAAATTCCAGAGACGGCTGCCACAATTAAAGAAAATGCCATCCTTAAAACTGATTATATCAAAACTAGATTCGACCTTCCTGTTTTTGCAGACGATACCGGTTTGATTGTTCCCGCGCTTGCTGGCGATCCAGGTGTGCGATCTGCGAGATATGCCGGCGAGCATAAAAACAGCGAGGATAACATGGATCTACTGTTATCAAACCTTGAAGGCAAGGAAAACAGATCCGCCTATTTTTTGACCGTCATCTCACTGTATCTAAATGGCAAACAACACGTTTTTGAAGGACGCTGTGATGGCGAGATACTCGAGCATCGACAAGGCGACAAGGGATTTGGCTACGACCCCATTTTTAGACCTAATGGGTTTGATAAGAGTTTTGCGCAAATGGACATGGATCAAAAATCTGAGATTAGCCATCGTGGTAAGGCCCTTAAAAAGCTAATTAACTATTTAAATGGCATCAAAATTGACTAATTATCATTTTAGAACAATACACTTACCGTATTTTTATAGTCCCGTATGAAATCAATTAGACTAGTTGTTACTTTTTTAATCTTGGGTGCCTATTTAGGTTTCGCTCAAGCCGAAAACAACAACACCCAAAATACCTCGCAAAAAGCAACCATAGTCAATGGTAAAGTCCTCAATGCAAAGGACAACTCCATATTACAGGATGTGAATATTGTGAACCTCAACAAGGTCATAGGAACCATCACCAAACCTGACGGAACTTTTGAAATACGTGCCGCAGTAAATGACACGTTGTACTTTTCATATATTGGATTTCAAACCATCAACGTTAGAGTAACCGAAGACTGGATCAAATATGGTGATGTAACTATATCCATGACTGAAAAAGGAATCGCCCTAGAAGATGTTGTGGTGACCGATAATGGTCTTACTGGCTATCTTGAAATTGATGCCAAGCGCGCTCCTATTTACGCCACACGCAGATTCAGCATTAGTGGTTTACCAGAAGCCTATGAAGGCGGTAACAAAGCACCTGGTGCCGTAGAAAAAACATTGAACTCCATTTTCAACCCTGTAGACTTCTTGTTCAATACCTTCGGTAAAGAAGGGAAATCCTTGAGCAAAGTTCGCAGGATTAAAGAGCAGGACGAGATACGTAATTTACTGCAGTCTAAATATGATAGGGAAACCCTAGTCAACCTATTGCAAATGGACAAAATAAGTATTGACGCGATATTGAGAAACTGTCAATACTCAAAAGAATTTATAACCGGAGCAAACGACCTTCAAATCCTAGACGCCATTAGCGAGTGTTATGAGGAATACAAGGTGCTCAAGCAAAATTGAAAATTAATATATGATACGTAAAACTATTCTTATCGCATCGCTTGCGATTACTGCGCTTACCAGCTGCACCTCAACAAAAACCTCTAGTACAGAATCTACGGCGATGACTCCTGTAGATAATGAACCTAGAATGATGGAAGATGGTAAAAACCCATTAGTGGTGAAATACATGAACACCATCACCGCAGCCGAGCTTAAGGAACAGCTGTATGAGTACGCCAGCGATGATATGGAAGGTCGCATGACTGGAACTCCTGGACAAAGAAAAGCAGTTGAATACCTCAAAGGAAAGTATCAAGTAATGAACGTTCCTGGTGGCGCCCAAAACGGTGAGTATTTCCAAAGCATTCCTCAAGAGTTTTTTGGAAAGAGAGAAATCACTTCAGAAAATGTCTTAGCGTTTATCGAAGGTTCAGAAAAGCCAGAAGAAGTATTAGTCATTTCGGCGCATCTGGATCATGTTGGTACTCGTAATGGCGAAGTGTATAATGGAGCAGATGATGATGGTAGTGGTACCATCGCGCTTGTAGAGATCGCAGAGGCTTTTCAACAAGCTAAGGAAGAAGGAAACGGCCCTAAACGCTCTATTCTATTCCTGCACGTCACCGCAGAGGAAATAGGCTTGCAAGGAAGTAAATATTATGCTCAAAATCCAGTGTATCCGTTAGCTAATACCATCGCAGACCTTAATATTGATATGATAGGTCGTATCGATCCAGCAAGAGAAGCAAAAACCAATTACGTTTACCTTATCGGAAGTGATATGTTGAGCCAAGACCTACATGACATGAGTGAGAAGGCAAATAAGACGTATGTGAATATGGATCTTGACTACACCTATAACGGTAAAGATGATCCTAATCGTTTTTACTATAGATCTGACCATTATAGTTTTGCCGAGAAGAATGTTCCAGTAATCTTCTATTTCAATGGAACTCATGAAGATTACCACAAATCAAGCGACACACCAGACAAGATTGAATACGATTTGTACGCACAGCGCGCACAGTTGATTTTTGCAACCGCATGGGAATTGGCAAATGCAGACCAACGTCCAATGCTTAAATAAGCAAAATAGCTTTCCATAAAAAAACGCACCTCATGGGTGCGTTTTTTGTTTCTATGAAAATTGATTTCTTCTAAATCTTGAAGAACCTGTAGGATGATGATATGAATTTCGCTTTCGCGAAAGCGAACCTATAACAATCCTTTTAACTTTCTACACCAGCAAACTCTTGCTGTATCGCGACGCGCAACCTGCGGTAGTAATCCTCTTCTAACCAATCCTTGTAATTGTTGGTGTTGTTGATAATGCAATAGGAATAGCGGCGTATGCGGTCCTTAATATCTTCTTTGAGCAACTTTGCTAGGATACGAGCGTCAAACACGTCCTCGCTATTCTCGACACACCACTGGACGTGCTGCGCGATACTCTCATCAAGAACTTCTTTAGATTTTCGGTTTTCTTTAGTGATGCGCTTATAGGCACCACGAATGTCAAATGTAAAGTCTTTGGTATTGGGGAATTCTGCCTTGACGTCTTCTGGCATCTTGTAAACGAAATTGCGTTCAATCTCTTCGTCAGAAACAATGTTCTCCACATAGAAATCTGGAGATCTAAATACTTGCTGCCAGTCTACAGGCTCGTTCCAAAGTCCAAATCGAGCCACGTTGTTACCCAGATCTATGATCTGGAATTCTTCCTTATTCTTGTAGATACGTGATCCACGACCTATCATCTGGTAATATAGAGTCAACGATTTTGTCGCTCTATTCAAAATAATGGATTCCACAGATGGCTCATCAAAACCAGTGGTCAAAATACTTACCGAGGTCAAGATCGCATCTGGCTTTTTCTTGAACCACTTCAAGATTTCCTTACGTTCTTCCTTGTTATTGGTATTATCCAAATGTCTAATCTCCAGACCTGCTCTTCTAAAGGTATCCTCAACTTCCATACTGGTTCTAATACCATTATTAAAGATGAGCGTTTTCTTTCCCTTACTCGTTTCAAAGTAAGCCTGCAAGAGCTTGTCCTGCATGGAATGGTCTGTATAAAGCTTTTCACTGGACTTTACCGTATAATCTCCATTCATACCTATGGTGAGGCCACTCAAGCCTACATCATAGGTATGCGTTACCGCACGAGCAAGAAAACCATTGTCAACTAGGGATGTGATGCTGTCACCTACAATAAGTTCATCATAGTTATCCTTCATTGGGAGCTTGAAGTTGGAACTAAGCGGCGTCGCGGTAACACCTAGCATAAAACAGTGTTCAAAATACTTGAACAACTTACGGAAGCTATTATAGTGAGCCTCATCCACGATCACTAGGCCGATATCTTCCAGCTTAAGTTTATCGTCCTGAATACGATTGTTGAGGGTTTCCACCATCGCAACAAAACACTGATAATCCTTTTGATCATCCAGTTCCTTAACCTTGGAATTGATGATCTTGTTCTTGACCTGAAAGTTATCCAGGACTTTAGAAGTCTGCTTACACAACTCGATACGGTGTGTTAGGATGACAACCTTTTTGTTTTTTTGTTTAAGGTAACGCCTCACGATTTCTGAAAAGACCACGGTCTTTCCACCACCGGTAGGCAATTGATATAGAAGTTTGTAATCGTCTGGTTTCTCATCGATCCTATCAAAAATCTCACCCAGATCACGCTTTTGGTAATCGTAAAGTTTTTTGATTTTTGTATTGGATTCTTGCTGCATGGATGAAGTTATTTTTCAGTTTAGGGATTTGCAAAAATAGGGAATTTAAATCCTTTTGAAACTACCGTAAACGTTGACTTTTTAAATATTTTATATTGATGCGAATTTAACAATGTAAAGGGCTGCTTATTCCTATTTTTGCAAATTCCAACGTCGATTAAATGGGTTCTTCCAAAAACAAATTTCAGCCTCAACGAGCTCACCGGTATTATAAAATCACCGGGTTTTACTCCTTTGTGGTGGAAAGCATCAAAAAATCGATGCCACCAGTACTTATAGTCGTTGGTTTGCTGGTCATCTTTCATTTTGCAGTGATGCCCATTCCAGATGCACTGGAACTTGCCGTGGCAGAACTGCCTAATTATGGTGTCCTGGCCTTCTTCTTTCTATCTGAAACTCTATTAGGTTTAATCCCACCAGAACTTTTTATCGCATGGGCTGGCAAGACAGCAGATCCAGCGCTCAACCTGTTTTTTATCGCACTACTCTCCTATCTAGGCGGTATGTGCTCCTATTTTATAGGTAGATGGTCGCTCAAGATCCCGGCGATACATAACTACCTGGAAATCAAAATGGCCAAACAACTTATCATGGCCAGAAAATGGGGTGGCATCTTAATCGCTGTAGGTGCGCTATTACCGCTACCTTTTTCCATAGGTAGTCTGGTAGCTGGAATGCTACGCTACCCGTTTAAATATTGGGTCGTCATTGGCTTACTCCGTTTCTTGAGGTTTGCCCTTTATGGCGCGGCGATCTTCTCAGTAGTTTAACGAGTTTCTCTCTTTTGGTAAAGTATAAAACGCTTTGTCACCTAAGGTTTTGAGCTACATCTATCGACTTTAGATATTCTAGATGATGGTGTAGTTATCACTTTCGCGAAAGCGAACTCTCATTACACCTTATTTCATTTTCTTGAAGTGATTGCATAAAAAAAGCCTCCTAAACTAGGAGGCTTTTGAAGTGAAGGGTTCACTTGATTATTTACCAGCTTTGGCATTCTCTTTTGCCTGCTCCATTCCTTTCTCTACCATATCAAAGAATTGATCTAGTTTAGGAAGTACTATGATTCTGGTACGTCTGTTCTTTGCACGACCTGCGGCAGTACTATTGTCTGCAACAGGAACGTAGTAACTTCTACCAGCAGCAGTCATACGCTCTGGAGCCACGTCAAACTCGTTTTGTAAGATTCTGGTAACTGATGCTGCACGAGCGGCACTCAATGCCCAGTTGTCTTCAAACTTAGCAGTGCTGATGGATTGGTCGTCAGTATGACCTTCAATCATGATCTCGATCTCTGGCTTGTCGTTTACTACTTTAGCTACTTTTCCAAGTACATTTTTAGCAGCGCTGTTCACATTTGCACTACCACTAGCAAACAATAGCTTGTCGCTGATGGAAACATATACCACACCTTTCTCTACATTGACACTGATGTCCTCGTCATTAAGATTACCCAACGAGCTTTTCAGACTAGTTACTAGAGCTAAGGTTACACTGTCTTTTCTAGTAATAGCATCGTTAAGAGTACGTATTTGCATGTCTTTCTCACGTAGACTTTCTAAAGACTTTTCAAGGTTTTCGGCTCCTTTTTTAGAAAGCGTGGTCAAGTTACCTGTATTATCTATAAGGGATTGGTTGTTCGCACGTAGATCTGCAACTTGTGCGCGTAGTACAGAAAGTTCTGCTGCTGCAGCCTTCTCATCTGCAAGACAAGCGTTTAATTTAACGGTTGCAGAATCCAATAATTCTTGATTAAGTCTTGCTTTTGCTTCTGCTGCTTCTAAATCCTTTTTTGAGGCACATGATACTGCCATTAATGCAGTAAGTGCTACTAGGGCTATTTTTTTCATGGGTATAATTGTGTTTATTTAACTTCCAAAAGTAAAAAGGTTGAGATATCCCAACGAACTGTTAACATAGAATTATAAGAAAGAATCACTTACAAAAACTGTCTTTTGCCTTTCAGGTAATAACTTAATACAATGCTAGTTACACCTTTATTTTTAATTCCCAACATTCCTGAGGTTTTCAATAGCTTACGTTTCCTTAAAAAGGAAGGCAGCAACCTGTAAAAACTGATGTGTGCTTTTAAAACTGCATAGCTATGTTTTACTTTAAATTCCAGCAAAAACTTCACCGCTGCAACGCCGTCAAGTATCATTCTTGCCAGAATAATAAGCCAGAAGAGAGAGCGCCCGTCATTTTTTACGATGGTAAGCAGGCTGTTTCTAAAATTCAGGTATGTTTTTCTTGGGTTGAGACTGTTTAGGGTTCCACCACCTAAATGAAATACTTTAGCATCTGGAAATACCTTAACGGTGTAGTCCAGTCTTCTTAATCTCCAGCATAGATCTACTTCTTCTTGATGCGCAAAATATTGCTCGTCAAAACCTCCAGCTTCCACGAAGGCTTTTTTACGTACAAATAAAGCGGCACCGCTAGCCCAATCGATCTCGATTTCGCTATCATATTGTCCGTGATTCATTTCTAAATAGTCAAATACCCGACCACGACAGTATGGATATCCCAATTGATCCAGAAAACCACCACTGGCACCAGCGTACTCAAAGCGATCTTGGTTCTTATAATCCAACAGCGCTGGCTGAGCAGCTCCAAGACTGGCATCATTTTCAAATTCCTTCAAGATGGGTTGACACCATTCGTCAGTCACAGCAACGTCACTATTTAAAAGACAAAGAACATCGGCATCTAATTGGGGTATGACTTGATTGTAACCACCAGCATAGCCCAAGTTTTCATCATTTACGATCACCTTAATATCTGGATAGTACTCGTGTAACCAGTGGACACTATCATCTGTCGAGGCGTTATCTGCAATAATAATTTGATGATTGGAAGAGTATTCTACCACTGTTGGTAAGAATTCTTTCAACAATGCTGATCCATTCCAGTTAAGTATGACGATGGCTAGTTTCATAAACTATATTCTGGAAGATCTGGAATAAAATTATACCGCTGGTTATCATAGTCCATGGTGCAAAAGTAATGCTCCATACCATTGCTTACCATAAGGTAGGTAGACTTTACCGCTAGATTGTATCGTGCAATTTGATCAAAAACGCTTTGATCAATGGTGATGCTAGGCGCCTTACACTCCACAATGATTTCAATGCTGGCGTCTGGCTTAAAAACAACAATGTCATATCGTTTTGAAGTACCAGCAATGATCAATTGCTTTTCTACATTGATAAGGCTGATAGGCACCTGCTTGTAGGTAATAAGCCACTGAATGATGTGCTGGCGAACCCATTCTTCAGGTTGCAGCTGGACAAACTTTTTACGGATGGGATCAAAAATGAGACGCCCTTTTTCAGTATTTTTAACCCTGAAATTTGCAGGCGGCAATCGCAGTGCCTTCATATAACAAAACTACAAAAAGCGCCACGGCTCTAGATGAGTGATCTCAATAATATTCTTACCAGCATCAAGGCAAAAAAATATGCACCTGTCTATTTTCTCTATGGTGACGAACCCTACTTTATTGATCAGATAAGTGACGCGATCGAAAACTCTGTCCTTGATGAATCTGAAAGAGGTTTTAATCAAATGGTCTTATATGGTAAGGATGCCAAAGTGGATGAGATCATCGAGAGCGCCAAACGTTTCCCCATGATGGCACCTTATCAAGTGATCATTGTGAAAGAAGCCCAGCATTTGAGTTCAAAGCTTACGCAGATGGAAAGCTATATGGAAAACCCATCTGCCACGACGATCTTGGTATTCAATTTTAAGTACAAGAAACCTGACGGTCGCACTAAAGTCTTTAAAAACATCAAGAAAAATGGTGTCGTATTTGAAAGCAAAACCGTCTATGACAACCAGATGCCTAACTGGATCAGTGGGCACCTCAAGGAAATGGGGTATTCCATCGAACCCAAGGCGACCCAAATGCTGGTGGAATTTATAGGCAATGATCTGAGCAGAATAAGCAATGAGTTGGAAAAACTCACTATCGTGCACGATAAAAGCCAGCCCATTACACCACAAGCTATTGAAGAAAACATAGGTTTCTCAAAAGACTTCAACAACTTTGAGTTGCGCAAGGCTTTGGGAAATCGGGATACGGTAAAGGTGCATCGCATCATCAATTATTTTTCAGAGAACCCTAAGGACAATCCGATTGTGCTCACCACTGCGCAACTTCACAGCTTTTTTGTACAGTTGCTCAAGGTGCATGCCTTAAACGATCGGTCGCCTAAAAGTGTGGCTCGTGCAGCCGGAATCAATCCGTTTTTTGTGCAGGAACTGCTCGTGGCCGTGCGTAATTATCCCATGAAATATTGCAGTCGTGCGATCCAGATCATACGTGAAATGGACGTGAAGTCTAAAGGTGTAGGCGCCATACAAATGCCGCAAGCAGATTTACTGAAGGAAACCATGGTAAAAATCATGGCACCTTGAAGAATAAAACCCAAGCCTGGATCAGTGCAGCCAGACCACGTACGTTGCCTTTGAGTATTAGTGGCATTCTTGTGGGTAGTGCCTATGCTTATCTGGATATCGCTTTCGCGAAAGCGAGCTATAATGTGTTCGATGGACCATACAATCATATACCGGTCATTTATTTCAACTGGTGGATTCCTATTCTAGCCTTATTAACAACGCTAGGTTTCCAGATTCTATCCAATTTTGCCAATGACTATGGCGATGGAGTTAAGGGAACCGATAATGACGAGCGCATAGGTCCCATGAGAGCCATTCAAAGCGGCATCATCAAACCACCAGAAATGAAGCGTGTGATGATCATTACTTCTGTCCTCACTTTTTTATGTGCCGTTGCCCTGATTTATGTGAGCTTGGGACTGGAGCAACTTTTGATTTCTCTTTTCTTCTTAGTTCTTGGCATCGCGGCGATATGGGCGGCTATAAAATACACCGTTGGCGATAATGCCTATGGCTATCGAGGCCTTGGCGATGTTTTTGTATTTATATTTTTTGGCCCGGTAAGCGTGATGGGTATTTACTTCTTGATTACTTCGGTTCTGGATTGGAGTTTTATCCTACCATCGTTTACAATCGGGTTATTGAGTGTTGCGGTACTTAATCTGAACAACATGCGAGATATTGAAAGTGATAAGAAATCTGGAAAGAATACCATTCCCGTAAAGTTGGGATTGAAAAAATCAAAAAGGTTGCATTTCACTTACCTTATAATAGCTTTCGTCTCCATGATGCTGTTTCTATGGATACAGTTTATTAAATCGGGCAGTTTAGAACTATCCGTATCGTATGTGCTGTTCTTACCTATACTGGCTTTCATACCACTACTAAAACATCTGTTGACCGTTAGGAGCATAGCTTCTTCCATACTTCTGGATCCCGAATTGAAAAAAGTAGCCTTGTCTACCTTTCTTCTAGCCATTCTATCTATTGTAAGTGTTATAGTAGTTAGCTAACGTATTGGAAATCAAATTTAAGTAGATTGTTAAGGCTTTTTTATCACTGGGAAACTTCAAATATTAACACTTAATATTTGAGTCTAGCGAGAGTTTTGACCTATATTTAATGAGCTCAAATGTTCTACTATTCTACAAAACTACGCTTCTAAAATTCTAAAAATTATGGCACGAGCGATGTTTGAATACACCCTAATCATACTCGAAAAGGTAAGTTTTGATTCCACGTTATTCTGTAAGGAACTCCACAAGGCACTGGATCGATTGCTTCCATTCGAAATTCAAGAATTAAATATCTGGCTTAAAAAACTGTACGTGATGCAGCCAGAATTGAAGGTATGCTTGCCACCGCAAGCGACATAGCTTTCTCTTAGCTATAATTCTCAGATTATCTTTTAGCTAATGGACTTATAATCTGTACGTTGCTAAAGGCGATTGCGCCCTTTACTACACCAGCAATGACGCCTTGTAGGGCCTCAATGATCTGCATTTTAAGTTCTGATTTATGATAAATCAAACTCACTTCTCTAGCAGGAGATGGTTCTTCAAAGTATCTAAGGTTTTGTTTCTTAGTGGATGAGAGATCTAAAGTATTTAAATAAGGCAGTAAAGTCATGCCTAGACCTTCATCAGATAACTTGATCATCGTTTCAAAACTACCGCTCTCCAGCGTGAATTTATCGTCGTCATTCTTTTTGGAGCTGCGGCATAGGTTCAATACATTATCCTTAAAACAGTGACCATCTTCTAACAGCAGCAGTTCATCAATATTGATGTCTTCTACTTTTATTTTTTTGTTCTCTTGTCCAGAATTTTTAGGATCGTAACAAACAAAAGGTTCGTAATAAAGGACACGTTCCTTGATCATTTCATTTTCCAGTGGCGTGGCGGCAATAGCTGCATCGATAGAACCTTCCAACAATCCATTGATGATATTATCAGTGGTCAATTCTTCAATGCGCAAGCGCACCTTAGGGTAGCGGTTCACAAAGTTCATCAGGAACATAGGTAATAAAGTAGGCATCACCGTTGGGATCACACCTATTTTAAAATCTCCACCTATAAATCCTTTTTCTTGATCGACAATGTCCTGAATGCGATCGCTTTCATTGACAATGTTATGCGCTTGTTGGACAATCTTCTTACCAGTCTCGGTTAGCTCAATAGGTTTTTTAGTACGGTCAAAAATCTGTACGTCTAACTCATCTTCCAGCTTCTGGATTTGCATGCTCAAGGTAGGTTGTGTCACAAACACCTTATTGGCCGCCTTGGTGAAATTTTGGTATTGGGCTACGGCAAGGACATATTTGAGCTGTGTGATGGTCATTATAGATATTTTCTACAAAATTAAAACAATGTATTTACTTACTCTATGGCTATGTGAGTCATTTCTTATAATTCTTTCCCTTGTTATTTAACATTTTACCAACTTAAAGCGCTTCTACCATGGGTAATTTAGTGCAAACTGAAAAACCAAACCAGATGGCAACGATTACATTAAGCGGTAATGAAATACACACCGTAGGTTCACTTCCCGAAGTAGGATCACAAGCTCCAGATTTTGAATTACTAAAGGATGACCTTTCTACCACAACCCTAGCCGATTTTAAAGGCAGTCGCGTGGTGTTCAATATTTTCCCAAGTATTGACACAGACGTTTGCGCCACATCAGTGCGCAACTTTAATAAACGTGCGACAGATTTAGAAAATACAAAAGTGGTGAGTGTTTCTAGGGATACACCTTTCGCTCTCAAGAGATTTACTAAGGACGAAGACACTAACAACGTCATGAATTTGAGCGATATTAGAACAGGAGAATTTGGTGAGAGCTATGGCTTGACCATTGTCGATGGACCTTTTGAAGGTTTCCATTCTAGAGCGGTAGTTGTGGTTGATGAAAATGGAAAAGTCATTTACAATCAACAAGTTCCAGAAATAGGTCAAGAACCTGATTACCTTGAAGCACTAAAATCCCTGCTATAATTGGGGTTTAAACAATTTATAAAAGGAAGATTAAAGGGTTGTGTCTATGCTTTTAACGGCGCCGCAACCCTTATTAAAACAGAACCTAGCATACAGGTTCAAATATTTCTGTCCATTATAGTAACCGCAATGGGCTTCTACTTCCAGATCACGACAACCCAATGGATGTTCCAGTGTTTTGCGATAGGATTAGTACTCACTGCCGAAGGTATTAACAGCGCCATCGAGGCCGTAGCAGATTTTATACATCCAGATTTTCATGTCAAAATAGGCCATATTAAAGATATCGCCGCTGGTGCCGTGTTCTTTGCAGCAGTTATTGCTACCATCATTGGCCTCATCATCTACATTCCCTATTTTCAAGATTTGATACAACCTTTATTTGCATAAACAACTAGTTACAGCCTTAAAGAAACCATACAATATTGCTATTTTTGCTCGTTCACTATTGATATGACCCGCAAAAAATCAACTACTAAAAAGAAAGCCACAGGCAAGACCAATTCCCTATCCATGCCATCCTTTAAACTATCTCGTTTACAGGAAGTTATTGTAGGTTTTTTTCTCATTGCTCTAGGTATCGTCTTTTTACTATCGTTCACCTCATTCCTACTTACCTGGCGCAGCGATCAAAGCATTTTGGGACGACTCACAGAACGTGAGCTGGAAGCTCAAAACTGGCTCAGCAAACTTGGTGCATGGTTGGGCAACGTTTTCGTTTATGACGGGTTCGGTATTGCGGCTTTTTCCATCGCCATTCTACTCATTATTACAGGAACTTATTTATTTGCAGCAAAGCGTGGAGCGTTTTCGCTTTCGCGAAAGCGAATTTCCCTTCTATGGGTTTGGGGTCTGCCGCTCATGCTGTGGCTGTCCGTATTTTTTGGGTTTTTCCACAAGAGCTTACCATTATTGGGCGGTATGGTGGGAATGGAACTTAACGACTTCATGCAAGATTACATTGGTTTGATAGGAACCATTATTGTCATGGCGTTTCTCGCACTCATTTATCTCACGTTGAGATTGGGCGTCACGCCAGAGAAAATAAGCAGCTACTTCAAACGCAAATCGGCTCAGGTTAAAGAAGGATTTGATCCATTGGATAATATTGAAGCGACTGACGAGGAAACCGATTGGAAAACCAATACCATTGAAGGCCAAACGATAGGCGATGATAATGTCGATCTCACTGACATCACAATCATTGAGGACGATGAAGAAGAAATTCCAGAACCTGTCCTAAAAACCGAACCTGTCAGTCCTATTATTACTTCTATTCCAGCCACCGGCGACGGTGATGATATAGGTATGGACATAGAGCAAACGGTCGATGAAGAGGAAGTGTTTGACAATAAGGCTTCAAAGTTGGTGCAGGATTTTGGCGAATTTGATCCAACCCTGGAATTAAGCAACTACCAGTTCCCGCCTATTGATCTTTTAAAGGATTATACTAAAGGTAAAACCATCACCATCAATGAGCAGGAACTGCAAGCGAACAAAGATCGCATCGTGGACACGCTCAAGAATTACAAAATAGGCATTGCCAAAATCACAGCTACTGTTGGACCTACGGTAACACTGTATGAAATCGTACCAGAAGCTGGTGTACGTATCTCTAAAATCAAGAATCTAGAGGACGATATCGCTTTATCACTTGCGGCACTTGGAATTAGAATCATCGCTCCCATTCCAGGTAAAGGTACTATAGGTATTGAGGTACCTAATCAAAACCCTTCTATTGTATCCATGCGATCTGTGATTGCATCGCCTAAGTTCCAAAATGCAGAAATGGCGCTGCCTATCGCTTTTGGAAAGACCATCAGCAACGAGACCTTTGTCGTGGATCTTGCCAAAATGCCTCACCTACTCATGGCTGGTGCTACAGGTCAAGGGAAATCGGTAGGATTGAATGCGGTGCTAACCTCACTACTCTATTCAAAACATCCAGCCGAAGTCAAATTCGTACTGGTAGATCCTAAAAAAGTAGAATTAACGCTCTTCAATAAAATCGAGCGTCATTATCTCGCAAAACTTCCAGACAGCGAGGAAGCTATCATTACCGACAACTCCAAAGTTATCAATACACTCAATAGTCTGTGTATCGAGATGGACCAGCGGTATGACATCTTGAAAGAGGCCATGTGCCGTAACATCAAGGAGTATAATGCAAAGTTTAAGGCTAGAAAACTGAACCCAGCAAATGGTCACAAGTTCCTACCATATATAGTATTGGTCGTGGACGAGTTTGCAGACCTGATCATGACCGCTGGTAAAGAGGTAGAAACGCCTATCGCGAGATTGGCACAACTGGCTCGAGCCATTGGGATTCATTTGATCATTGCAACCCAGCGACCATCGGTTAATGTGATTACCGGTATGATCAAGGCCAACTTCCCAGCACGTGTGTCATTTAGGGTACAACAAAAAGTCGATTCCAGGACCATTCTGGACAGTGGTGGCGCAGATCAATTGATCGGTCGTGGTGACATGTTGTACACCTCTGGAAATGAGATCATCCGTATTCAATGTGCCTTTGTGGACACGCCAGAAGTGGAGAAAATTACAGATTTTATAGGCTCACAAAAGGCTTATCCAGACGCTCATCTCTTACCAGAATACGTAGGCGAGGAAGGTGGCACAAGTCTTGATATTAGTATAGAAGAGCGTGATGCTAAGTTCAAGGAAGCCGCCGAAATTATCGTGGTAGCACAACAAGGTAGCGCCTCATTATTGCAACGTAAGTTAAAACTGGGCTACAATCGTGCCGGTAGAATTATTGACCAACTGGAGGCCGCTGGAATCGTAGGTGGTTTTGAAGGTAGTAAAGCCCGTCAGGTGCTTATTCCAGACTTAGCGTCGCTAGAAGTATTTTTAAATGCAGAAAAGCAGAATTAAATGAAAATGAAGAATTTATATCTATTGCTGGTGGTTTTTTTCGCTTTCGCGAAAGCGGGAACAGCACAATCCAATCAAGCATCAAAATTGCTGGATGAAGTGGCAGCAAAATATAAGAGCTATGACAACGTCACTTTTACCTATAAGGGAAATCTGAAAAACTCTAAAGCCAACTTTGACACAGACTTACAAGGTGAGGCAAAATTGAGTGGTAATAAGTACAATGCGACCTACAACGGTACGACCTACATGTACGATGGCAGAAAATTGTACACCATCAATCGTGAGGACGAACAAGTCACCATTGCCACCCAAAACAATGACGGTAGTGAAATGATCAATCCTTCCAACATCATGACGTTTTATCAAAAAGGTTACAACAAAGAGTTGGACATTGTACAAAACGTGAAGGGAAGAAAAATCCAATACGTGAAGCTCACACCTATCAAATCAGGATCTGATTACAAGAACATTCTTTTAGGAATCGATGCCAATACCAAGCATATTTACAACACCATCATTACAGAGCGCAGCGGTACGGTGATCACATTCACCCTACAAACCTTTAAGACCAACGAGCCTTTAGCTAAAAACTGTTTTACCTTTGATCCCAGCCAGTACAAAAACTGGGACATTGAGGAAATGAACTAGCTTGAAAATACTGGATCGCTACATATTGACACAATTTATAAAGACGTTCTTGAGCGTCTTTATTGTGTTAATGTTTATTTTGATCCTACAGGCCATCTGGCTATACATCAAAGACATTGCAGGTAAGGATATTGACCTGATTACCATAGGTAAATTCATGATGTATACCATACCGGTAATCGTACCGCTGGCGTTACCACTTAGTATCCTTTTAGCATCGATCATGGTCTTTGGGAACATGGCAGAAAACTATGAGTTTGCCGCCATGAAATCCAACGGTATATCACTACAGCGCGCCATGCGCAGCTTGACGATTGTCATCTTTTCATTAGGAATCACCAGTTTTGTTTTTGCAAACACAGTCATTCCATGGGGAAACTTAAAGCAGCGTAATTTAAGACGTAACATCGCGCAGGTCAAACCAGCAATGGCGATCAGTAAAAACGTGTTTAATCAGTTGGGTGATATCAACATCAAGGTTTCTGACAAGACTGGTGATCGTGGGCAGTACTTGGACGATGTTATTATTCATAAGAAAAGTCCTGGTAGATCTGGAAACTGGAGAGTAATAAAAAGCGAAAAGGGTGAACTTAAAAGTTCGCTTAAGTCAGATATCATTCAGTTGGTGTTGACTAACGGGAATTATTACGAGGATCTTTTTGTGAACGATCCTAGAAAGCGAGCTTCATCACCTTTTGTAAAAAGCTATTTTGAGACCTATACTTTGAATGTCGATGTATCAGAGTTGAATGATGTGGACATGGACAAGGAAAACGTTACCGATGATTATCAAATGTTGAAGATCAACGAGCTTCAAACTCAGATTGATTCGTTTTCCTCCAGTTACAATTCCCAAAAAAACATCTACAACCAAACACAATTGCTCAAATGGTCACCCAATAAATTGACAGATCGTGTTTCTAAATACGTCGATTCCACAGTCAATGAGAAAACTTTTTTTGAGCGACTATCTTTAAACGATCAAAAGCGTGCGGTAGACGTAGCGACAAATAAGGCCACACAGCAAATCTATAGCATCACGGCTCGTAAAGAGCAGCTGCAACGAGAACAGGTACGACTCAATAAATATGAGATTGAGATCCACAAAAAATACGTACTAGGCGTTGCTTGTATCATTCTGTTCTTTATAGGTGCGCCGTTGGGTGCGATCATTAGAAAAGGCGGTATGGGTTTACCTCTCGTAGTGGCCACCATGTTTTTCCTTACCTACCACTTTATAGGAATCTTTGCAGAAAAATCTGCAGCTGAAGGTGCCTTTCCCGCATGGCTAGGTGCATGGATGAGTACCTTGATTATTTTCCCCATAGGCGTATTTTTAACCTACAGAGCCACCACAGATCAAGGATTCTTTGATTTGGGCGGCAGCGTCAATTCCCTTCTCAACAGGTTCAAAAAGAAACCCAAGAGCCCTACCACAGCAGCATAATCCCGTATCTTTGCAAAGAATTGAAAGAGCAAAAGTACCATGGTTACAGAACAGCAGCAGACAAAGATTCAACTGGATCGTATAGAGGATGCTATTGAAGACATCAAGAACGGCAAAGTCATTATTGTTGTCGATGATGAGAACAGAGAGAATGAAGGTGATTTTTTAGCCAGTGCTCAATCAGTCACTCCAGAAATGATCAATTTTATGGCGACTCACGGTCGTGGATTGATCTGTTGTCCTATCACAGAAAAACGAGTCAAAGAACTGGAGCTTCCCATGATGGTCAATAATAATTCTGACCCTATGGAAACTGCATTTACAGTTTCTGTAGATCTACGTGGTCATGGTGTCACTACTGGAATCAGTGCCAGTGACCGCGCTCTAACCATCAAGGCCATTATTGACAAGAATACCAAGTCGCACGACTTGAGCAAACCAGGCCATATTTTCCCTTTAAAAGCTAGAGATGGCGGCGTTCTAAGAAGAACTGGTCATACAGAAGCTGCGATTGATTTTGCCAGATTAGCCGGCCATGAACCTGCAGGTGTGATCGTAGAGATCATGAATGAGAACGGTACCATGGCAAGATTGCCACAATTGATGGAAGTGGCTCGCAAGCATGATCTTAAGCTGGTGAGCATTGAAGATCTCGTGGCTTACCGCATGAAAAACGATAGCTTGATTGTAAAGAAAGAGGACTTTGAGTTGAAGACTCGGTTTGGCAACTATCGCTTGAGAGCCTATCAACAGACGACAAACGATCAGATCCATCTAGCGTTGACCTTGGGCGATTGGGATCACGACGATGTGGTGTTGACCAGAATGAACTCGACCCAAGTGAACAATGACCTCTTCTCAACTCTAACGTCAGAGGCAGATCGTAAACTGGACGCAATGTTTGAGCGCTTGAATAAAGAAGGAAAAGGAGCGATTGTGTTCATCAATCAGCAGTTTGAACCAGAAAACATGCTGGGCCGACTGGAAGAACTCAAAGCACTTCAGGAAAACGGTACCCATAAAGCGCCTAGACGCCACTTGGACAACAAGGATTACGGCATAGGTGCACAGATTTTGCACGATTTGAACATCTCAAAACTCAGGTTGATGACTAATAGTGAGCAAAGCAAACGCATCGGGATCATAGGCTATGACCTTGAAATTGTAGAAACGGTAGAATATTAGAATCAAGATTAAAATCATATCGCTTTTTGTAAACGCAGTGAACAAAAGTTTATATTGAGCGTAGTCGAAATACGAAAGCGAACTCCATAATATGCCTATTAACAACATAACAGAACAGGATTCTAATCACGATCATCTAGAGAGGATGAGCACTCGTGAATTGTTGGAGGCGATAAATCAAGAAGACCAGCAGGTGGCCATGGCCGTCCAAAAAGTCCTGCCCGAAATAGAACGACTAGTCGATGTTATCGCTGAAAAGATGAGCAATGGCGGTCGTCTTTTTTATATAGGCGCTGGTACGAGTGGTCGTTTGGGAATTCTGGATGCCAGCGAGTGTCCGCCTACTTTTGGCGTTGCTCCCGGAAAAGTCATAGGCATCATTGCCGGCGGTGATCAAGCGATCAGAAACGCTGTAGAAAATGCCGAGGATGACACAGCACAAGCAATAAAGGATCTTGAAAACTATGATATTACGGATAAAGATGTCGTCATAGGCATAGCAGCCAGTGGTCGTACTCCATATGTTATAGGCGGACTTCAAGCCTGCCAAAATCGTGGAATAATAACAGGAGGAATTACGTGTAATCCTGGTAGTAAGTTAGATGAGATAGCCCATCATTCTATAGTTCCCGTAGTAGGACCAGAATTTGTAACAGGCAGTAGTCGTATGAAAGCTGGAACGGCACAGAAAATGGTACTCAACATGATCAGTACAAGTGTGATGATCAAATTGGGTCACATTAAAGGAAATAAAATGATTGACATGCAATTGAGTAACGACAAACTCGTAGATAGAGGTACGCGAATGATCATGGAAGCCACGAGAATAGATTATGAACAGTCACAGGAACTTCTTAAAAAATACGGTAGCGTGCGAGCTGTTCTGGATCACATAGGATTATGCTAATGGAAAACCAACAACCATCAACGGATCGAGAGGTTTTAAGTAAAGGTGTGAAGCGTCTCATGATGGCGATTCCGTTTTTCTTCTTGGGTCCTATCTTAATCTATATAGGCGCTGGAAGCGAGCATCCCATTATTTTCTTGATGCCTGGAATTGCTTTTGCCATTTTAGCCATTGTATTTATGTATCAAGGGATCCAGACGATTTTGGATTCTATGTTTAAGAGCAACAAAACCCGTTAGATGAAAAAATCAATCCTTCTTTTATGGATCATTTCTTTCTTGGTAGGCTGCAAGCAAAGTGATTCTTCGTTATCTATCGAACAAATAACGCCTGATACAACCATAAAGGTTGAAGAAATTGAACCGGCCGTTGCTGATGTTGAAATGGCGCATGAGAAAAGTGCTTTTCTGGATATGGAAGTGGTTCAGTTTGATTTAGATCTGAGTTTTGGCGGCCAGTCAAGACTCAACGGTACTGTTTCTTTGTCCACAGATTCGAAGTACATTAGAATTGACAAGACCGATGGAACTTCACTAATTTATGACGGTGATAAGGTCTGGATGAGTCCGCAGGATGCTGACGATAGCGGAGCGCGATTTGACATTTTTACTTGGAGTTACTTCTTCTCCTTACCATACAAACTTACTGATGATGGCACCATCATCAACGTTTTACCAAATACCGAAGATTACAAAGTAATCCAACTCACTTTTGAGCAAGGAACAGGTGATGCACCAGATGATTGGTACGAGATTTATGTGGATAAAGAAACGAATCGAATAGACCATGCGGGTTACATTGTCACCTATGGAGGCACACCAGCAGATAAGGCAGCGCAAAATGCTCATGCGATCGCATATGGAGAATATAAAGAAGTGAAAGACATTCCCATCGCCACGTCTTGGAAATTTTATAACTACTCAAATAAAGTAGATCGATCTAATATCATAGGTGAAGCGACCATAACCAATATCCAATTTAAGGGATTGAACGAAGTCGCATTCTCAACACCTGAAAATGCTAAAGAGATTAAATTGTAAGCTTGTGATGGACCAGATAAAATTCGTTTTAGCGTTTGCTTTGAGCTTAGGGTTCTTTCTAACAGCCATAGCTCAAGAGCAACCCGTGGATTCACTCATACGTGTGGAGTCGCCATTTGAAAGCATTAATGAAAATGAATTCCCTGGCGCCATTCTTTATTTACGTAACTCCGGCAAACAGGTTTATGTGCAGCATCGCGGTATTGAAATGTATTGCGACAAAGCTGTTTTTTATAAAGAAAGTAACTTCATTAAAGCCATAGGAAACGTGCGCATGAATCAAGGTGATACCATCACTATGAACTCCAAGTACGCAGAATACAATGGTGGGAATCAGCTGGCTTTTGCTAGTGGTAACGTCAATATGCGCAGTCCAGAATCAACCCTACAAACAGACACTTTGTGGTTCAATAGAGCGAGGCAGCAAGCCTATTACCGTAGCGGTGGCACGGTTAGAGACACCTCAAGCACTTTGAAAAGCAGGGTTGGCACCTACTTCATGAAGGATAAGAAATATCAGTTTCTAGACAAGGTAGTGGTCACCAATCCAGAATATGTGATCAATTCCAACCACTTGAACTTTTATTCAGATTCTGGTCATGCTTATATGTATGGTCCATCGACCATCACAGGAAAAACGAGCAAGGTGTATTGTGAACGAGGCTTTTACGATACTCGAGCAGATGAAGGTTATTTTGTCAAGAACTCCAGCATTGATTACAACGATCGCAATGTGAGAGGTGATAGCCTATATTTTAATCGCGGTCGGGATTTCGCCAGTGGCGTCAACAATATCAAGATCACAGACACCATCAACAATTCTGTCATTAAAGGTGACTATGCCGAAGTTTTTAGAGCCAAGGATTCGGTCTTTATCACCAAGAGAGCTGTGGCAATATCCGTTCAGGAACAAGACAGTGTGTACATACACGCAGACACCTTAATGGTGACCGGCAAACCAGAAAATAGGCTGGTGAGAGGTTTCTATGATGCCAGGATCTTCAAAAAAGATCTAAGCGGTAAATCAGATAGTATCGTCTCACGTCAAACTACTGGTTTGACAAAGATGATAGGCAGTCCCATATTATGGAATGGCGTGAGCCAAATGACAGGCGATAGCATTTTTATCCAAAGCAACGTTCAAACTGAAAAACTGGATTCCCTTAGAGTATTCTACAACGCCTTTATTGTGAACAAGGATACGACGGGTGGTTTCAACCAAATAAAAGGAAAAGAACTCACGGGATTCTTCAAGGATAATGAATTGAGCGTGGTCAACATTGACAAGAATGTGGAACATCTCGTCTATTTACGTAATGAAGCGCAGGAATTGATAGGAATTGACAAAAGAACCAGTGGCCGCGTTGTGCTGGAATTTGAAGATGGTGAACTCGTTCTGGACACCTATTACAACGAGGCTAAGGGTACCACCTTTCCGCCAGATGAATTGCCAGTGAATGCGAGAACACTAAGAGGATTAAACTGGCGAGGAGACGAACAAATACTGTCTTATAATGACCTTTTCAAGGGCAAACCTATTCCTAAACAAATCAAGATTCAGGGGTTGCCGTTGCCGGTGAGAGAGGACGATTTCTTTAGCAAAGAAGATTTGGAAAACCTCAATGAAAACAGTGAGCTCAAAAAAGAGGATCTGGAAAACAGGAAGGAAGATCAGATAGAAAATATTGAAGGTACAGGAGATAATTGAAAGAGGACTTTTTTAAATATCAAGCGCCCACGACTCCATTTGCGCCAGGTCTAGAAATAGAACGCGCTTCTGGAAACTACATCATCGATACGCACGGTAACAAGTATCTGGATATGGTGGCAGGTGTCAGTGCTTTGCCATTGGGACATTGCCATCCTGAAGTGGTAAATGCCATTAAAGATCAAGTGGATCGGTATATGCACGTGATGGTCTATGGTGAGTATGCCCAGCAACCTGCTGTGGATTTGTGCAAATTGCTAGCCAGCACGATGCCAGCGCCCTTAGACATGACCTATCTGGTCAATAGTGGTACAGAAGCCATTGAAGCCTCCATCAAGCTCGCCAAAACCGTTACCCAACGTTCTGAAATTATCGCCATGAAGAATTGTTATCATGGGAACACGCTAGGTTCACTTAGTCTGATGGATTATGAGGAGCGCAAGGCACCTTTCAGACCGCTGTTGCCAGATATAAAGCATATTCAATTCAATTGCCTGCCAGACTTAAAAAGGATTACCAATAAAACAGCAGCCGTGGTGATGGAAACCATCCAAGGCGGTGCGGGTTTTATCATGCCAGACAAACGCTGGTTCCAGGCGTTGCGGGAAACTTGTACCAAAATGGGAGCCTTATTGATTCTGGACGAGATTCAGCCAGGTGTTGGTCGTACCGGCACCATGTGGCATTTTGAGCAGCACGACATTGTTCCCGACGTTATAGTAAGTGGTAAAGGCCTTGCAGGTGGTCTTCCCATTGGTTCGCTTACGGCAAGTTCAGAACACTTGAATCACTTCAAAACATCACCCATGTTGGGGCACATCACCACCTTTGGAGGTAATCCTGTGATTGCTTCGGCGGCTCTTGCAACCCTGCAGGTGATATTGCGAGAAGGTTATATGGAACGTGTGAAGATGATGGAATTACGCTTTCGCGAAAGCTTACTATCCAAACATATCGTGCAAGTAAGAGGCACCGGTTTGATGCTAGCTGCCATATTGCCTGATGCGACACATACGGCTGCCATTGTTGATCGTTGTAGGGAAAAAGGTGTGATTTTCTTTTTGCTGCTTTTTGAAAAGCGAGCCATACGCATCACGCCGCCCTATACCGTGACTATGGATGAAATTGATCACGCCTGTAACATTTTGAAGCAAACAATTGCCGAATTTTACGGCTCATAAATAGCTGTTTTGCGCTGTTTATAAGATGTTGACAAGAGATTTGGCGGGAACTGCGAGACTTTGGCAAATCTTTTGAACTTAGTAAGAAGCGGATCATTAAAAATTCGACCTATGGAATTCAACTTAAATAATGATGATGATTTGAGCATTGAAAAGTTTGAATTGATGCTTAAAACCAACGAGGTAGGTTTCTTTGATAGCGATGAATTTGAAGAAATTATTGAGCATTATCTGGAAAACGGAAAGATGGCTCTGGCTCGCAAAGCGATCCATCTTGCGATGAATCAACACCCATCATCAGTCAACTTAAAGCTGTTTCATGCAGAGATGTTGATTTTTGATGACAAATTTGAACTGGCTCACGAACTACTGGACGAGCTACATGAATTGCAACCGCACAATTCTGAAATATTCATTCAAAAGGCTAATATATTTTCCAAAACAGAGCAGCATGAGAAGGCAATCAACCTACTTAATGATGCATTGCAGTTAACGGATGATAAGGCAGACGTCTACAACCTTATAGGTATGGAATTTCTTTTTATAGAGGACTATTCCAGTGCCAAGTTGAACTTCATGCAGTGTCTAGAGCTGGACGAAACAGACTATTCTGCGCTTTATAACATTATCTATTGTTTTGATTTTCTACAGGAAAATCAGCAAGCCATAGACTTCTTAAATATGTTCCTGAATAAGAATCCATATTGTGAGGTCGCCTGGCATCAAGTAGGCAAGCAGTATTTTGATTTGAAGATGTATGAGAAGTCACTAGCCGCTTTTGAATTTGCGATCATTTCAGACGATCACTTTGTAGGTGCCTATCTTGAAAAAGGTAAGGTGTTGGAAAAGCTGGGTCGCTACAATGAGGCGATAGAGAATTATCAAATCACATTAGAGCTGGATGATCCTACATCCTTTGCTTATTTACGTTTAGGAAAATGCTTCAACAAATTAGGGAATAGCGAACTGGCTATTAAATACTTCAAAAAGACCATTAATGAAGATCCGTTATTGGATAAAGGCTGGATTTCTATTGTGGACTACTATTCAAAGCAGTTGAATTACCCTAAAGCATTAAGTTATATAGAAAAGGCGATTGAAGTCGATGGAGAAAATGCGTTATATTGGACAAGATATGCACATTTGAATAAACGCCTTAACTTCTTTGAAGAGGCAGAATATGGTTATCGCAAAGCCATTGAATTAGGTAATTACGAGCAAGAAACCTGGTTGTCTAGAGCGGATATTCTGTTAGCCCTAGGTGAAACTGAAGCTGTCGTTTCTAACTTGAACCACGGTCTTGAATTTTACCCACAACAGGTAGAAATGGAATATCGCATTGCTGGTGCTTACTATAAATTGAATCAAAAAGTCAAAGCGAGATTTCATCTACAAAATGCGTTAAAAACAGATCCAGAATACATCATCATTCTAGAAGAACTTTTTCCTGAATTGATGAAGGAAAAAGAAGTTAAGGATCTCATAGCGCAATACTCTTAATGTTCTTTTTCACCAAGAAAGTTTTTCTGGCAGATGCGATCGATGGCCTCATCGATATGCACAATCATGTATTGCCCAATATTGATGATGGTTCGGATAGCTTGGAGACAACCTCGAGCATGATCAAATTGTATCGTGAATTAGGCTTCTCTGGAGTTTACACGACACCTCATACCATGGAGGATTACTATGGTAATGATGCAGAAAAAATCAAAAGCAGCTTTACTGAAACCAAAGCAGGCTTATTAAAAGACGATGCGGATTTTCTTTTGGGAACTGCGTCAGAATATATGATGGACGGTGGTTTTGAGGACATTCTTAAAACTAGGAATTTCTTGACCCTACCAGGAAATCATCTGTTGTTTGAATTTAGCTATTTTCAGAAGCCCTTCAACTCTGAAGAGCTGATTTTTGAAATGAGTAATCTGGATTTGAAACCCATTCTAGCACATCCAGAACGATACAGGTATTTAAGCATTCAACAGATGCTGGATTTTGCAAATAGAGGCTGCAGATTGCAGCTCAATATATTAAGCCTATCGGGACACTATGGATCTGACGCTAAGAAAAAAGCATTAGAACTTTTAAAGGGCAATCACTATTCTTTCTTAGCGACAGACGCTCATAAACAGGAACACCTGAGCAAAATAAAAGAGATTCAAATAGACAAAAAATTGATGCCTTCACTGCAGATCCTCATTAAAACACAAATGAGTACATTTGAGAATAAATAGTCTCTGAAAATTCAGATCAATTACTTTTTAAGCTTTACTGCTTTGAGTAATCGTGTCCATGCGCTATCCGCGTCAACTCCATAAGAGTAAGCGTATTTGTTCCCATAGCCGAAGTTGGCTATTTTGACGTTATTCAATACCATGGCAACATTCTTAAGTTTTTCACTTTCGATAGTATCGCTCACAAAGTCTAACAAAGGCTTTTCGGTATAATTAGCTCGAGTGACATAAACAGTAACATCCGCTTTATCGCTGATCAATAAGGTATCCGTAACCAGCATGGACGGAGCACTATCGATAATCACTACGTCATAATTCTCTTTTCCATAGTCCAAAAGTTCATCGACACGTGAACTTAACCATAGCTCTGCTGGATTGGGAGGAATGGCTCCAGATAGCATTATTTTCAAGTTGGAATTAGCATCACTTTCATGAACCAGTTCTTCGGGCTGATATTCTGGATATACCAAAAATTCGGTCACACCTTTTAAATTTTTGCTGCCTTTTACCAAATATCTATGCAACTGCGGATTTCTAATATCGCCTCCAACAAGCAACACATTTTTACCAGAGTTGGCCATAGTCATGGCCAGATTGAAAGAGACAAATGTTTTTCCTTCTCCCTTTACAGAGGAAGTTACAATGATAACGGGTGTTTTGACTGTATTAGACAGTGCAGAAAGTTTATACTGGAGATTCGTTCGCAAAATCCTAAACGATTCGGCTAATATGGACCTGTCGTTCTTGGTAATCACATCAGATTCATCTGAGGCCAATTTAGGCACTTCGCCTAGGAAAGAGGTGTTGGATAGACGTCTCGTAACATCCTTTCTATTTTCAATTTTATTATAAATCAATCCTTTTAAATAGATGAAAGCAAATGGTATAAGTAGACCAACAATAAGAGCTCCCAAAAGCACAATTTTAGGTTTAGGAGAGATAGGTTGATCAGAAATCCAGGCACTATCAACCACTTTTGCCTTGGGTGCAGTAACGGCTAGGCTTATAGCGGTTTCTTCCTTTTTTTGAAAAAGATACAAATAGATAGCCTCAACGATGGTTTGGTCTCGTTCTATATCTCTTGCTGTTCTTTCGGTTGCTGGAATTTCTCCCAATCGGCCTTCAATTCTATTATTCTGAGATGAAATACTACCTAATCGAACTTCTAAGGACTGAATGTAAGAATTTAAAGATGCATTTATGGAGGATCTTAATTTAGACAGTTGATCCTGTAATTCTTGTACAATAGGATTGAGCTGAGTGGCCGTTTCTAAGCGTTGATTGTAAGTAAGTAAAAGCTGATTATACTCATTAATAATTTCATTAACCGAATTACTTCCTAAGGTTAAATTAGCAGGAATATATTCAGTATCATTCAAGCTTGCCATATAAGCGCGCAAATCTCTGGCGATTCTTAATTGCGTTTGAGCCTCAATTTGCAAGGAGGTATATTCTGCGCTGGATTGCAGGTTCAAACCAGCTTCGGCTGCAATGTCGGATAGGTTATTTTCTCTCTTAAAATTCTCTTTTTTGATCTCTACAGAATCTAAAGACAATTCTATAGTAGCCAAACGATCTTCAATAAATTCCACCGTGTTTTTAGCTACAATGTTTTTATCCTCGGTCGCATCTTTATTATATTCAGTAATCAATTGATTCAAAATTGCAGCGGCTTTAGAAGGTACAGGATCGGATATCGACAGATCGATCACACTACCTCTCTTTACAGATTGAGTCACAGAAACTTTACCAGCATAGCTAACGACGACCTTTTCAAAATCAGCTAACCGCACAAGAAAAACGTTGTCGCTGTCGCTGCCATCAATAGGACTATTGATAGAGCTTATTTGAACTTCGGTATTCTCCCCAATTTTTACATAGGAACCAAAATTGGCAATATTGGGTTCTTGACCCTCGTTTAACCAATATTCAAAAGTTAGCTCAGAAACCGGCTTCACATAAAACTGTAAATTTCTTCCTGTATTGGCGGTATCCAATACTTTAGAAACTATAAAAGGAGCTGATTGAAATAGCTCGGAAGTTTTAATATTACCTTCTCTAAAATACCGCACATCTAAGTGAAGTTCTTCTACCACTCTGGACATGAGTCTTCTTGAGGTCAAAATTTCAATCTCGTTCTCTACACTATTGAAATTATTACCGAGCATTCCGAGATCCCCTAAAGCAGCTAACTCCGAAACTCCTCCAGCCTGAGTGTCTTTGATAAGTATAGAGGCTTCTGCTTGATATATTTTAGTCGAATATCTTAAATAGAAAATGGCTATCGTAATAAACAAAACCGAAGAAATCACGAACCAAAACCATTTATTTAAGTAGGGTTGTATTTGCTGAGCTAGGGATTCTTCGGAAGCCACATTTATAGAACCTTGTTCTTGCATTATCGAGCGATTAATATGATTACTGATAGTATAAGTGATGCAATAGATACATACAAGGGGTTATTTCGATTAAAGGAAGAACCGCTGACTTGCGCGTTGTTAGGCCCTACGTACAAGACATCATTTTGTTGTAGATAGTACAAATCGCTATCCAAAACATTCGTCTTGGTTAAATCAATAATATAACTTTCCTGGACACCATTATTATCTCTAAGCAACTGAATATCCGTCCGCTTACCATACAAAGTCAAGTCCCCAGCTAAGCCAAGAGCTTGAGGTAGAGTCACTCTTTCATCGGGTATAGAATAAGTGCCGGGTCGGGATACTTCGCCCAATACAGTGATTTTAAAATTTGTCAATCGGACGGTTACTAAAACATCCTTTGCAAACTTCTTATATTCTTCCGTGAGCATTTTTTCTAACTCAAATCTTGTCATTCCAGCTACTTTGATCTGTCCTAATTCAGGCAAATCAATAGTGCCCTTATTGTCAACCAAATAATTCAACAACTGCGGTTGACCATTGAGCTGCCTAAACTCTCCATCATTAACACTCGGAACCAATCGATTGTATCTGGAAACAGTTGTCATATCCGCACTACTTACAATAATAGATAGCTGGTCGTTATTCTTAATAATAGAAGTATATGTTGGAGGTGTAAAAATCTCCTTGGAGCTTATATCTTGGAAATAAAGAATATCCTTTTTGGAAGAACAGCCGGTTAGTATCAGCAAAAAAGCAGAACTTATAAGTAAAAAAGATTTGCGTAACATGTGTTAAATTTGGGGTGCAAAGGTAATAAATCAATCTTCTGAATTGGTTCGTATATCCAGAAACTCATAAACGCTATTTTCACTCTTAAATTCGGGTACCAAAACTTTTAGTTTACTAATCATAAAGATATCATTGGACTGTTCTGCAGCAGCAGCGATTTCAATGATAAGATTCATGACGTGCTCTAAAGATTGGGCATGGTCTATAGCTCTTAAGATCTTGGAGTGATGTGTGGGAAGCGTAGTGGCCTCGTTACTTAAAAGTTCCTCGTACAACTTCTCACCAGGTCGTAAACCAATCACTGAAATTTTGATATCTCTATCAGGTTCTAAACCAGAAAGTTTAATCATTTTCCTCGCCAGATCCATGATTCTTACGGGTTTCCCCATATCAAAGACAAAAACCTCGCCACCTTGTCCCATGGTTCCAGCCTGAAGAACCAATTGACAAGCTTCTGGAATGGTCATAAAATATCTAATGATATTCTCATGAGTGACAGTAACGGGACCACCATTTTTGATTTGTTCCTTAAAATAAGGAATGACAGAGCCATTGGATCCAAGAACATTACCAAATCTGGTAGTGATGAACTTGGTGTCTCCTTCGCTTTCGTTCATCAACGATTGAACATAAATTTCAGCCGCCCTTTTGCTCGCTCCCATAACATTAGTAGGGTTCACAGCCTTGTCCGTACTTACCATAACAAATCGATCTACACGGTATTCAGCAGATAAATCAGCAAGATTTACCGTTCCTAAGATGTTGACTTGTACCGCCTCGGTTGGATTTCTCTCAATAAGTGGCACATGTTTATAGGCAGCGGCGTGAAACACAACTGCAATTGATTCACTCTTAAAAACTTCCTCAATTCTGGACTTTTTCCGAACATCCGCCAGAATAAATTCATAGGAAACCTCCGGATGATCTTTGCGTAACTCTAACTCTAAATTGTGTAATGGTGATTCCGCCTGATCTAACACCAATACTTTTTTAGGTTGATAATGACTGACCTGACGTACAATTTCACTACCTATTGATCCTGCACCACCGGTGATAAGAATGGTTTTATTATTGATGTAGTGATGAATCTGTGAATCATCTAAATTGATGGGATGGCGCTCTAATAGGTCCTCAATTTGAACTTCTTTAATATTCCCATTGACATCAGATTCATTTTCCCATTTGGTGATGGAAGGAGCATGATAGATTCTCAAGTTCTGTTCGAGAGCAAGGTCTACGAGTCTATTTTTTTCAGAGACGTTCATTTGGTCTCCTACCATAACCAACCCATTGATCTTATAAGGCGCAATGGTTTCAAAAAAGTGCTCGTCGTATTTAAAAATAGGAGCGCCTTGAATTTTGATTTTTTGATATCTTTTTTTAAAACTCACAAAACCACCGAGAACAAAATTTTGACGGTCAGATATCGATAGGGCTTCCCCAACCGCAATGGCATCATCATTGACACCTAAAATAAGCACGCGATGTTTTTTTCGCCCCATATTAGTCATATAGGAATATAAAGACTTTACCAATATGCGTAACATAAGCATACAAGCAAAGGTGATCACTGCATTGATAATCAAAAATGGGATCAAGAATATTTTAGATCCAGAAAACAAATAGTAACCGTAACTTATGGCTGCCAGCGAGAAAGCACTGAAACCGCAAGAGAAAGCTATCTTAAAAATATCTACAAAAGTGCTATGACGTATAAGACCCGCATAGGTGCTAAATAGAAAAAAGGAAGAAAAATAAATCAGGGAAATAAATACGCACTCTTCCCATAGATTAAGCACATTGTAAAAGGACACATTTAGATTGGACGCAATGAAAAACGTCATGAAAAATGAAAAAACAACGGTAGCTAAATCGATGATGAGCACCAGCCATCTTGGCAAATAATTTAGGTTGCGTATACGCACCCTATTATCCTCATTCCAGAGAATTTGTCTAGCACGTATTTTAAAATACCTCCACTTCACGGCTGTCGCTTTTTGGCAATCTAATGCAAGATAACAAAAAAGGTGGCGCACTGGCACCACCTATTATAAATCCTAAGTTTAAAGCTTAATCTTCTCGTTGAGCCACCTTAAAGCCAATGACCAATGCAACTGCTGCCGCGATGGCAATTCCAGGAATTGGCGCCATGACTACATCGTCAACATCTTCCTCAAATGCTGGTGGTTGCGCGTACAAACTTCCAGCAAAAAGCATCGCTGTAATTAAAAGTAAAGTTTTTAAATTTTTCATACTAAAATTAGTTAAGTATTAATTTTATAGAGGTTTGGAGATCATTCTGATACACATTTACCAAATATAAACCATTTGCTAAATTATCCAATCCGTTTATTGTCTCGATCGTTCCACTTATTGTCTTCTCAACCGTGAGCACTTGTTGACCTAAAGTATTGAAGATTTTAAAAGTCACTGGCTTCCCTGCCACTAGGTTGGAGATGGAAATGGCATCATCACTAGAAGGATTAGGGAACAAGGAGATCGCTTTCGCGAAAGCAAAATTATCATCCATCCCTAATGTAGATTTACGGAATACTATTTGAAAGCGATCACCAGCGGTGGAGCTACTGTTTGAAAGATCAATGCTTTTGCTAATCACAACAGGATTGCCAGGAGTGACTAAATCATAAGTATCAGAAAGGCTATCATAGAAATAAGTGGTTAGACCTTCAAATTCGGGACTCTGGACCGTAAAGAAATAGGTGCCAGAGGTGCCTACAAAAACACTCAAATTGAAGCGGTCACCATCTTGAGGCATCGCAGCCCTATTGACCGCGTAATATGCACCGTTCTTTTCCCAAGCAAGACTATGCGATAACCCAAAGAACTTTTGAGTATCCTGTGGATCAAAATCCGTACGGAATTCTTCGTCAAAGCGCGCGATGGCTATGTCATTGGCTTTACCAGACGCGATTTGCTCTTGAGTAGATAGATTTATGGTCAACGCATTGCTTATGTCCACATTCTTTGTCGCCACATCAGAACCTGCCGTTTTATAGCTTTCCTGAAATTGTAGGGAGCCATTGCCGGTAGCATCAGACTGGACAAAGAAGGATTGTCCCGGTAGCGCATTTTTGGAAATGTCAGACCCCATAGGTGTTGTTGGCGTCGCAAATTCGTACAACACATAATTGTTGGTGGTAGAATCCCATTGATAGTATTCTGTAGCAACAACATTCGTCGCATTCTGCAAAAGCTGCTCCACATCTACCTTGGATTGGTAGGGGTTACCTATGAGAGAATAAAGGTTGGGACCAGCAAGTGCTATAGGAGTCGCTGGATAGGCGCCCGTAACTAATGTTCCTGTAGCTCTTAGAGTAGTAGCGGTAGCTGCTGACGTATTGGAAGTAAGATCTGTGGTACGGTCACCTCTAATAAACAAACGGTAGGCATCACCTGCTTCAGGAGAAATAGAAGTCAAATCATCACCATTAGCGGTACTTAGAGGAATCCATGCGCTTACTGGATCGGTATAGCCATTGTCGTAACGAAATAGTGACGGGTTGTTAGTAGCAGATGGGTCATAACCATGCGCCACGTCTCCACCTGTGATCTGTACCCCAAAACCAGCGGCATTGGAACCGCCTTCTTGCCAGTTGGCAGTGATGGAACCATCAAAGTTGACAGGCGCTGATACAAACCTAAAGGCACGACCCGTGGTGGCTGGAAAGAATTGTTCTACGGTGACGTTTCCGGAAATAGAACCGCTAACCACCTCATTAATAACCGCCGCCTTGCCTTCAAAACTTTTTAAAGTTAAAAGGTCATTGGTGGCTAATTCACCATTAGTTAGCGATAATATTCCTTCAAGATTGGTGATATTATTGAAAGCTACTCCACCAGAATTATTAATTATCAAATCCTCTATAATTAGCGTACCCGTTCCAAAAGTGGATTGTGGCAGAGTTCCCGCAAAGTTCAGGGTTCCATCTTGGCCGTCAAGGGTTCCGTTGACAAAAAGGTTTCTTGAGGAAGTAATAGAATTTGCGCCTACAGTGAATGTGATGTTCTCATCAACAGTCAACGATCTAAATTCAAGATCTCCAGTCAAAGCGACATTATCCCTTACTCTTATTTCATCGTTAATGGTAGACAAGCCTTCTGGCGCGGCTGGACTCCAACTACCAGCAGCATAAACATAGTCAGGCTCACCACGTTTTGGACTCATGTCGTTGACATTAGCTGTTATTATATCCCACTCACTAGCCGTCCAGGTGGTTTTGGGCGTTACATTCAAATCATTACGTACTGCTCTCGAATCTTCATATTCCCACGGCTCTCCTGTACCATCTGTTCCAATAGCACCGTAGATGTCAAATAGAGTTCCAGATCCCGCCGATCCTGAGAATAACGCATAAGTATCATCTCCATTTCCAGAAACACCAGTACTAATGGCATCTGGCGAAAAACCATAAGCAGACTCATAGTTGGTTCCGCTACCAGCAATTACCAAATACTCGCCTGCGCCCAAAACGCCAATTAGTTGCTCATCAACAGAGGTAGTATTTGCATTTGCAAAACGAGCTAAATAAACTGGAGTTATATCAAAATCTATAGGTTGTGATCCATTGTTATAAATTTCTACGAATCTGGCATTTGCGTTATCAAAAGGGTCAGCAACTTCAGTAATAATCAATGAGGGTGCAGGCAGTGGGTCACGTACTTGATAACTCAAAGCCGCGCTACTAGTCACAGCTGGTGTAGAATTTAAATCTGTAGCTGTGATTTGATAATAGATATTACTTCCATCGGCTTGTGCGGGAATAATCGCCATATAAGTACTACTACTATTTGTCATAGTAATGGATTGATCGTAGCTTCCATCAAAAGATCCATCATTAGCTGCAACATCATAATCTAATACTACTGATTGTAGCCCGTCCTCATCAGTTATAACAGCAGATATTGAAACTTCATCTGAAGATGATACAGCACTATCAGGATTTTGACTGATGTTTGAAATGGATGGTGAATCATTTACCGCTGTATTTTGACTAGTTACCAAAATATCATCTATCGCAATATCCTCGTCTCCTGAGTCGAGTTTAAATGTAAGAATCAGCTCCAAGGTTGACCCATTTCCAGATATGGCCTTAGAAAATTCTGAAAATACATCAGTGACTTCGATTCCTTCACCGATACCATCAAAATCTTCATCGAGTCTTGGTAATTGATTAGTTCCTGACGTCTCTGCTTCAATCCAAATCAAACTTTGAATGGCGCCTCCGTCAATTCTATAATCAACATGAAAAAAATCTGCACCGTCCCAATCTTGATTAACACCATCATCATCCTCTGCAATCTTGATTGTAAAGTTCAAATTATCCAATCCACTAATATTGATATTGGGAATGGTCACGGTCTGTGTACTACTTGGAATTGGGGTAACTCCAACACCATCGATATCTTGAGCTGCAAAATAAAAACCGGATACATTAGAGAAATCAGCACCAATATCCGACCCATCGGTTCTTCTGAAATAATCGGTAGTCTCACCAGCAATATCGTCTAGACTCAATGAGTAACCTGAATTATTACTATCAAAGTCTAATTGGTAAACCGTGTTTTGAGCCATCAAAGATCCTGTTGTAAAAAACAGAATAATTAGATGAGAGTAAAGTAGTTTTTGTTTCATAACCTTCCTTTTTGATTTTTAATTATGCACTAAAATTAGAAGAAGAATCTGAAACTGAAATGAACTGAATATTAACTCTAGGTTAATAGCGTTGAAATTAAGTTAAAGTCGACAAAGTGAAGCTTAAATTATTGAGCTTTAATTAAAAACACCTCTAATAACACTTGCGATGCGCGCTCTATCGTTGTTTGACAAATTGGAACCTGATGGTAAGCACAATCCTTTTTCAAAAAGCTCCTCGCATACTTTGCCTCCATAATATGGGTACTTGGAATAAAGAGGTTGCAGGTGCATAGGTTTCCATAATGGGCGTGATTCTATGTTTTCGGCTTCTAGTGCCAGTCGTAAATCCTCTCTGGTAATACCACCTGTGACAGCTGGATCAACTAAAATCGCGCTAAGCCAATGGTTGGAATAATAATCAGCAGATTTTTCAACGAGAACTTCTACTCCATCGATAGCTGCAAACAATTCTTGATAAAATTGATTCATAGCACGGCGCAGATGGACATGCTTATCTAGGACTTGCATCTGGCCACGACCTATACCGGCGCTAATATTACTCATACGGTAATTGTAACCTACCTCACTATGCTGGTAGTGTGGCGCTTGATCGCGCGCCTGTGTAGCTAGATGTACGGTTTTTGCCTTGTCCTCTTCACTGTGGCACACCATGGCACCGCCACCGCTCGTTGTGATGATCTTGTTACCGTTAAAGCTCAGTATTCCAAAATCCCCAAACGTACCGCATTTACGGCCTTTATAGCTACTTCCCAGAGCCTCTGCACTATCCTCGATGACTTTTATGGAGTTCGCTTTCGCGAAAGCGTGAATCTCATCCACCTTATAGGGCATACCATACAAGTGTACCGCGATAATGGCTTTGGGCTTTTTCCCCTTGGCGATGCGATCCTCAACGGCCTTTTCCAATGCCAGCGGACACATATTCCAGGTATCGCGCTCGCTATCCACTAGCACCGGTGTCGCGCCCAGATATAATATGGGGTTAGAACTGCCGCAAAAGGTAAAACTCTGGCAAATGACCTCATCACCAGCCGTAACTCCAGCCTGAATAAGCGCCAGATGGATCGCAGCAGTTCCAGAGCTAAGTGCGGCAACGTGGACGTTCTCGCCTTGATAACTTTCAAGATCCTTTTCAAACCCATTGACGTTGGGACCCAATGGAGCGACCCAGTTGGTATCAAAGGCCTCAGTCACAAAATCTCTCTCGGTGCCGCCCATGTGTGGTGAGGACAGCCATATTTTATCTTGCATGGTCAACTATTTAAAGGTCAAAGATAAGTTACTTGAATAGCGAAATAATCGTGAGCCCAATTATTTTGACGTCGTAGGTGAAGCTGCGATTTTCCAAATATTCTAGATTAAGCCTTACCTTGTCTGGAAAGATGACGGTATCGTTATATGCTTTAGGATCTTCTTGCTTTTTCAAAAGATCTTCCTCATTTCTATATTTTATGGCGGCCAGGCTGGTAAGTCCCGGTTTGAGGGCCAGCACTCGCCTATCGCTTCCTTTAAGTTGGTCGTAGTAACCAGGAACATCGGGTCGTGGGCCTACAAAGGTCATATCACCTGTTAGTATATTGAATAGTTGTGGGAGCTCATCCAGTTTGGTCTTACGCAAGAATTTCCCGAATTGCGTTACCTGACCATTCTTCATGGTACGGAATTTATAGATGGTAAAGGGTATACCGTGCTGGCCTATGCGGGTTTGGGTAAAAAGTTTAAGCCTTTTACCCATTATTAATTTGCAAAATAAAATGGGAAATAACAGAAAAGTGATTAGTAAAAGAGATAGCACAAAATCAAAGATAGATTTCATACACGAGTAACTTACATTAATTCGATAGTGACTGCTCCCCAAGAGTAACCTACTCCAAATCCTGCGAGCAGAACTTTATCTCCTGCTGAAAAATCACCTTCTTCGTGTAACTCTTTGAGCGCGATCTGTATGGTGGAGGAAACAGTATTGCCACAGAAATCCATTTTAATAGGAAAACGGTCTTGACTTACTTTTATCTTTTTTCTTAAATGATTGAGCATGTATGCATTTGCTTGATGAAAAACAAAATAAGTAATGTCTCCCAAATCAAAATTGTTTTTGCTCACATTATTGATTACTAATTCAGGAATATTTTGTGAAGTAAAGTTGAAAATGGCAGGACCATTCATAAATAAGTCCGCATCAGAGGTAGTGTTTCCATAATCATCCTGTACTTCTGTACCAGATGCATCTGGTTGTCTCATAGCTCCTGCTTTGACAATAAGGTTTTCTGCTCCAGTTCCATCTGTTCCTAGATTGAACTCACCTATTTTTGCTGAAAGACCTACCGCTTCATCAGAAATCAAAACTGCGCTAGCGGCATCTCCAAAAATAGTACGATTTCCTTTATCTGAAGAATTTAGAAACTTACTATAAGTCTCACCACAAACTAATAACACATTCTTTGCGATACCTCCAGCAATAAGTCCTTTTGCAAGACTTAGGCCGTAGATAAAACCAGAACAGCCCAAGTTAAAGTCTAAAGCACCGCAGGTTTTTCTCAGTCCAAGTTTCTCCTGCATGATACAGGCACTGGTAGGTAAAAAGTAATCAGGACTTTGAGTACAAAACAATAAAAAGTCAATTGATTTTGGATCGATCTGATTTTTCTCAAAAAGAATAGCAGCCGCTTTGATTCCCATATCCATAGAAGTCTCATCATGAGCGGCAATATGTCTTTTATGTATTCCTATTTTCTTTGCGATTTTCTCTACAGACCATTCTGGAAATTCCGCAGCGAGATTTTCGTTGGAAAGAACTTTTTCTGGAAGGTAATAGTCGATATGGTTGATATAAGATTGTATCATTTTAAAGTGAGTCCTCCATCTAATTTTAAATCAGTTCCAGTCATCCATTTTGAAGCTTTAGATAATAAAAATATTACAGAAAACGCAACATCTTCAGGCTTACCATAATCTCCTAAAGGATAATTTTTCTTATCCAATTCTATATCTTCTTTACTGCTATCAATAGATGAAATCAATTCAGTTTCTATCATAGCAGGCATGATAGTATTTACTCTTATACCTTTAGAAGCCAATTCGAGGGCCATAGTTTTTGCGATTCCACACAAAGCACTTTTACTGGCAGAATAGGCACTGTTACCTATATAAGTAACGACTGGTCCTGAAATAGAGGAAAGAAATACGATTGATGATTCTTTATTGATTTTCTTTTTCTTTAATAGGTGCTTAGTAAGCATAACTGGGGCAACTAAATTCGTATCTAAAATATGTCGGAAAGATTCTTCTTTAAGAAAACTAAAAAGTTGTGATTTTACGATTCCAGCAGAATGTACGAGGCCGTCGATTTCTATTGAGGAATTACAGAACTCTAAAACAAGCTTGTCATCATTTAGATCTAAAGAATGGTAGCTATGGCCATCACCTACTAGTAAAGATAGTGTCTGTTTAAGTCTCTCGATATTTCTACCTAGAATTAAAACTTTCGCCCCAAAATTTGAGCAAGCAATAGCAATCTCCCTACCTATGCCACTACTAGCTCCTGTTACTAGAATAGTCTTATTCTCAAGGGAAAAAATGGTATTATCCATTGTAAGTGCTGTTATTTAGAACACAGTTGGCATCTAATTCCAAAATTGCACTTGCCCAAGACAACCCAACTCCAAAACCAGACATAAACAATTTGGTTTTTTTTGAAATATTCTCTAATTGACTCGTGATAGTTAAAGGTATAGTAGCACATGACGTGTTTGCATAATCGAACAATGAATAAGGAACCTGTTCTACTTCAGCCTTTAACTTTTTTCTGATTTTTTCATTCATAAACTTATTTGCTTGATGAAAAATAAAATAATCAAAATCAGAGGTTTCCACTGACTGCTCTTCCATAAACTGTTTTATTGCTTTAGGAACCTTTGTTATTCCAAAGGAAAAAACATCCATCCCATTAAGGTATAGAGTTTTTTGAAAACCATCACTCAATTGTTTAAATCCGCCATATTCTACTTTAATAGCTTCACAACCAGAACCGTCACTATTAAGATCAAAAATTATATCACTAGAATTAGACTTACCTAATAGAGTGGCGCTACCCGCGTCTCCAAATAAAGGATAAGTACTAGAGTCTGTAGGGTCACACAATTTTGAAATGGTGTCTCCTACTAATAAAAGTGCATTAGCATTTTTGTTAATTGAACTAGCTAGTAATGAAGAAATAATAGAGAGCCCGTATACATATCCGGAACACCCCATGTTTACATCAAATGCAGCTACAGTAGTTTTTAACCCCAACCTATTTTGTAGAATTGTTGCACTGGCAGGCAAAATATAATCAGGAGTCTGAGAAACAAATACAAGAAAATCTATATTGTCAAGGTCACTATTATTTTCTTCTAATAGTTTCTTAGCAGCATCATAACACAAGTCTGCTGCAGTCTCATTAACAGCAATGTGTCGATACCTAATTCCTGTACTTTCCAGAACTTTCTCTCCTTGCTTTTCTATTATATATTTATCATTAAGGTTATCCATTCTTTTTGATGGAGTAGAGGTGTATATTGCCTTAATTGATATATTAGAAATGCGAGAAGAAGCCATATTGCTTTATGCGTTGACAATTTTAAAGAGATCTTCAATGGTATCTGCTTTTTTTATATCGTCTCCATTAATTGTAGTTCCATATTCTTCATCCATCATCGCAATAATTGATAGTGCGATCATTGAGTCCCATTCATCTAAATCTTTAAATTGAGTATCATTTTGAAACTCACTTCTATCAGTTTCATCAAACTGCTCAGCAAAATTATTTATAAAATCTTCCATTATTTATATATTTATTCAAAGGTCGAGTCTTTTGGCAGGAATACCAAAGTATTTTCTATGGTTCTTAATACTTTTAGTAAGCAACGTATTTGCCAGTATAGAATTGTGGTTACCTATGGATTTTCCCTGAACAATACTAGAACCCATTGAAAAGGTATTGTAGTCACCTAAAGTTACATCTCCAGAAATCTGGGTTCTAGGCATGAAGCAATTGTAATCTCCTATAATTGTATCATGACCTACTGCGCACATGGAGTTGAAAAAATTAAAATTTCCTAACTTAATGTGACAGGATAATAAGGTACCAGTCGCAATGGTGTTTCCTATCCCTATTACTGTCCCGTATTCTAGTTGAGCATTGGGATGAATTAGATTAGGATATTTAAAGTTTCGCTTTCGCGAAAACGAATCAAAAATAGCACTAACGATCTCACGATTTGCCATTCCAAAAGTTATAGAGGTTCCGTCTGGTAATTTATCAATTAAATCCGAAACCTTACCGATACAATTCACCCCATTGATGACTTCATATTCCTCCACAAATGCATCATCATAAAAACCAATAACTTCGTACGTAGCATTTTTGTTATTAATAGCGTCAATGAGTGTCCATAACTCTTTACCTAAACCTCCTGATCCTACTATTGCTATTTTTTCCATAACTACTATTTACTGCCTTTAAATGCAGACATGGTTGCATTTGCATCTGCGTTGATATCATCAGATTTAAACACCTTTTTGAAGGTAAGCAGGACGATTTTAAAGTCTAGTAGAAATGACTGATTCTCTACGTACCAAGCATCGTACTCAAATTTTTGCTCCCATGAAATGGCATTTCTACCATTGACCTGTGCCCAACCCGTAATACCTGGTTTTACTTGATGACGCATTGCCTGACGTTCATTGTAAAGTTCCAGATAGGCAGGTAATAAGGGTCGTGGTCCCACAAAACTTAAATCTCCTTTCAACACATTAAATATTTGGGGCAGCTCGTCCATCGATGTGGCTCTCACAAACTTTCCTACAGGCGTGAGTCGCTGATCATCAGGCAACAGGTTACCGTTAGCGTCTTTCTTGTCGGTCATGGTTTTGAACTTAATCACCTTAAACAGCTTACCATTTTTTCCCGGGCGTACCTGTGTAAAGAATAGAGAACCTCTATTATTGATGGCTAATAACAATCCAAAGATCAACAATACTGGACTTGCGGCAATTACGGCCATTAAGGCTGATATAAAATCTAAGGATGGTTTGATGATGGTTTTATACATTGATTCTAGGAAAATTGTTGTTCGATGATCAAAGCCGACTTATCCGCAGTGTATTCTTTCACTAAAAGATCAATCGTACTCTCAGACATCTTTTGGTAGATTTCTTCTGAAGAGATGATAGATCGTATGGCTTCTTCGAAAGCTTCTGTATCTCCCGCGAGAACAGATCTACCACAATTATATTGTTCAATTATGCTCCCAATATCCGTGTTAGGATCTGTTGCAGCAACTGTAGGAAAACCCATTTCAAGATAAGATAGTAATCTTGATGGGAAATTTGGAATCCGAAAATTTTTATCAAGAAAAATCAATCCTATATCGCAACTTTGTAATAAGGTATCGTAATCACGTTTTGGCAAGTAATTTAATAGTAATGCATTCATTGGTTTTCTTTTATCAAACCAAGATTTCAATTTGTAATATTCCGAGCCATTACCTACAATCAAATAAAACGTATTTTCTACATTTACTTGTTCCAAAACGTCAATCAAAAAATCAATCCCTTGAGGTATACCAAGGTTACCGCCATATACCAAAATTCTATCGTTGAGTGGCAAGCCGTACTTTTTTCTAATTCTATTTTTTTGGTCGTAATCAAGCTCATTGAATACAGGTTCAATTGAGTTGGGATTTACATGAACATCTGATGGATCGAGATAAGTATTGTTATTTAAAAGAAATTCAACATTTGCTGGGGACATACACCCTATTTTATCAGATATTAAATAAAGCTGCTTTTCAATATTCATAAAGTATCTATGCAAAAAACCATTCTCATTCATCATTTTCATATCAATGGCATTTTGAGGGAAGATGTCCTTTAATAACAAATACGTTTTACAACGCATCTTGTTTTTCAGCCAAACGACTACTGAGTAAAGTGTGATTGGTGGTGTAGAATAGAGAATCAGATCAAAATGTTCGGTTGGAATGTATCTTTTAATCGCACGCTTAAATTGTGTAGCAATCGTCAACATTCCCAATCCTTTTTCTATAAAACCAGTCTTTTGAATATTTAGAGTTTTAACATGAATACATCTAAATGAATCAAAAACGGTTATACCTCCAGGATCAGTATCTCGTCGCTCCACAGGTGTGATCGCTGTAACTTGATGGCCATTTCTAATAAGCGCGCGTAAAAGGTCGGTATAGATCCCACGATCATCAATCGACTTAACTTTTACTAAAGAAAGAAATAGGATTCTCAAATCTCTTCTAATTGTATTTTTTCCAAACCACCTTATTCACATAATCCGTATAACTAAGGATGATTCTTACGATTTTTTCACTCACATTAGGCATGCTGTAATCAATAACCTGACGCATACTTCGCACTTCATCGGTTTGTTGCAATTGCACATGTTCTAGAGCCTGTAAGATACGTTCCTTATCAAGACCTACCATCATGACGCTCGCCTCTTCCATTGCTTCCGGTCTTTCGTGAGCTTCTCGTATATTGAGTGCCTTAAAATTTAGAATACTGGACTCTTCAGAAATTGTACCGCTATCAGATAATACAACAAAGGCATTTTGTTGCAAACTATTATAATCGTTGAACCCCAAAGGCTTCAAAAACTGTATGTTTTGATGTAATTTTAACTCACTAGAGTTGATCTTATTTCTGGTTCTAGGATGGGTTGAAAATATGATTGGATAATCATAATTATCTGCTATATGATTTAGGGTTTCAAATAAATTATTAAAGTTTCTATCATTACTAATGTTTTCTTCACGATGCGCAGATACCACAAAATACTTACCCTTTTCTAAGCCTTGATTTTCTAGAACTTTACTCTTTCTTATCTCTGCCATATAATGGTTCAACACCTCAAACATGGGCGATCCAGTTTTAATGATGCGGTCTGCAGGCAAGCCTTCACGCAAGAGGTATTCCCTTGCGATATCAGAATATGTTAGATTAACGTCAGAAGTGTGATCAACGATCTTTCGATTCGTTTCTTCTGGAACACGCTGATCGAAGCAGCGGTTGCCTGCTTCCATATGGAAAATTGGAATTTTTCGCTTTTTAGCTGGTATGGCACACAAACAACTGTTAGTATCTCCCAGCACTAAAAACGCCTCTGGCTGCAATTTTTCCAAGAGCACATCTATTTTAATCATGATATTCCCTACCGTTTCTGCCGCATTTTTTCCTGCCGCCTCTAGAAAATGATCTGGTTTCCTTAACCCCAAATCATCAAAGAATATCTGGTTGAGTTCATAATCATAATTCTGTCCTGTATGAATCAAAATATGCTCAATGGCTGGAGATTTATCCAATGCATCAAGAACTCTTGAAAGTCTTATGATTTCAGGTCGTGTTCCAACAACCGTAGCTACCTTTAATCTTTTCATTTTTTAAACCGTTACAAAGTACGTGTCTGGATCCTGCGGATTATAAAATTCGTTGATCCAAAACATTGTATATAATTCTTCTTCTCCTACGTTTTTGATATTGTGGGTATACCAGATGGGCATATCCACGTAGGATGGGTTTTGTCCATCCAATTTAAAGCTTAATACCTCATCGCTATCCACCCTTCTTAATTCAATCAGTGCCTTTCCTTTTATAACAGAGAATCGTTCAATTTTACGAGTATGAAAATGATTGCCTCTAGTTACACCCGGAACGGTCGTGGAAAAAGAAACTTGACCATGCTGTTCCAGCCTTATAATCTCCACAAAAGTACCACGTTCATCACTGTGTTGTACGTAACGAACCGGGAAATGATCCTTATGATTGATGTAGCTTCTAAAGGTATTGAACATATTGCGTTGAAAATCAGAATCTAGCGATGGCATGATTCCACTTGACGTGTAGTTCTGTTGAAATCTATGAAACAGTTCCAAGATTTCAGTCACCTTGTAAGTACCGTCTTCAGGAATCTCAACGGTCACCTGTCTAGGAGCTTTAATATGAATAGCCTCCAACATTTTCAAAACTAAATTCTGGACATAGATTAAAGGAACCTCGTTATCTACCTTAATCTCTGGATAACCACCGTTGTTTAACAAATGGCAAAATGTCGCGACAAATGAATTGTAAAAGGGCTTGCCAAATGGCCCATAGACATTAGGAATGATAAATCCGGTAAATGATGCTCCAGATCCTGCGGCCCATTGATGCAATAATTCTCTTGCTATTTTCTTTGAATCGCCATATTTATTGTCACTGCTCTCTTGTAGTGATGACGAAAAAATTATGTGGGGCTTTACCTTTGATCGCTCCAGCGATTCCACGAGTTTTTTTGAAAGCGTGATGTTAGTTTCATATATAATTTGTGGATCATCATGGCGGTTGATGGCCGCAAGGTGATAGATAATATCACAACTAGCCACAAACTCATCCAACAATCCGTCTTGATCAAAAAACGACCTTTCAAATGGAATGATCTCATATTTTTCAGGTTCCAGCCTTAGGTTATTGCTCAAATGGGTACCTAAAAAACCTGTTTGACCTGTAATTCCAATCTTCATCATAAATATATTCGGATTTTAAAATAGATTAAAATGTCCAAGGTCAAACCTATATTCATCTTCAATCTCTCCCATTTTATAGTCTGCAAAAATAAGTAGTTTATTTTCAAGGGTATTAGCCTTAATGCAACTCACATATCCTGCGGGAATCCACAACGTTTGTGAAATGTCACCTGTCAATACAAATGAGGAATGATAGTCCATCTTTACATCGAATGAATCCAGATGTACAAGGTCCACCTTAAAGCTACCTTGAATGGCAGTAAACCAGCGCTGCTCGATACGATGTCCTTGCCAGCCTCTTCTCAGGTCTGTATTTTCATTATGAACGCAATACATACGTTTGACAGCAGTTAAATCCAGATCATTGTTGAAAGTGATTGAACCACGATGATCTCTAGCGATTCCTCCATTGATTAACCGTGGTTTTATCATAAGGCTAGTTACGCTTTCGCGAAAGCGAACTTTTGATAAGTGGCAATGCTCCTATCAACTTCTTCATACCCTCCACATCAAGTTGCTCTGTGTTATGCGAGTGATAGTCATCTATTGAAGCAATATCTTCCTTTCCTTCAGAGAAATATTGGGAATAGTTCAGATCGCGATTATCTGCCGGAATTCGGTAGAAATCGCCCATATCTTCCGCCTTGAGCATTTCTTCTCGTGTACATAGAGTTTCGTACAGTTTCTCGCCATGGCGAGTTCCTATAATCTTTACTTTATTGTCTGCCTCAAATAACTCTTTCATGGCTTGCACTAGATCTGCAATAGTTCCTGCGGGTGCCTTGTTTACAAAAAGATCTCCAGAATTACCGTTCTCAAAGGCAAACAACACCAATTCTACAGCATCATCCAATGACATTAAAAAACGAGTCATGTTGGGATCTGTCACGGTAATTTCTTGATCATTGAGGATTTGGTCCATAAAAAGCGGTATAACAGAACCTCGACTTGCCATGACGTTTCCATACCGGGTAAGACATACAGTGGTATCTGACAAATTACGTGAGGCAGCTACGGCAACCTTTTCCATCAACGCCTTAGATATTCCCATTGCATTGATGGGATAGGCAGCTTTGTCAGTGCTTAGACATATTACCTTTTTAACCGCACAAGCTGCCGCGGCATCTATGACATTTTGGGTACCCAGGACGTTAGTTCTCGTAGCTTCCATAGGGAAAAACTCACATGAGGGAACCTGCTTAAGCGCGGCAGCATGGAAAACATAATCGACACCACGCATGGCTTTGAGTATACTGCTATAATCTCGAACGTCGCCTATGTAGAACTTGAGCTTGGGGTGGTTATAGGACTTGCGCATATCGTGCTGCTTCTTCTCATCTCTGGAGAATATCCTAATTTCTTTGAAATGATCGGTATTGAGGAAGCGGTTGAGCACTGCATTCCCAAATGAGCCCGTGCCACCAGTTATAAGCAAGGTTTGATTATTTATCTTCATTTTTATTTATTGTAGTAATTTGATAAGGTCTTCAATATTGTTGTGCAACATCTGTTTTGAGGAGGGAAGGCTATTGGTAGAAAGACTGTTTAATATTTCAAAAAGAGATTCTGGACTTTTGGGATCAAAAGTAGCTGATGGCCTACATACCTCATATAGATATGGGAGATCTGCTCCTATAATATCGCACCCGTTTTCCAATGCTTCAATTATCGTTAATCCAAGGCTCTCAGAAAGGGAAGGATATAGACAATACTTCGATTTTTGAAATAGGTTAGCTATTATATCTCTCGTTGGTTCAATATGGTTAATGACTGGATATCCTTTCAATTGTAGTTGTTTGATCTTTTGTTGTAGATGAATAAAGCTTGAATCAATAGTCAGGTGCAATTCTCCCTTTTGAAATTTGTCATAAAATAAGCAAAAACCTTGTAGCAATACTTCATGATTCTTGTGATCTGCTCCGCTACTTACATATACAAAATGACATGGATCTCGTGATACAACGCAATCGTTGGTAAGTGGAGGATAAAACGGATGAATCAGGACATGGTCAGGGTTAACATTTTTAAAAGATTTTTCAAGTAAGTTCGCCATACTCTTAGTCTGTACTATCCAGTAGTCCGTATTTTTAGCAATCAGGGCTAATATCTTCGACTTTAGGTAAAAAGCAATCTTGTCTTTACAACTAATATTTTCGGAGAACGATTGATCTAAAAACAACCTTTGATGTAAGTATGTATATGTTGTAGCCTCCATTTTTTTTATGGGCGGTAGATTTCCGAAACACAGTATTTTTGAGAATTGTTGATTATTCTCTTTGTAAAACTTATGCCTTGTGAACAGGCTAGGTTTGATAAATTCAATATTTATGTTTTCATTTGAAAAACCATTAAATGACTCAATGGTACGATGATCCAAAAGTAGATAAGCACCCACTTTGTTGTCAATAAGTTTCAAAATCAGATAATCAAGCAAAATTTTGCCACCTCCATTATTTATATATACTGCATCCAATAAGATCATATACTATTTGATTTATGATTACTATCAATAACTATCAAATGTTCAAAACACTTTTGCACGAAAAAGATGGAGTTGACCTCTTAAATAGACAACGCTTTCATCAATAGATCAAGCTGAATTTTAGGTTCATATTTACCTTGTAATGAAGATCTGCAATTGAGTCTTATTTGTTCTCTATCTGTTTTGCAAACCAACCACTCCTTCATAACTCTAGCAAGATCTTTGGCGTCATTTTCAATAAAAAAATCTCCATTAACTTTAGGTTTGATGATTTCAAATTCAGGCATCTGACTTGGAAAGTTATTGTGAGTTATAATTGGTGTACCATACGCGAGACTATGCATAGCCGTTAACCCTACGTTGCCAGGAGACACGCATATTTCGCTGTTGTATAATACTGTTGCTATCTCTTTCTCTTCATAGGATTTACCATAAAACCATACATTATCAGACAAACCAAGAGATTCCGTTAGTTTTCTAATCTGACCTAAATGTTCCCCTTCACCTACAATTACAAGATTGACAGTAAAGCCTTGGCAATGTAGTTTATGAATCGCTTGAAGCAGAATATCTAGTCTTTTACGTTTTTGAATACGGCCAATAAAAGAAATGGTAGGTGCTGTATTACAAAATTTATTGTCAAAAATAGCAGTGTTTATTAATGCGCTATATATTTTACTTTGACTGTCAAAGTCTAGAGAATTGTAAATCACTTTCAGTTTATCAGGTTTAAAACCTTCATTAATCATCAAGTCTTCGGCATAATGGCCGTAAAGTAAAATTTTGTCGGCTAATCGGAAAAAGGTTTTTTTTATTAAACGTTTTGCTAGAGACTCATTACCATACCACCCATGTGTCCAGAGGTGGGTTTTAATACCTCTAACTCTATTGCGTATCAATAAAATCCAATTTGAAAGGCAGAAATATTCACCTGTGATGACAAAATCAGAATAGGGTCTAGGCGATAAATGAATTACACCATTTTGCCAATAAACTGGTTTAATAATATTCGACCTATTAAAAAAGCCTTTAAAATTGCTAAGGCATTTAGCATCAAAGGTATTAATATCACTATCGGGTTCTACAAAAAACAAATCACATGAAATTTTATCATTGATCAATCTAAAAATAGGCTCCCTATAATGAGATGCATAATTAAAAATGAAACACACTTTTTTCATTACTTGATGATTAAAATTTTAAAGCGTCCCAATAGATAAAAAATAATTTTAGAAAAAACCATGTAAGTGATTAGAATAAATGTGGCAGTCAAAATAGATCGGGTTGCAAAAAACAACCAACCCATTAAAAAGCCACTAAAAATATAATTCTGAAAGCTAGTATGATGATTCAAAAGAATCCAATCTTCTAACTTAAATAAAAAAACTCCTAAAATTAGAAGAGCCAGTAAAGCGAATTCAAACCCAAAATCCATATAAAGTTCCCCAGCAAAACTTGATGCAGATGAATATCCTTCACTAACATTGAAATACTTATTAACCAACCAATTATCCAGCATAACAGGTTTATCTGGCCACAAGGAACGCGGAATCCAAAACACAAAAATAAATCCAATAGACTTACCATAAGTTACCTCGTTTTTACTCAAATAATCTGTAATCATTGCTGTATTTCTAATCAATCCTTCATCTGATCCTTTGGAAGCAATGAAATCCATTATTTCTTCTGCACTTGTTTCGGAACTTGATGTTGTTGATGTTAATTTCAGTCCACTAGCACGGCTGGATTTAATTGCTGTGGTGAGTGTTATGATTACCAATGCACCAAAAATTATCTTAAAGCTATTTTTAAAATTGAGGTAATATAAGTCTTTAAAAAAAAATATAAACACGATAAAAAGCAGGAAAAACCTTGTGCCTGTACCTAAAAATGTAATAATTATAGGCAATATGAATAACAGAGTTTTTAGCTTATTTCCTTTAAAATATTCAAGGAATAAACCTATGCTGAGGAAGGCAATCACGTACAAAATTCCTGAGAAAGCAAATGGAAAGGCTGAGGCTCGTCCTGCGGTAAAACCATAAATGGTATTTTCTATATTGATTGCAAAAAAAAATATTTCATATATTAATAGAAGAGAGATAAGCACCCTTCTCTTATTAATAATCAATTGTGGTTTATCCGACACATTTTGCTTATAGAATTTACTTATTTTTTTTGTGCACTTATAACCTAACATTACCGCTCCAGCCCCTAAGAGTAGAATCCCGTAACCAGTATGAACATCATCTCGACCCCATGAAAGGACAAGTAAATCATAGTTACTTATTGCTTCTGTGGGTATCATGTAAAGGAAAGAGAAGAGGAAAATTGTGAATAAGTTAGTTTTTCTAGTTTGATACACCTCGATCAGTATGATCATTAATATTGTCCAAAAACTAACGACTCCAATGTACCTGACATCAGTTACCATGAGCCATGTAAACAGACTAATCAAATACAATATCAGCTGTAAAAAAGTTTGCATTCTATGCTTTATAAAGATCAATATACATTTGCGATACCTTATCCCAGCTAAACTCCTCAGCTAATTTTTGAGCACGTAAGCCTATCAACTTGAGCTTATCTTTGGAATCAATTATCAATTTCAACTGTTTATTAAGAGATTGTGGATTCTCTAAATCTACAAGAAAACCGTTATAACCATCTGTTATAAAAGGTGCTATTCCACAATCTCGCGAACATAATACTGGAACACGTGAGGCCATTGCCTCTAAATAGGCAATTCCAAACGTTTCTGGAGAACTAGGCATCAAAAATGCATCATAATCTTTAAGTAGGATCGGAAGTTTTTCATTTTCTATCCTGCCTTTATAGAAAACTTTGGAGTTCATTTCTAAATCCTCAATAGTTGATCGTATTGAGCTTTCCATAGGCCCAGTTCCATAAATATCAAATATAAAGACACCCTCGAAATTTGCCAATTCTTTAATTACCATATCGACATTTTTAGAAGGCAAAAGTCGAGCAACGACTAAAAACTTTAACACATCGCAATCTGATTCATCTTTACTTTCGTAATTAAAAAAAAGAGGAGAAATAGCGTGAGGAATTACATGAACTGTTTGCTCACAAATCTGACTGAATTTAGTTTTATCGTTCGTATTAAAAACTACTAATCCTTCCGAATTATTAATTTGGCTTATGGTTTTCTCTGAAAGAAATTCACCGCCGCGCTTAGTCACCAAATATGGAATATCATGATTTTTTTTAACATATGATGCAACGGCTAAATCTCCCTCTAAATTTTGAGCGTGTAATTTTGTTGTTTTGGTTGCCTTTAAAATTGTTGAGAGGCGTCTACCTTTAATCCACAGGGAAAATCGACACATTAATATGTTAAGCCATTTAACTTTCGGAAAGATCAATAATGAAAATGCATAAATATTATGACCATCATTAACAAAAGGAAATTGCCTCTCTAAATACCTATAGTCACGCCATCTTTTTTTTAATAAATTTAAAGGAAATGGAATCATAGGTATCAAAAAGAGATAGTTGAAAGAAATTTCATCATTTCTTCTCATAACATTTTTCTCAATTTTGTAAAAGATATCATTCTCATGCAAGTTTTTATCAATTAATGGCAGTCGCAAAAAACTTGTTATCACAAGAATCGATTGTTTCATAATCCTTAGTTTACAATTTATTTATTTGAGCTTGAATATTATTAGAAAGAGAGCAGTATTTTTCCAAAGGTATTACATTAATTCGTCGCAACTAGTTATTTTCTAAAGGCTATTAATTTTGAATAAAAATTTAATTTATCCGTACTCACTATCTGTTTGAAATACCTATTGAATTCTGCGGGTGTTATTATATATTCAACCAAATCGTGATTAAAATTTTATCAGGAAAATGAGGTTGAATTTTCTTATCAAAAACGAGAGTTGGGTTGATGATTCTAACATTAACCTTACAATGCTTTCTAAAAAAAAAAGTAGAAGAGGAATCTTAGGAAGGACAAATAAGTACTCAAAACTTATATTAGGATCGCGTTTGGTTAATTCATCTTCTATTTTGAACAAAATATCATTTTCAAACTCATTTTTATCGATAATAGGAAGACGAAGTATACTGGTTATAATAAGTATTTTCTTTTCATTCATGGAATTCTACTAATAAGATCTTTAGTAACAAATATAGCAGGTGAACCAGTTTAATTTATTTATTAAAATGGTTAGCCTTAGATAAGATTAAGTCTATAAAATTAGAAACAGGACTATCATTTTTGATTATGACCTAAAACGATTTTTTTTAATTATTCTCAAATAAAAGTCCCTTTTAGGATCGTAAAAATTGTTTAAAGTTAAGTTTAAAATAAGCGTTGAAGTATTCCCTAAAAGTCAGACTTATTATTTTATTGGTAAGAAGATAATATCCAGGAACAAATAAAACTATAGAACTTAATGATACCATGATAGCGACCATTTGAACGTTGAATAATGATCCGAAAATGATAAATATTGGAGTAACTATAAGTACAGCTAAATTCCAGCGTAATTCAATATCGGTACGACCAGAAGCAATTACTAGATTGCCTATGTTACTTCCTATCGTTCTCATGATCATATTAATCGACAAGATTTGCACAATAATCACAATATTGGTTAGATCAGGACCATACAATATGTACACTATTGGATAAGCGAATAGGATAATGCAAACATACATAGGTATTATTAGGGAAGCCAGCATGTTAGTCATTTTAAGATAATACTGTTTTAACTTTTGCGCATCGGCATTGAATTTTGATAAGGTAGGAGCACCGACCATATTTAAAATTGGACTAATAAATGAAACTGGTCTTTTTACTAATTCACGAGCTAAGCTATAGCCTCCTAAAACATCAGCAGAAAAGAATTTACCGATAATAAGAATATCAATGTCTCTATTAAAATAGTTGACAAATTGGGAACCTACTTGATACAATCCAATTCGCACAAACGGCATGACCTCTAAATACTTGAAATGAAAGGTTAATCCATACTTTTTGATTCCAATTACAAATAACGCAATATTTGTTACTAAGAATTGGCCAATGAGCGAATAGACCAAAGCATATACACCATACCCATTTATAGCGAGGTAAATGGCAATAGCAAGGGAAATAAGAGCACCTACGACATCAATGACACTTATGCTTTTAAAGTTCAAATTTTTCCTCTCCTGAATATTAAACAACTTACCAATTCCAGATATGATTAAATTGACCCCTATAAGTGGGATCAACGTATTTAAAATTGGTAATTCATAAAATATTGATATAAGAGGAGTTATAAGCCAAAGAAAAACGAATATGACTACTCCTACAAACATGTTAAACCAATAAAGACTAGAGTATACCTTTTTTGAGATTTTAGTTACATGTAAAATGGCAACGGTCAAACCAAAATCATTGAAGAGATTCATAAACCCCATCACAAAAGTGACTAAAGCCATCAATCCAAAGTCCTCTGTATCTAAATACCTAGTTAAAATTGATATTTTTAAAATAGCGCAAAGTGCCAATATTGCTGTACTGATAGTTGTCCATTTTGCACCAGAAATAACTTTAGTTCGCAAAGTCATCTAAGCAATTCTTTCAATAATTCTCTTACCCTATCATGCTGTCGTTTCTTACCAAAAACAGATTGACATAAATTTGAATTATGTATTTGATCCTCATGATCTAAACTTTTCAAGTTCAACTGATCCATATCTTCAATCACAAAACCATTTTCTAATAGATATTTAAACACGGTTGATTCTGACCTCAAAACTATTTTCGAACCACTGTAGAGTGCCTGAATAATATTTCCCAATGCCTGTTGTCTTTTGTGATTCATAATGACTACACTGCAACTAGCAAGTAGATCTTGATATTCATTGAAAGGCAGAAAATCCATTAATGGATATGCAATGTCACCCAGTTTGTTTTCAGCATAGGATTGTACTGCGAGTGCATAGTCCATATCTCCGTAATTAAGCGGTATGATAACTTGTCTATTGCTTAGATCCATGGCCGCTAGAAAGTCAATGATCTCCATGTGATTATTTGTGTAAGAAGCTGAATTACCTAACAAAATGTTTACCCCATGGGTAAAGCTAGGTGGTCTGTCTAGCGTAGGGTTGACATAATTTAGATGAAAACTATTTACAGTTAAATCGTAGTATGATAACAACAAACTACTATCACCCGGCATGATTGGTACGATCTTATCAAATGATTGTATTGCTTTTAAAGTTTCTTTTCCATAAAGAAACTTATCTATCACAAATGGTAATTCAGTTTTAACTGTGACATTGAAACCCTCGGAAATACTACGTTTCCAAGCTAAGTTACGTCGCAATTTGATCGCGTTGTTTGTTAGAAATTCATTATAAAACTTACCAAGATTAAAAGCGTCTCCACCCCAAAAAAACCAAATTAAAGGTTTTTCAAAGTGATGACCTAAGATTTTTTTAATGCTAATAGCACTCAAATAATGAATAAAAATAAAATCTACTGAAATGTCCTTAGGATTCCAATCGCGAGAAGTTGTAAATAGATTCTCGCAAATATCAATTTCGAATGTAGTTTTGCACATTCCAATGAACTTAGGATCATCTATTACGTGCAATAATTTGAATCTTTTCATTATCTCCGATCCTGTACTGTCTCACGTTTAAGTGAAATACTTAAATAGATTTTTTCACCAGATACTGGATCCAAGAAATAGGCATTTGAATAACTTCCATGACTCAGAGCCCTTAAGCGATCGATAGCCTCGCCGAAAGTAACTTTAGCTTCTAAATCAATTTTTAATAAATTATTAAAATCCTTTTTGAGGTAAAGCCTACCCTCATTCTCAGGAGATATGGTTGAATAACTGCCGTCTATAATTGCAGAGAAATTATTTTTGAATAAATCCATTTCAGCTTCAACAATTCGATCATATAGAGATAACGATGTATCATCAGCTCGCTTCTCTACCAGTTTTCTCGCTATTATTCCTCCATGGTCAATCTTATCATCGATTTCATGAATTGTTGCCCCTACTTCGGTATCGTTTATAATGGCAAATACTTGTGGATACCAACCTCTGTTGATAGGGTTATAACCGGGATGAATATTTATACATCGGATTCCCTTTACCAATTCAGGTGGAAACAATTGTTTGCAATGAACGGAGATGACTAAGTCATAAGTTTGTAATATCTTTTGAACATCTCTGCTATGTCGTAAATCATATATAAATATGTCAACACCTAAAAAATCAGTAAATTCGGATTTCGAAGAAAATGGACTTGTCCCAAAATGGACTTGTAATTCACTATTGCCATCATGATCCTGAATAAAGTGTAAAATGTTTCTGCAGATATTCTTGTTGTCTGAAATAAACAAAACGTTTTTCCTTTGCATGAGATGTTCTTTATAAAATTGTAACCAATAATTCCATGACAATACCTAATTGTTTAATTCTCTCAAAATCAATCTAGTTATCATATCAATTTCAACAAACGACAGATCATAGTATAACGGTAAACATAATACCCTTTTAGAAATATCGTCTGAAATCTCGAGATGCTTACTCTCTACGTATGATAAAGCTGTTGAGAGACTGGGATAAAAATAACGTCTTGGAAATATTTCGTGCTTGGTAAGACTTTTAAAGATTTTCATGCACATCTCTTCGCTCTCCAGAACGATTGGATAATATGCATAGTTGAAGCCTGACTGCTTTGAAATTTTAGGAAAATGAATACGGCTATTTATCAATTTCTTTGAATAATATTCGCTTTGGGTCTTCCTGTTTTCCAGGATAGAATCAATCCACTTTATATTTACCAATCCCATGGCCGCATGAAACTCTGAGTTTTTACCGTTAATTCCCAATCCCACAAAGCTTTCTGGCCCATTGTGCCCAAAATTTCTCATGTAGGAAAGTTTTTTCAAAAGTTCAGGATCGGTTGTAAATACCGCACCGCCTTCAATCGTATGGAACAACTTCGTAGCATGAAAACTTGTCGTGCTTATGTCGCCGTATTCAAATACAGACTTCCCATTGTACGTAGTTCCAAAACAATGCGCGGCATCATATATAACTTTCAGATTATATTTTTTGGCTATAGCATCAATCTTCTCAATTTCGCAAGGATTGCCATAGACATGAGTAGCAAGAATGGCTGTTGTCTTATCGGTAATACACTTTTCTATTTCGACAGGGTTTATGTTTAGGGAGTTGGGATCTATGTCCGCAAAGATTGGTGTGCAATTCTCCCAAACTATTGAGGAGGTTGTAGCGACATAAGAAAAGGGTGTTGTAATAATCTCACCATCGAGGTCTAAAGCCTTTATGGCAAGCTGCAACGCTATCGTTCCGTTTGTCACATAGAGCATATGTTTCAGTCCTAAAAAATCTTTCAATTTTAATTCAAGTTCATTTACTAATGGACCGTTATTAGTTAACCATTCTCTTTTCCAAATTCCATCAAGGTAAGCCTCAAAGTCACTTTTTTCTGGCATGAATGGTTTTGTTACAGGAATCATATCGCTCTTTTTAAAATATTATTCAAATTGGGTTATGGATGAAGTGTGAGCATTTGTCTTACATAATTGTAATAATCACCTTTGGTATCTTTAATGTGAGTAAATAAATCGGACTTATTGAGCCATCCCAGTGTAAGTGCAATTTCTTCAAGGCAAGCAATCTTTAGGCCGGTTCTTTTTTCAACAGCCTTTACAAATTCTGTAGCCTCAGCCAGTGCCTCATGAGTTCCCGTGTCCAACCATGCAAAACCTCTACTCAATATCTCAAGTTTTAAAGATTCTTGATCCAGATAAACTTGATTAACGCTAGTAATTTCTAGCTCACCACGGTCAGACGGTTTGACCTTCTTAGCTATTTCAACGACAGAGTTGGGGTAAAAATAGAGACCTACCACCGCAAAGTTTGATTTGGGTTTTGAAGGTTTTTCCTCTAAGCTAATTACATTATTGTTTTTATCAAACTCTGCAACCCCATATCGTTCTGGGTCATGAACATAATTTCCAAAAATTACAGCTTTATTCTTTTCTCTTACGGTCTCCACTGCAGAGAATAATAGCTTCTGTAGCCCTGCTCCATAAAAAATATTATCGCCTAATATTAGACATACATCCTGATCTCCAATAAACTCTTCTCCCAAAATGAAGGCTTGCGCCAAGCCATCTGGACTAGGTTGCTCTTTAAAAGAAAGCTTTAGTCCTAACTTAGACCCATTGCCTAACAACCGCTGAAAATTAGGTAAATCGTGCGGCGTAGAAATTATAAGGATCTCTTTTATTCCTGCCAGCATTAAGACTGACAAGGGATAATAAATCATAGGTTTATCATAAATAGGCAACAGTTGTTTGCTAACTGCGATAGTCAAAGGGTGAAGTCTTGTACCAGACCCGCCTGCCAAAATAATTCCTTTCATTATGCTTGTTTTATTCTATTATCTATTGCTTTAAAGCTAGGTAAAATTAAATCCTTACTAGATAGGGTTCTAGAATTAACAGGGACGACCCATTCAATGTCTAAATCAGGATCATCATACCTCACACCAAATTCAGATTCCTTGTTATAATAATTATCGCATTTGTAGAAAAAAGTTGCTCTTTTACTTAAGACAGCAAACCCATGTAAAAGTCCTCTAGGAATGTATAATTGATGTCTCGTGACACTGTCTAACTTATATGTAAGATGATTTCCATAGGACGCTGAATTTTTACGAATATCTACCACGACGTCAAGCACGCTTCCTTCTAATACACCTACTAATTTTGCCTGAGCATGTTCTCCAAATTGTGCATGTAGACCGCGAATGACTCCATAAGAAGATTGCGACATATTGTCTTGAACAAATGAAGTATCTACACCAGTAAGTGCTGTAAATTTCTGTTGATTGAAGCTTTCCATAAAAAAACCACGCTCATCTTTTATGATGTTTGGCTCAATAATATAGCAACCCTCAATCTCAGTTTCTTTTAGATTCATCTCTTGAAAATCAGATAAGAAGATTATCCGCTTTCGCGAAAGCGAACTTCTTATTCATATTGTTTTTTATAATAATCCTGATAAGCTCCACTAGTCACTTGCTCCAACCATTCATCGTTATTAAGATACCAGTCTATGGTTTTTTCCAATCCTTGTTCAAAAGTCACGGTCGGCTTCCAACCTAATTCTTGATTAATCTTACTTGCATCTATAGCATATCTTAAATCATGACCTGGACGATCAGTCACGTAGGTGATCAATTTTTCAGAAGTACCAGCATCTCTTCCTAGTTTTTCATCCATCATCTTACAGAGTAATTTAACCAGATCTATATTCTTCCACTCATTAAAACCGCCTATATTGTACGTTGCCGCATTCTCTGCTTTGTGAAACGCGAGATCAATAGCTATGGCATGATCTATCACATACAACCAATCACGTGTATAATTCCCATCGCCATAAACTGGTAAAGGCTTATTATGAATAATGTTATTGATAAATAAAGGGATTAACTTTTCTGGAAAGTGATGGGGCCCATAATTGTTTGAACAATTAGAAATAACATAAGGTAATCCATAAGTCTCTCCATAGGCACGAACAAAGTGATCAGAACTTGCTTTTGAGGCGGAATAGGGTGAATTGGGATCATAAGAGGTAGTTTCCTTGAACAATCCCGTTTCTCCTAACGTTCCATACACTTCATCAGTACTTACATGGTAAAAACGCTTGTTGGTAAAATCTGCTTTCCACAATTCCTTAAAAGAATTGAGCAAATTAACCGTTCCTATCACATTTGTCATCACAAAGCTGACTGGATCTGTAATGGATCGATCTACATGAGATTCAGCCGCTAAATGCACTACTCCATCAAAATGATGTTCTTTGAAAAGCTGATTGACAAAGGTAGAATCCGTAATATCCCCCTTGACAAAAGTATAATTGGCTGCATCCTCAATATCGGTAAGGTTATTGAGGTTTCCTGCATATGTAAGTGCATCTAGATTCACAATAGTGGTTTCTGGATATTGGGTAACAAACCGCCTTACCACATGAGAACCAATAAATCCAGCACCACCAGTAATTAAGATTTTTTTCATATTATAATTTCTTATCGGCTCGATCCCCCAAAACTCCTTTCACATCATAAATTACGGCAGTTTCCTTGCAATAATTTTTTAGGTTCAAAGTCATAAATTCTTTATGTGAGACTGCCAATACAATGGCATCATATGTTTGAGATCCCAGCTTCTTAATGTTCCGCTCTCCATATTCCTGCTCGACCTCATCAGGGTTAGCTAAAGGGTCAAAAATCGTCACATCAATACCGAATTCTTTGAGGTTAGAAATGACATCAATCACCTTTGTATTCCTAACATCCGGGCAGTCCTCTTTGAAGGTAATACCCAATACTAAGGCCTTAGACCCCTTGACCGCTATGTTTTTAGAAAGCATCAACTTGACAACCTCACTTGCCACATAACCTCCCATACTGTCGTTCATGCGCCTGCCGGCCAAGATAATTTCTGGATGGTATCCAACTTCTTGAGCTTTTTGTGCTAAATAATACGGGTCTACACCTATACAGTGCCCACCTACCAATCCAGGTTTAAAAGGAAGAAAATTCCATTTAGTCCCGGCAGCTTCCAAAACATCATGTGTATTGATGTCAAGTTTATTGAAGATCTTAGCCAGCTCATTGACAAAAGCGATGTTGATATCACGCTGTGAATTTTCGATCACCTTGGCTGCTTCGGCTACTTTGATCGTAGGAGCTAGGTGTGTTCCTGCAGTAATGACTTCTTTATATAAAGCGTCTACTTTAATCCCTATTTCAGGTGTAGAACCTGAAGTGACCTTTAAAATTTTATCTACAGTATGTTCCTTGTCACCCGGATTGATGCGCTCTGGTGAGTACCCCACAAAGAAATCTTTATTGAAGGTCAAACCACTTACTCGCTCCAAAACTGGGACACACTCTTCCTCTGTAACTCCAGGATAAACCGTAGATTCATAAACAACGATATCTCCCTTTTTCAGTACAGACCCAACGCTTTCACTGGATTTGTATAAAGGTGTAAGCATGGGTCTGTTGTTTTTATCTACTGGAGTGGGAACGGTGACCACATAATAGTTGCATTCTGAAATTTGTTCTAGGTCTGCCGTACAAAACAACCCATTATGATCATCATTAGAAGTCTTCAACGCTTTTTGCAGGATGTCATCTTCCACTTCCAGAGTACTGTCATGGCCTGAGTTTAATTCAGCGACTCGAGCTTTGTTGATATCAAAACCTACTACTGGAAATTTAGTGGCAAATAAACGAGCTAGAGGTAATCCAACGTAGCCCAATCCTATTATGGCGATTTTTCTTTGCATTTATTATATTGTTAGTCCGCTTTCGCGGAAGCGTAATTTTAAAGATTATTCCAATACCATTTTACAGCCTCATCGATTCCGTGCTGTATAGTAAATTGTGGATCGTAACCTAAAATGGTTCGGGCTTTTTCAATGGATGCAAGGGAATGTGGGATGTCACCAGCTCTGTTGGGCCCGTATGTAGTGGTGACCTTTGCGATTTCTGGATCAAATTTTGACAAGCTGTCTCGTAATAAATCCACCAATAAATTAAGGTCAGTACGATCTCCATAGGCTACATTAAAAACTGTATTGACAGCATTAGGATGTGTGGAGAGCATCGCCTTCTCGTTCGCCTGAATCACGTTATCGATATAGGTAAAGTCTCGCGAATAAGTACCATCGCCATTGATATTAGGCGATTGCTTGTTCATTAGATTCTTGGTAAACAAAGGGATAACGGCAGCATAGGCTCCATTAGGGTCTTGCTTGCGACCGAATACATTAAAGTATCGTAGACCTACCGTATTTAAGCCATAGGTTTTATAAAAAACATCGGCATACAATTCATTCACATATTTGGTGATCGCGTAAGGAGATAAAGGCTTTCCTATGACGTCCTCAACCTTAGGTAATGCAGCAGAATCTCCATAAGTAGAGCTACTTGCAGCATAGACCATTTTCTTAACTCCGGCATCCTTGCAAGCAACCAACATATTCAGGAAACCACCAACATTTACCTCATTTGAGGTGATCGGATCCTTAATGGATCTCGGAACACTTCCTAACGCGGCTTGATGCAACACATAATCGCAACCTTTCACTGCTTGCTTACAGGTATTCAAATCTCTAATATCTCCCTCTATAAAAGAGAAACCATCCATTTTTTGTAAAGGCCCAATATTGTGAAAATGCCCAGTCGCAAAATTATCCAGACCAACGACCTCATCGCCTTTTTCTAAAAAGTACTCGGCAAGATTGCTACCTATAAATCCAGCGACGCCTGTTATTAATATTTTCAATGTAAGCTTTTTGAAATTTCACAAACCAAGCGGCAAAGGTATGAATATTCTGAAGTTCCAAAAGATTAATGTTCTAAAGAGGCTTCAAGAACGTAATCGGATAAGTTTAAAACAATAGATAAGTTACTTCATTTTTTATACCACTCATACATCCTTTTGACGCCGTTCTCTAGATTTACGTTGTACGTCCAACCCAAGTCTTTAAGTTTAGATACATCAGTCAATTTCTTTAAAGTGCCGTCAGGCTTGTCTCCTCTGAAAAAGAACTCACCTTGAAAACCCACCTGCTTCTTAATAAGAAGCGCCAAATCTTTTATGCTTATGTCTTGACCAGTACCTATGTTCAAATGGGTGTTCCGCACATCTACATTTTCTTCTGCCAAATTTTTGAAATCCACCTTTTCCATCACAAACACACAAGCATCAGCCATATCCTGGCTCCATAAAAATTCTCTCATGGGCGCACCTGTACCCCAGATCTCTACTTGAACTCCATGGTCGGACAGCAACACCCCATATTTATGCAGCATCTTGAGTTGATCTTCTTGAGGGGATTGACCAGTCACACCTTCTATAGGCAGTCGATCCAAATCTCGCTGGATAGTCTTCCAATCTCCTTGTTCAAGCGCCTTACCTAAATGAATCTTTCTCAATAAGGCAGGCAGCACATGGGATTTCTCTAAATCAAAATTATCATTAGGGCCATATAGATTAGTAGGCATCACCGAGATAAAATTAGTGCCGTACTGTAGGTTATAACTCTCACACATTTTAATACCAGCAATTTTAGCAATGGCATAAGGCTCATTGGTGTACTCCAGCGGTCCAGTCAATAGATATTCTTCCTTCATGGGCTGCAGACACTCTTTGGGATAGATACAGGTGCTTCCCAAAAACAATAGCTTCTTAACACCATGCACGTAACTTTGATGAATAACGTTGTTCTGTATCATCAAATTATCGTGAATAAAGTCGGCACGATAGGTATTGTTAGCCACAATTCCGCCGACTTTGGCAGCAGCCAGAAAAACATATTCGGGCTGTTGTTGCTCAAAAAAAGCGGCAACCGCTGTAGATTCTCTCAAATCCAATTCTGCAGAAGTTCTCGTGATCAAGTTGGAGAAACCAAGTTTTTCTAAATGATTCATAATCGCACTTCCAACCAAGCCACGATGACCAGCAACATAAATTTTTGAATCTTTTTTCATGTTTCAACTTTTGAAGGCATTCCGCTTTCCTGTCTGCCGACAGGCAGGCGCGACGTCGTACTGAGCGGAGTCGAAGTATAGCGAATTACTCAAAATAGTTCAACGTGTCATATCCATTATCCTTGAGGAATTGATCCTTTTGCATTAGTTTCAAATCACCTTTCATCATGTCCTTAACCAATTCAGGCAATTGATACTCGCATTCCCAGCCTAATTTTTCTTTGGCTTTAGTTGCATCTCCTATCAATAACTCCACTTCTGTAGGCCTGAAGTATTTTGGATCTACCGACAGAATCTCATGACCTTTCTCTAGCTGATAATCAGGATTTGAACATGATAAGATATAGGCCTTTTCATCAACGCCAGTACCCTTAAACTCCAACTCCATTCCTACTTCCTTAAATGCCATACGTATAAAATCCCGAACTGTTGTAGTAGTTCCAGTAGCGATCACCCAATCTTCTGGCTCATCGGCTTGCAAAATCATCCACATCATGCGTACATAATCCTTAGCATGTCCCCAATCGCGTTGGGCGTCCAGGTTACCTATGTAGAATTTATCTTGAAGACCCAAAGCAATTCGGGCGGCGGCACGGGTAATCTTGCGGGTCACAAAGGTCTCACCTCGTATAGGCGACTCGTGGTTAAACAGAATACCATTGCAGGCATAAATGCCATAGGCTTCTCTATAATTGACCGTAATCCAATAGGCATACATTTTGGCGACCGCATAAGGTGATCTAGGATAAAAAGGTGTGGTTTCAGATTGAGGTACTTCTTGGACCTTCCCATATAGCTCTGAAGTGGAGGCTTGATAAATCCTAGTTTTCTTTTCCAATCCCAGCAACCTTACGGCCTCCAGGATTCGTAAGGTCCCTAGCCCATCAGCATTACCGGTATATTCCGGCATTTCAAAAGAGACCTGGACATGACTCATGGCTGCTAGATTATAGATCTCGTCTGGCATGATACTTTGAATCAATCGGGTCAGATTGGTACTGTCAGTCATATCCCCATAATGGAGTATAAAGCGCTGGTGCTCTACATGAGGATCTTCGTATAAATGATCAATTCGATCGGTATTCAATAAAGAGGATCTCCTTTTTAACCCATGAACGGTATATCCTTTTTTAAGCAAAAACTCACTCAAATAGGCTCCATCTTGGCCTGTGACTCCTGTAATTAAAGCTACTTTCATAATTTAAATTAATCTTCGAATCCAGCTAATCCACTTTTGGAATTTAGTCAGCGATGCTATTGTGTTGTTTGATTTGATTTCTCGCTTGCCTCTCGACAGACAAGAAAACGATCACCCTTTACCTATGGCAAAACTTTTAAATCCAATGTCCTCCAGAGCTGGCATATCCAGAATAGCTCTCCCATCAAATATAAATGCGGGTTTGAGCATTTGGTCAAATACATGCTGCCAATCAATCTCCTTAAATTCATCCCATTCGGTCATGACTGCCACGGCATGTGCATCATCAAACAATTGATCATAGTTGTTAGCCACGGTAACTAAGTTTCTGTTTTCAGATTCATTTCTTGTATTTAGGTAATCGAGATCTGCATAGATCTGTTCTGCGGTTACTTTAGGATCATAAACGACCAGTTCTGCCATCTCACTCAAAAGATAATCGGCTACGTATATGGCAGCTGACTCCCGAGTGTCGTTAGTGTCCTTTTTAAAAGCCCAACCTAAAAGCACAATCTTCTTACCATTGACGGTGTTATATAAAGTGCTGATGATCTTTTGGGCAAAGCGTCGTTTTTGATAGTCATTCATTTTAATGACCTGATGCCAATAGTCAGCTACTTCTTGCAAGCCATAAGTTTGACATAAATAAACCAGATTCAAAATATCCTTTTGAAAACAGGAGCCTCCAAAGCCTACACTTGACTTTAGAAACTTAGGACCTATTCTAGAATCTTGCCCTATGGCACGTGCGACTTCATCCACATCAGCTTCCGTAGCCTCACATAGAGCGCTCAGACTATTGATACTTGATACGCGTTGCGCCAGAAAAGCGTTTGCGGTAAGTTTAGAAAGCTCTGAGGACCATACATTAGTCAATAGGATACGCTCGCTTGGAATCCAATTATTATATACATCGTGCAAGGCTTGCATAGCAACCTCACCTTCCTCAGTTCGCTCACCACCTATTAAAACTCTATCAGGCTGCAATAGATCTTGTACGGCGGTACCTTCTGCAAGAAATTCTGGGTTGGATAAGACTTGAAAGTTTACTCCATTTCCAGTACTGGAAAGGATAGATTTTAGAGCCTCTGCCGTTCGAACAGGTAATGTGGATTTTTCCACTATAATCTTGTCCGTCTTGGCTACGGCTGCTATCTGTCTAGCGCAAAGCTCGATATATTTTAAGTCAGCCGCCATTCCTTTCCCTATACCATAGGTCTTAGTGGGCGTGTTAACCGAAATAAAAATCATATCGGCATCTAAAATCGCTTGATCAACATCAGTGCTGAAAAATAGATTGCGACCTCTAGCTTGGGCAACGATCGCTGAGAGTCCGGGCTCATAAATAGGTAACTTGTCTAAATCGGTCTCATTCCACGCTGCAATACGCTGCTTGTTTAAATCAACGACGTTGACTTTAATATCTGGACATTTTGCTGCGATAACCGACATGGTAGGTCCTCCTACGTAGCCAGCTCCAATGCAGCAGATGTTTTTAATTTTCATACTAAATTTAAATATTTAAAATCATCAATAAAAACCAACTTTATGATGTTCCATTAGATGACACTGTATAGATTTAAAAGTTCAAAATTAAGGCATTATCGACATATATTATGGATGATACGTTTTTAAGCTTGATCTACATCATCTGAACGCTATCCAAATATGAAGTTGCTATTACAGTGTTGCCATTTAAAACTTGTTTTAAAATCGTGAACGCTAATAAGGAACGGTAACTAAAACCAACCGTAACAATTTTATTCCAAAGGTTTTAAAGTTTGTTTAAAACACAAATCTTTAAGTACTCCTTATTTCTTCGATAAGAATATCTCTAAAAAGCTGTTTAACAATTTGGATTTCAATAAAATTTGAGCGTTTAAATCGGAAATTGACAAACCAGAAGACAAATAATAGTTAAATACTTCTTTTAGCATCATTTTAGCTTCCTATTTATTTTAACAATTATATATTTGCTTCCTGAAAGCAAAAAAAAACTTACAATGAAGAAATTATTATTTTCAGTATTATTATTGAGTGGAGCAGCCGTTATGGCTCAAGACACTATGATGGACGATGATCGCACTGCAGATCGTGAAGTGATACCTTATAATCAATGGTCGATTGACTTTGGCGTAGGAGTTCATAAACCAGTACGTCCGTTTGCAGGAGGTTACTTTACCAACACTCCTACTTTTGGCCAAGCTGATCTGGGCGTACGTTACATGATCAACGATAAATTTGGTTTCAGCCTTGAAGGTGGCTATGGTCGTATAGAAGGTGATGACGAAAGTAGGCCTTTTGAAACACAGGTTTATAGAGTTTCTCTAGAAGGTGTGGTGAATGCTGGAAATTTTCTAGGCTTTAAAGAATGGACAAATAGATTTGGCTTATTAGCTCATGGAGGTATGGGTGTTACTGGTTTAAAATATCAAGAGCCGTTGGATATTGAAGATATGGATCAAATGTTGAATTTTACCGTAGGAATTACTCCTCAGCTGCGTTTGTCTGATAGAATTGCTCTTTTTGGTGATCTTTCGATTTTTGGCCATGTGAGACAAGACAGAACATTTGATGGAACACAACCACAAGTTCTTAAAGGATTTGACGGATTCTTGGTAAACGCCTCAGTAGGGGCTTCTTTTTACCTAGGTGGTAACGAAGTGCATGCAGACTGGTACGATAACAGTGTAGACTCAAGATTAGACGACCTAGAAGGTAGAGTGGCTATTCTTGAAACGAACAATGCTGACGATGATCAAGATGGTGTGCCAAATTATTTAGACCGTGATAACACTACTGAAAGTGGTGTACGTGTAGATACCAAAGGTCGTGCTCTAGATCTTAATAAGAATGGTATTCCAGATGATATGGAATCTGCTCTTGATGCAAGATATGCAATGAAAGGTGCTACGAATGGTGCTGATGGTAACGCTGACGGAATGATTGAGAAATTGATCAACGATGGTTACGTAAACGTATACTTTGAGTTCAACAGCACTAAGCCAACTCAATATTCTTTATCTTCTATCAACTTCCTGGCAACTTATATGAAGGATAACCCAGGTGCTTCTGCAACTTTGACAGGTTATGCTGACGAACTAGGATCTGATGAATACAATCAAGACTTATCTGAGCGTAGAGCGAAGATGGTAAATGATATCTTAGTAGCAACTGGAGTTGATGCGGGTAGATTATCCTACGAAGGTAACGGTGAAGATGCTTCTGTTGAGAAGTCTAGTTCTCCTGCAAGACAATTAGTAAGAAGAGTAAAGTTCCAAGTGAACAACTAATTCTAATTTAGTTATATATAAAAAGGGCTACCGATTGGTAGCCCTTTTTTATGTTTTAAATGTAATGGAATCAACAGCCTCATCAGAATAAACGCCTCATCACGATTCAACTTTCTGGATTTATCTTGATCTCAATTCCCGCATTTAAAGCTTCATAAACCAGCGTTCTTTTGAAGTCATAGATCACTTCAAATCAAACACAAAAGTGATTCGCATGAATTGCAGGTATCTGTAAATACTAATATTTGGTATTAAAATATTAGGAGGATACTTAGGAGATACTAGGGAGATACTTAGGGGATAGTGTATGAGGAGTGTATGGGTGACTCGACTATTACTCGACTGCTATTCGACTGTTATTCGACTAATACTCGACTAAAGAGTATGGATCAAGTATATAAAAGTAATAGAACAGGTATGGAAACGTACCTATTTGTTTGTTGAGAGATGGACAGCTATAGCTTTATAGATTCTGCTCTTTTAAGTTTTATCGATTGCTTAATCCCAACTCGTAAAAGTGAATGCAGAGTCGATAGTTATCTCTCCTAAATTACAGCCAAGAATTGATAAAATACAGCTAGAGCCAATTCAGGTAAAGGCATGGATCAGAATACCTAAAAAGCGACGACTTAAAGGTAATCATGACTTAAACGGGAACTAAGCTTCCTTTACCTGAAACAATCCTAGGAAGGATTTTTTATCAAGGTGTTTAAATAGGATTATTTAGTCCTCTCAATATATTCATCAACCAATTCCTCTAATATATTTAACGGCAAGGAGCCATTAGTGAGTACCACATCGTGGAAATCTTTAATATCAAAATCTTCACCTAGTGCATTTTGAGCTTTGGCTCGCAACTGCAGGATCTTGTTCATTCCTACTTTGTAAGCAGTTGCTTGAGATGGCATCACGATATGGCGCTCTACCATTTTAATGGCATCACTTTCGGCATTAGGTGTATTTGCCATATAATATTCAATACCTTCTTCTCTACTCCACTTTTTGGAATGAATACCGGTATCCACCACAAGGCGGCAGGCACGCCATAATTCCATAGCGAGTCTTCCAAAATCACTGTATGGGTCTTTGTAAAAGCCTATTTCTTTCGGGATCAGCTCTGAGTAAAGTCCCCAACCTTCTACATAGGCCGTGTAAAAGGAATGCTTTCTAAATTCAGGAATACTGTCCAGTTCTTGTGCGATGGCAATTTGCATATGGTGTCCAGGAATACCTTCATGATAAGCTAATGCATCCATCTGATAGGTAGGCATAGCTTTCATATCATATAAATTAGCATAGTAAGTTCCAGGCCTACTGCCGTCAGTAGCAGGTTGCTGATAAAATGCTTTGCCAGCGCTAGACTCACGAAAAGGTTCCACAGCCTTTACGATGATGTCAGCTTCAGGAAGCGTGTGGAATAATTCTGGAAGTTTTGCCTTCATGGCATTAATCTTAGCGGTAGCCTCACCCAAGTACCTTTTCTTGCCGGCATCAGTATCCGAATAATAGAATTGGTCATCATCACGCATGAATTTGAAGAAATCTTGAAGGGTTCCTTCAAATTTGACTTGTTTCATGATCTCACGCATCTCATTGTGAATGCGCTCTACTTCTTTGAGACCCAATTCATGGATCTCGTCAGCCGTCATATTTGTGGTGGTGGTTCTATCTAAAGCGTGTTGATAAAACTCTGCTCCTTTAGGAAATTTCCAAGCTCCATCTTCTCCAGTGGCTCGCTGCTGTTGATCTGTAAGAAACGTGATCAAGTTTTCGTAAGCCGGCATCACGTGCTGCAGCAAGGCCTCATCTGCCATAGTTTTTAATTCCTCTTTTCGTTTAGTGTCTAGATCAAGCTTGTCTATTTTATCTTCAAAGTCTGCTGCAAGCGTACTCTTATCGCCAAAATCGCTAAACGGTGCACCAGTGATCACATTACGGGAATCCTTAAGTACTTTTTCAAATACAAATCGAGGTAACAGGATGCCGTTTGTTTCTCTTAACGACAGGTTGTTGGTCAACTCCTCAAACAGCGGCTGGATACCTTTAAAACGCTCAATGTATGCCAGTGCATCAGACTCGCTGGCTATTTGATGCATGTTGATCAAAAATGCCGGTACTTCAGACTGCATACCGTGCATCTGGTTGACAGGATAGCTGTATAAGCGATAGTCATAATCTGCTATTTTTTGTTCCTGCTCGCGCTTATACAGTCGATAACTTAAAAGGTCTTGACCTTCCAGTGCCTGTTCTTCCACTTCCTTGGTCAAGTATTTGAGTCGGGATTCTGCCAGCTCTTTATCCTCTAGATCTCTGGCACTTGAGATATCGGTCCACTTGCCATAGTCCGTTTTGATACCCATCTGGGTTTGCATTTCAGGATCTCTTGCAAGGTCTTTTTGGAATTGTGCTTCCAGCCAGTTATTGAACTCTTGGGAGATTTTAAGTTGTTCCGCTTTCGCGAAAGCGTGACTATCAGTATCATTCTTACAAGAACCTAAGATTAGAATGATCGCCAGAAATACCGTCTTTCTCATAATTGATTATTTGTTAAGGCCAGATTCCAGCCAGATTTTATATTCCTCTACATCTGGAGTGTACCCGACGGGCTCAACCAGGTCGTTCCCATTTTGATCTACAATCGCGTAGAAGGGTTGAGCATTCACTTGGTACCGCTCGATCTGGAAGTCACTCCACTTGTTGCCTATAGTCCTGATTTTTTTACCAGTGGTTTCAGAAACATATTGTTCTTCTTTCTCAAGATCTGCTCGCTCGTCCACATAAAGGGATATCAGAACAAAATCATTCTTGAGTAGATCCTTGATCACCGGTTCGCCCCATACGCGTTCTTCCATCTTACGGCAATTGACGCACGCCCAACCCGTAAAATCAATTAAAGCAGGTTTGCCTACCTCATTGGCATAGGCAAGTCCTTCTTCATAATCGTCAAAGGTGATGATGTCATGAACACCTAAATGCGCGCCGTCCGGAATCTCTATTTGAGCAGTACTGGCATTGCTAGAGAACCCATAAGGAGACTCGCTATAGGTCATTGGTGGTGGGAAACCACTAATCAACTTGAGCGGCGCACCCCACAATCCAGGAATCAAATACAAAGTAAAACACAGCGATAAAATTCCCAACAGCAAACGACCTACAGAGATCGACTGATCTTTATCGTCATGAGGCAAGCGTATCTTCCCGAACAAATAAATCGCCAAGGCTCCAAAAATGGCAATCCAAATCGCTATAAAAAGTTCTCGTTGCAACCAACCTGCTTGCCAGACCAAATCTGCATTGGATAAGAATTTGAAGGCAAATGCCAGCTCCAAAAAGCCCAAGAAAACCTTTACGGTATTGAGCCATCCTCCAGATTTAGGCAAGGCGGTCAACCAACTGGGAAACAAGGCAAATAGCGCAAATGGTATTCCCAGTCCAAACCCAAAACCTGCTAGCCCAACGCTTAAAGCGGTCGCACCACCATCAGACGACAGCACGCTTCCCAACACGCTACCAATCACGGGACCTGTACATGAAAAGGAAACCAGTACCAGCGTCAAGGCCATAAAAAAGATGCCTATCACACCGCCTACACTAGAGGCCTTGTCTACTTTATTGATAAGTGAATTAGGCATAGTGATCTCAAAAGCACCAAAAAAGCTAATCGCAAAGACCACAAAAATGATAAAGAAGAAGATGTTCAAATAGGGATTGGTACTAAACTCATTGAACACATCTGGAGAGATGGATTCAAATAGATGAAATGGCATACTGCACAGCACATAGATCAATAGGATGAAAAATCCGTAAAGGATGCCTTGAAACTTACCTTTAGTATTCTTTTCATTTTGCTTTGTGAAAAATGAAACCGTCATGGGAATCATAGGATAAACACATGGTGTCAATAAGGCTCCAAATCCAGCCAATAAACACAAAACAAAAATGGTCGTCAGGTCATTCTCATTATCCTTTTCAATATCATCACTAAACGGTACATCGGTTGGAGTGGTCTCTTCTTTGGATTTGGCTTCTTTTAAATTAGATAAATCAGGTGCCTGTGCAACCAGTGGCTCGATGTCGTTATCGTAATAATTGTCAATGATGGAAGCAACCTCTGCTCCAACGACTGCGTCGGGATTGATTTTAAAAATCAACATTTCTGGAGATGGCGGCAGGCAGCGTTCATCGTCACATGCTTGATAAATAGCTTCAGCCAGGATATAATCTACACTGGTGTCTAGCAATTTTACCTTCTGCTTAAAGACGGCAAAGTCCTTGAATTGGTAGACGTCGGCTTCAAAAACCTCTGTATATTCTTTATAAGTGCCAATTTCTTGATTGGCTCCCAAAAGTTCGAATCTATTATCAGCTTCATAAAACCGAAACTCGGTTGGAATATTACCGGCACCTACCGAAAATTGAGAGTAAATATGCCAGCCCGCATCTAGCTGTGCCGTTGAGACCAATTCGTAGGTGTTCTCTCCTAAATCGTTGACCTCAACACTCCAACTGGCAGGATCTGACAGTTGAGCACTGGACAAAAAACCAACAAATACTAGAAGTACCAACCATACATTTTTCAAATAACCCATGTAATCTTTTTAATTTCTTTAGTCGATCTTGTAATGGCATGATGCCTACTGGACCTCAAACCAACAATCCATAAAATCTTGTCACCCGATTCCAAAACAAAACATCGTTCTTTATCCAATCGGGAAACTTTCTCATTAATTAATATATCGCTCACTAATTGCGAGCCACTCATGCCATAAGGTTCCAGCCTATCGCCTGGCCTCCATACCCGTAAAGTTAACGGATATTCCAGCCGTGACGTATCTACCAGCAATACATTTTTACCCATGTGCGCCTTGACAAAATCCATAGGATCATCCACATGATGGGTTTCTACCGATAGCTGCGCCTGATCAATAGATACTGATGTAGTTTCAGGTAATAGATACCAGGTTGCTGTTACGGGATCCTTACGCAACTCTAACCTCAATAAATCCCGATCTTTCAGCAAGATATAATCGTCATTCTGCAGTTGTTTACCGGTTTCGGCGTCCATCAAATGCAGGACTTCATCCATCTTGATAAAACCATAAGGCTGTAGCAAATAGAACAGATACTTAGCAAATCCATCCACCTTTTTTACCTCATCCAGATGTATTTCAAATGCAGTGGTGTTGGTAGTTGTTACGCTTTCGCGAAAGCGTGCTACCGCATCGTCCACAATACTTTCAACATCTTTGAGATAGGACAAGGTTTTGAGGAAATGAGCTCTCAAATCTGGAAGCGCGCTGTGTAGAAGCGGCAATACCTCATTACGCAACTGATTGCGCTGGTAATCGTTACTGGCATTGCTGGAATCTTCACGCCATTTCAAATCATGCTGCTGCGCGTATTCCAAAATCTGCTGTCTGGTAAAAGGCAGCAACGGTCGTATCACAGACTCGTTGATCGCAGGAATTCCTTGCAGGCCAGCGAGTCCAGCGCCGCGATTTAAATTGATTAGAAACGTTTCGATTTGATCGTCCAGGTGATGTGCCGTGAGGATACCATCCAGATGATAGGTTTGTTGCAGTTGCGCAAACCACTCATATCGCAAATCCCTGGCGGCCATTTGAGTGGAAATACCTCGATTTGCAGATATTTTTTTGGTCTCAAAAGAGGTAGTGTGCAGTTCAATTGCTTGATCGCCTGCCATTTTTTTGAGGAACTGTTCATCACCATCACTTTCCGCAGCACGTAGATTGAAATTGCAATGTGCCCATTGCGCTTTTATTCCTGCCTGGTGGAGTAAATGTGCCAAAACAACACTGTCCAAACCACCACTGATGGCCAGCAAATACGAGCCTTGCATCAATTGCGGGAAGTTAGATCTTACATGTTCAACAAAAGCATCTTGCATGCTGCAAATCTAAGAAAAAGCTATGCCTTGGGACTTGAGAACCTCCATCAATGCAGCTGCTTTTACAAGACATTCCTGATATTCATATTCAGGAATTGCGGCTATGGTGATGGCACTACCAACACTTAGGGAAACTGTCCTTTTCTGGGCATTGTAAAGTAGGGTGCGTATGACCACATTAAGATCAAAATCTCCAGACGGTTTGAAGTAACCTACCGCACCGCTGTAGACACCACGTTTAAAGGATTCTGTTTTTTCAATGATTTTCATGGCACTGATCTTAGGTGCGCCCGTCATGCTGCCCATGGGAAAAGTAGCCTTAATGGCATCAACTCCTGTATGCTGGTCGTCCAGCTGTGCCGTAATACTACTGATCATGTGATGCACCTGAGGGAAAGAATACAACCCAAAAAGTTCTGAAACTTCTACACTTCCCTTTTTGGCCACTCGAGACAAGTCATTACGGACCAAGTCAACGATCATGACGTTTTCAGATCGTTCTTTTTGATTCTTGAGCAATTCGTTTTTAAGCTGCTCGTCCGTCGCTTGGTCGCTGGAACGTGCGGCCGTTCCCTTGATAGGTTGTGAAAGCAATTCACCAGCAGATTTCTTTAAGTAACGCTCTGGACTGGCGCTGATGATATAGTGATCATGAAATCTTGCGTAAGCTGCAAACGGTGGTCTACTGCTTTGATTCAAATCCTGATAAGCTTGTATAGCATCCAGCTTTACATCCGCGGCGCTAAATTGTGTACACAAATTGGCTTCATAGATGTCTCCGCGCTGTATATGACTTAAAAAGGATTGCGCTTTTTCTAGGTAAGCTGATTTGGAATCAGTGGCTTGAAGTTTATTTTGGGAACGGTATTCTTTAGGTTCACTAGCTGGTTGATTGCGTATTGATTCAAACAGATTGCTGATTTCAATTTGATCCTCTTCATACGTATGGAAAGTGACCTGATCGAGCGCTATCTCCATCACCATTTGAGGAACAAAGAATTGCAAATCTGGAAATTCTAAGGCGTCTGGATTCTGGCTGGTAAGTGGTTCCAATTCATTTTTCAGATCGTACCCCAAATAACCGAACATCCAATCTTCATGCTCTTCTTGAAAATGGCGTAATTGCTCAAAAGCGGTTCCTGCGGCACATCGCAATAGATCTATCGCTCCTACAGCACACAAACAACTGTAAGTAGCCGATTCCGCCTCATTACTATCCAAAAAAACCAAGAATTCTTCCTTTTCAAAGAAGCGCAATAGCTGGTTTTTGAACGTAGCCTGATCAGAGATAGAGAAGCTATAGGAAGTTCTAGAATTGTTCACGATGCAAATGTAATTGGGATTCCATCAACACCATGAACTCTAGACAAAAATCGGTAGTACATTCCAGATCACGCTTGTGATTCTAATTACTAATCTCCTGAGGTTTAGAATCTATACTGCAACAAACCTCTAATGAAGAATGGTGTTCCTGGTGTAAAGTGTATTTCTTCCACGGGTGCAGCTTCATTTTGAAGTCTTGATTCTGTAGCAAATTGGGTTTCATTCCACTCTACACCAAATAAGTTTTGAACCGCAACGCCTAACCTCAGGTTGTTACTGATATCGTAATTTACATTCAAGTCAGATACAAAATAACCTTCTGCAACAATGTTATTGTCTTCATTTGCAGGACGATCACCAATATAACGGTATCTAAATCCAGCATTGAAACCATTCCAATCCTTTAGACTCAAACCACCGGTAGACGTAAACTTAGGAGCCAATGGGATCAAGTCTTCGCCATCAGGTTCGTTAATAGCTCTAGCGTGAGCATAGTTTAAATTACCGTCAAAGAAAAGGTGGTCTGTAAGTTGATACCTTAATCCTAGGTCATAGCCATAACGCTCTGTCTCACCGCTAGGCTCTACGATACCTGCATCACCTACATAGACAAATTCTTGCTCCAGGAATAAATACCATAAAGCAGCATTCACAATAATTCTGTTGGTAGGTTTCCAGATGGCTCCTAAATCAGATCCATAGGATTTAGGTAAAATATCGTCTGCTGTTTCTTGTAGCACCACACGAGTATCATTACTATGAAAACCAACGCCATTTTTGAAGTATAATTGAACGTCTTCATTCACTCGGTAGTTGAAATTCAGCTTGGGCAACAATGCTGTTTCAGTTTGTGCTTGAGTATCGTATAAAGTGGTCAGCGCGTCTTTATACGTGAACTTGAATCGTTCCAATCGCAATCCAGCATCAATCAAGAAATCATTCACGTACCAGGTAGCACCTACAAATCCAGAAGTGTTGGTTTCGTTAATATCACCTAGCTGAATATTCTCTAAGGTCGTGCGTCTATTCAACGTGCGTGATAACTCACTACCTTCTGTACGATCGTTGCGTAACCTGATTCCTGCGGTTAAATCTAGCTTATAATCGGCTAACTGGGTTGTATAGGTATAAGCCGCATCAAGCCCAGCCAGGTCACGAGATTCTCGTTGTCTGATTTGGTCACCATTAATAGGATCTTCTAGGAAGAACGTAAAGTTGGAGAACAAAAGGAAGTCGTACTTAGAATAATACAAATGAGTGCTGAAGGTTTCGTTATCGCTCACCTGCATGTCATAATTGATGTTGACACTGGTGCGTGAGGTCTCGCCACCTTCTGTATCATCAATAGCGCCAAATCTTCCTATCAAACCACGATCCACAGCACGTTGCGGGATCTGTCCGCTCGCGTCCCATTCACTATCAAAATGCGAGATACTTACGCCCAACTCATTACCATTATCAGATATGTAATTGAGTTTCCCGAATAAGTTGATGCGATCAAAATTTTGTGGGCTATCAAACGGCCCATCAAATGTCAAATATTCTGTAGCTACATAAGCGCTGGTATTGCTATTATCCAACACCTGAACCAATCCCACATAACGCTGATAATTAAAATCACCAATTTCTGAACTGATTACATTTTCACGCACATAATCCATCGTACGGAAATCCACATGTCCAGCCGTAGCAAAATTCCCAACCGCTTTATCATAGCTACCTTTTCCATAAGAGATGTTCTCAATGGTTTCAGGGATGACAAAGTGCAAGTCTGCATAGCCTTGTCCATGCGCATGGGACACCATATTCACTGGCATACCGTCGACACTTATGGCAACGTCTGTACCGTGATCAATATCAAAACCTCTTAGAAACAACTGCTCTGCCTTACCGCCACCAGCATGTTGTCCTATAAAAAGACCTGGCACGGCTCGCAAAACTTCTTGAGATGATGTCACCGGATTCACTTCAAGATCGGCTTTCGTGATAGTGTTAAGCACGTCAACATCATTGGTTAAGCTAATAGCATCTAAATCTATGGGCGCCTCCTCAAGGATAATCTGAAGCACTTCAGATTCATCTGTTATCGCTTTCGCGAAAGCGGAATACCCCAATTTTGAAAATCGCAATTCATCACCTTCATCCACATCATTTAAGATGAAATAGCCCTTAACATTAGTATGCGTGTGCTTTCCAGTTTTGACGTGTAGGACATAAACATCTTTTAAGGGTCGATCCTCTGTATCCACAACCGTACCGGTAATGGGATGGGCAAAAATGAGATTTGAAAATAAAATGAAGAGTAAAAGAAGCCCAGAAGGAGCATTCTTTTTAGGTGAAAATCTAGAATTCATTGGTTTATTAGGTTGTTGAAATAACTACGTACGAAAAACGCATATCAGTTTTAGACCCTTTGTTAAACAAACCGTAAAAGAATTAACAAAACGAATAAAAACAAACCAGCCGGCAATATTGCCGGCTGGTCTATCTATTTATACATGTGCTTTTAAACGTGAATGGCACGATCCTCAGTCGCCGCGAGTGCAGCTTCCTTGACGGCTTCGGCATAGGTTGGGTGTGCATGGGACATGCGAGCGATATCTTCAGAACTTGCTCTAAACTCCATGGCGGTAACAGCCTCGGCAATCAAGTCTGCAACGCGTGCTCCTATCATATGAACGCCTAGAACTTCATCTGTGGCTTTGTCTGCCAGGATCTTGACGAGTCCATCAGTATCTCCTGACGCTCTGGAACGGCCCAATGCTCTCATAGGAAACTGACCCGATTTGTACTCCACTCCAGCTTCTTTTAGTTCTTCCTCGGTTTTACCAACACTGGCGACTTCTGGCCAAGTATAAATTACATTGGGAATTAAATTGTAATTCACGTGAGGCTTTTGACCTGCGATGGTTTCGGCGACAAAAACACCTTCTTCTTCGGCCTTGTGAGCTAACATGATACCACGTACCACATCACCTATGGCATAGATGTTATCGACGTTAGTCCTCATATGCTCATCCACTTCTACCTGTCCACGCTCGTTGATCTTGATACCGGCAGCGGTAGCATTCAGCTTATCTGTGTAAGGACGACGCCCTACGGAAACAAGGACATAATCACCCTTGAATTCTACTTCTTCTCCTTTTTTGTTTTTGGCGGTAACGGTCACCTCATCACCATTGCGCTCTACTTTATTAACCGCATGGGATAGGTGGAATTTGACACCTTGCTTTTTCATCACTTTCATCAATTCCTTAGAAAGTGAGCTGTCCATAGCGGCAGCAATGCGGTCTAAATATTCTATGACCGTAACCTCTGCTCCTAATCTTCTATACACTTGGCCCAATTCCAACCCTATCACACCACCACCAATGATGATCATGTGTTTAGGTATTTCTTTAAGTTTCAAAGCTTCTGTAGAAGTAATGACTCTTTCTTTATCCAGCGTGATGAAAGGCAAATTTGCTGGCTTGGACCCTGTGGCCACAATGATCTTTTTAGCCTCAATCGTCTGTTCTTTCTCGCCTTCAATTTTAATGTGAGTAGCGTCCACAAAAGAACCCATTCCTGTAAAGACGTCAATCTCATTTTTCTTCATCAAATAAGCAACACCATCGCAAGTTTGAGAAACGACACTTGCTTTGCGTGCGATCATTTTTTCAAAGTTGATCTTGATATCGCCTGGAATCTCAATACCATGCTCTTCAAAATGTTTGGTAGCATCTTCATAATGGTGTGAAGAATCCAGTAATGCTTTGGACGGAATACAACCTACATTCAAACAAGTTCCTCCTAGTGTGTCATATTTTTCAATGATGGCGGTTTTCATGCCTAATTGTGCACAGCGTATTGCTGCCACATATCCACCTGGTCCAGAACCGATTACTGCTACGTCATATGTACTCATAAGTCTATTTTCTTCTTGTTAAAATGGATTGCAAAGATAGCAAAGGCTATTTAGATTGTCGCTTCTCCTTCGGCTATTTCACTTACCGATTTAGGTTGCGGATTTCGCTTGTTATAAGGTCTAATAATTAATCGAGCGGCGCGATCAAAATTGAAGTAATTGTAGGTCCAGTTGAGGAAAACCACTATTCTATTGCGAACTCCAACTAAAAAGTATAGGTGAACGCCCAACCAGGCAAACCAAGCGAGAAAACCTCCTAAGGTAAATTTACCTATGTCTGCCACCGCACGATTTCTACCAACAGTAGCCATGGAACCTTTATCAAAATAACTAAAGGGTTTCATCTCTTTACCTTCAGCCATTCTAATTAGGTTTTTTCCAAGGTTGTCTCCTTGCTGTATGGCAGGTTGTGCCACTTGTGGGTGACCATCGGGAAAATCTTTAGTTTTCATAAATGCAATGTCACCTACTGCATATACATTATCAGTTCCTTCCACTTTATTAAAAAGATCCACTTTGAGTCGGTTCCCTTTTTCTGTAATCATGGATTTTTCAAAGCCGCTGGGATGTGCACCGGTCACACCAGCACTCCAGATGAAGGTTGACGTTTCCAGTCGCATACCACTTTTAGTGGTTACAATGTCATCTTCATAGTTGGTGACCATCTCTTCCAGATGGACCTCAACGCCTAATTCTTTCAAATACTTATACGCTTTTAACGAGGCCTTTCTGCTAAATGGTGGCAAGACTCGATCAGCTCCATCCAGCAGGTGGATTTCCATAAAGTCTGGATTGATGTCTGGATAGTCGTTTTTGAGTATGCCGTTTTTAAATTCCGCAAAGGCTCCAGAGAGTTCTACTCCAGTAGGACCAGCTCCAGACATCACGATACGCATGAGCTTTTTTTGCTCGTTCACATCGTCAGTGATAGTTGCCTTTTCAAGGTTTTGAAGCATGAGACTTCTTATATCCAGCGCCTCTGGAACGGACTTCATGGACAGTGCATTCTCCTCAATCTTATCGTTCCCAAAGAAATTGGTTTTGGTTCCCGTGGCGAGAATCAAATGATCATAATCGATCTCTCCTATGCTTGTAGTAATGGAGTTTTTTTCAAGATTGACTTTCTCTACTTCCGCCATTCTGAACAGGTAGTCGTGTGTCTCATCAACAATGCTACGCAATGGAAAAGCAATGGAATCTGGTTCCAAACCACTGGTGGCTACCTGATATAAAAGTGGCTGGAAGGTGTGATAGTTATGCCTGTCTATAAGTACGACTTGAAATTTGTGCTCTGTTAGCTTTCGCGAAAGCGTAACTCCTCCAAAACCGCCGCCTACAATAACGACTCTGGGATGTTGACTAGCAGGAATCTGCATGATTGGTTTTTTTATAAAATTAACCCAGGAACCCCAATATCCCTTTGCGCTTAACAATCTTTTACTAACCTTGTAACACAATCAAGTATTGAGATACTAATCTTGTAACCAAACCCAACCAGTGAGTTCTCAACTAGAAAAGGAATTTGTTGAACAGTTAGAAACGAACCAGAATATTGTCCATAAGATTTGTAGGCTTTATACGGACAATCAAGATGCTCACAACGACCTGTTTCAAGAAGTAACCATACAATTATGGAAGGCGTATCCCAAATTTAGGGGCGACTCCAAGTTCTCGACGTGGATGTATAGAGTTGCCCTTAACACGGCCATCACCCTATACCGCAAATCAAAACGCAGTGTGCAAACACAGCGCTACGACACCGTGGAATTCAAAATTGAAGACACCACTGAGGATGATGAAACCATGGAGCAACTCACCTTGCTTTACGGCGCCGTCAAACAATTGAACGATATTGAAAAGGCACTAGTCTTTCTGTATCTAGAAGATAAAAATTACAAAGAAATCGCGGAAACGCTAGGTATTACTGAGGTCAACGCACGAGTGAAGATGAACAGGATCAAGACCAAATTAACGAACATTATAAATCCATAAGTATGGATCAATTAGATATACTAAAATCAAAATGGCAATCGCAAAAAAGCGATTACCCTACGTATACTGCGCAGCAGCTTACTGGCCTGATCGCCAAAAAGTCGAGCAGTATCGTAAAATGGATCTTTTATATAGGTATAGGTGAATTTGTGTTATTGACGCTCATCAATATTTTCTACATGGATGGAGAAAATGTTCAGGGATATGTCGCTGCCCTTGGCGAGCCCTTGTATTATGGGTCTTATATCTTTAGCTATGTTGTGGTACTATTCTTTATTTACAGATTCTGGATCAATTACAAAAACATATCTGCAGATCAACCAGCCCGCAAGTTGATGAAGAACATTTTGAAGACCAGGCGCACCATGAAATGGTACATCTGGTACAACCTTATTTTCATCATGATTTTTGGGATTATTGGAGCAGTAATGCTTCTATTCAATTCACCAGAGTTTTCTGAGTTGATCAACTCTACAGAATTCCAGGAGCACAAGGTGCGTTTTATGGCTGGTTATATTACGGTCATGGTATTATTCTTTGCCGTTTTTTGCGCAATCATCTATGGGATTTACAGTCTGATCTACGGCATTCTGCTTAGAAGGCTGAAGAGAAACTATGAAGAATTAAAGAAAATGGAAGTCTAGTTACTGTTTTGTAATCTCAATACTTGATCTGCATTGATGAAAATGCTGTCCTAAGTTCTATTCAAGAATCGTTCTTTTCGACAGTATTTAGATCTGTATAGATTTTCCGTCAGATTTGATATCGATATAAGGCAAGCTAAATCTGTTATTCTGGTTTGTAATTCAAGGTGTTCCCACGAGGCAAATAACTTAAGCTAAGTAAATTCTCATTGTATTCTAACAGAGCATATTCCAATGTTTCATTTGAATTACTGATCGTCAAATAGGTGACCATTGCAGCCTCTGGGTTTGAATCATTAGCAGGCTTTCTTTCTACCGCATAGTCGTATACATCTCCTGGACTTTGATCTGTTCCTTTATAAAACATGATCCATTTATCATCTTTGATCTCGATACCGGCATTAGCATCTTCTGTGCTAATCCAGCGGCCGTTTTTGAAACTTACAGTGGCATTATCATCCTCGTATGCAGCTGGAGACTTTTCTACTGGTGATGTGATTTCCTCTGTCACAGCTTCAGCTTCTACCTCTGATTTTTTACTCGTGTTACAAGCAATGGTAGCCATGAAGACCATGATCAAGATGCTCATCTTTATTGGAAATGCCTTTTTCATAGATTTATTAATTGACGTAGTATTAATAGTTAAGGTCAATATTTCAAAAGTTTGAATCAAATAACTCTATGGATTTGTGGACCACAACGCAGCGCTTTTCATCACGGCGCGACGTGGCAATTTCAATCCAGCCACTACCAGTTGTGCAAAATCTTCAGGTTGTAAAACGCTGTCTTCTGAGTCTTTATCTGCTATTCCCAGCTCTACCGTCATATCTGTAGCAATGGTGCTAGGAGTAAGCGTACAAACCCTAATATTGTTCTTGCGTACTTCTTTCATCAAAGATTCTGACATCCCGATGACAGCAAATTTTGATGCAGAATACGCAGATGTATTGGCATTACCTGAAAGTCCTGCCGTAGAGCTCACGTTGATGATGTCTCCTTCATTTTTATCGATAAGGTGCGGTAAAACTTCTTTGGTCATGTAATACATTCCCATCACATTGGTCTGTATGATTTGTGACCACTGCTCAACTTCCATCTCTTGAAAAGAACCAAATGCTGCGATTCCTGCATTGTTCACCAGAATATCCACAGATCCAAGCTTATTAATAAGATCGCTCACACCAATTTTGACCTCTTCGTGATTACTCACATCAAAAGTCGCGTAAAAGGCCTTCACTCCTATATTTTCCAGCTCGCTAACGGTGTCTTGCAAGGCAGATTCATCTCTTCCTGTAACTGCTACGTCGATTCCTTCTTTTGCGAAAGCGATGGCCATGGCTTTCCCTAATCCTCGACTACCACCAGTGATAATGGCCTTTTTATTTTTAAGATGACTCATATGTGTATTGTTGTTGTTTGTGAATTTCTATTTGCACCAATAATTAGTTATTGGTAGGCAGCGGTGTTTTGTTAAGTGTAAAGGTCATGTTTGAAATATCACCGGTAGCCTCATTAATTCTGGAATTGGAGTAATACAACTCATTATTGTAAATACTAAACGTGTCTGCCCAGCGAACTTTGTCACCTTCGACCAAAGTATAGATCGAACCGTCTGGTTTTCTGTATTGAATTTTGTTGTGCTCTAGATCTGCGAAATATAGATTGCCATTAGCATCTAGAATCATCCCATCTGGAGCTGCGGTCGTACCCAAATCAGTCACACTTTGATCGATTTGCTTCTCACTTTTTGTAAGTAAATCATCTGTTGGGATGGAATACAAACTGTAGGCAGTCAGTGCGTGATAATACAACTGATTGTTGACCGCATCCAATGCGATACCATCAGAATTGATGGTGCCTTCCCATTTTTTACCATCAAAAGTGAGATAAGACTGCTCTGCTGTGGTAGATGGATGTTCGTTAAGAATTCTTCGAGAATTTCCGCTCTCGCGATCGATCACGATCAAACCTGCGTGACCAGAGTCGGTCAAGTAAATCATGTTTTTGATGGGATCAACGCGCAAATCGTTGATATAGGAATCTGGAAAATAGCTGGAAGTTCCTAAAGTGTAGGTTTTTTTCAACTCATCAGATTCTAGATCAAAAACGTAAATGCGCGGTGCATCCAGCACCTCTTGGAACTTGACACTTCTTGTATCGATAACATATAATTCATTCTCAAAAGCTATTACCGACTGCACGCCTACAAATTGATCCATTTGTGTAGGTTGTCCTATTTCCCAAGCGTTCCAAGCTTCGTCCGGGTAGCTTTGTTGGGATTGATCTGCTTTGATTTCTACGACGGAATTCTTCACACCTTCTCGCCATCTAGGAAAGTTCACAAAAATGCGCCCATCAGCGGTCAGAGTGACTCCAGTAACCTGTTGACCTGTGAAGCTGGCAACTTCGGTGATGATCTGTGAAGTGGAGTCCACTGCTACAGACTCTTCCTGAGTAGATTCGGTAGACTTGTTTTCTTTGCAGGATGCAAGAAAGGCAACCGATACTAGTAAAAAAATAGTGTGTTTTAAGAAGGTGCTCATAGATTGGATTTCAAAATTGCGGCGCTCTTTATCATCGTCGCCTTAAGGAAGACCAAAGTTAAAAACCGATGCCTCGATACGCTCCTAAACCCTTCATAAAACTGATGGCAAAGAATGAATCAGTTCTTCAGGAAGTTTAATAGATGAAAGATCTTTTGAGTATTCGCTTTCGCGAAAGCGAGATTCAAAACCTGCTTTGCAAAACGAGAAGAGATAGGAAAATTTACATTACAGATTCTCAGGCAATATCACCAGGCTTCTAAATAAGGTAGCCTTGGATTCAAACAACTTTTTTTGAACCTCTAATTGCTTTAATTGAGCCTCAATAAACTTGACTTCCCTAGAGTTGATGAGGAACAGGGAACTGTCTCCCAATTCAAACTTGCGCAGTTCACCAGCAAGCAGTTGTGCCGTACCCGTAGTTAAGTTGGACGATATATCTAGCTGTCTGTTGTAACCTTCCAGCTCTGCAAACACAGATATGACTTTGTTGCGCAAAATGAGCGTTTCAGATTGCAGGCCGTAGCGTGCGTCATTAATCTTGATTTTGGCTAGGCGCAAATCTCCTCGTTCCTTCCTGGTAAAAATGGGATAGGCAAAAGTCAATCCAGCTTTGTAGTTATCCTGTGTGATGGAATTAAGCCGGTCCCAATCTGGAGTGATAAAATTATAATCAACGGTAATTTTAGGCAAAAGCTTGTTCGCTTTCAATTGCCGGTCCACATCCAGTTGATCCAACTTAAAGTTGAGCGCCTGAATTTTAGGGTGGTTTTCAACGTTAAATTCTGACAGGCTAGTTCCCATAAGTCCCAGCGTCACGTCTATGGACGAATTTAAATCAGGTTGTGGGAAGACATTGGGTTGTAATTCTACCGGCACGCCATCCAGCCATAAAAAATTGGAAAGCTGCAACCTGCTTTTGATCTCGTTCACTCTTGCCTGCTCTAATCCTAGCAATCTGTTCTGTGTGGCCACGCCGGCTTCTACCGTGTCAATCGCGGCCTTATCACCAGCGCGAGCGCTAATAATCACGCCGCGTTCTCGTGTAATGGCAGCATCCAAAATATCGATATATACCTCAACCTCCTTAGTAGCTCGCCACCATTCAAAATAGGCCGTTGATGCATCAAATAGGATCTGGTTGACGGCAAGATCTCTTTCTGCTGCTGTTTGTTGCTCAAACAGTCGCGCCTTGCGCAAGGTCGCCATACGATCATTGATCAATAATCCTTGTGCCAGGTCTACCTTAACTCCAGCACTGTACAAACCACCATCTGGAACGGTAAGTGATGGATCAAGAAAGGATCCTTCATTACGCTCTGCTCCAGCCTTGAATTCTATACCATACCAGGTTGGAATCTTGAAGACACCAGAGAGTTCATCATAATATTCCGTTCCCTTAAAGTCCTTGCGGCGATAATCGACTTCAATTTTGGGATCAAAACCACCACGCGCTCGTAGCAAGTTCGCTTGTCCTTCGTCTAGCAGCAGTTCTGCTTGTTTGGCAACTGGATGGTGGCGCTTGACATATCCCAAATACTCAGAAAAGCTGAGAACAGTAGTGTCCTGCAAAACTTGTACTGGCGGTTGTTGTTGAGTTCGCTTTCGCGAAAGCGAAACAGCATCTACCTGCAACACTATTAAAAGAGCTATGAATAACGTGAACCTCATTCTATTTCTTTGTTTTAACAGTACCACTTGCATCTGTAGGCTGGTAGTAATTAGGCGGGAAGCCGTTGAGCTGACGCCATAATTCATACCAAACCGGCACGTCGTCCAGCAGCGCAATCGTATAGGCACCTGATCCAGGACGCAGCGCATCTGGCCACTCATAATCGGTTTCGTCTGGAGCGAGTAGCACTCTATATTTTCCATTTGTACTGATGAAGGTTTCGACGGCAACGATTTCTGCACCATAGGTACCATAGCTTGCATTGGGCCATCCAGAAAATACGATGGCTGGCCAGCCGTCAAATTGCACACGCACTTTCTCGCCTACATAAAGTAACGGCAAGTCCAGTGGATCGACAAAGGTCTCTACCGCTAGGTCATAGTTGGCCGGCATGATGTTCACTAACGGTTCGCCTTCTTTAAAGGTCTCACCTATTCCAGAGACGATGGCCTTGTTGATGTAACCATCTTGCGGCGCGACGATGAACAACATCCCACTACGTATGCTGTAATTGGTACGGTCGTTCTCCAGTTTACTCACCTGGGCGGCTACATCCAACTGGGCAGACTCTGCACTGAAGCGATCACTTTGAGCTTTGGCAATTTTCTCTGCATATTCCTGCTCTAAACGGTTAATGTCGATTCTTGCGTTAATGACTTCATTGCGGCTTTGAAGTAGCTTTTGCTCTTGAGAAATCAATTTTGCCTGCGTTTCTTGAAGTTTAAGACGTTTTTGTTCCACGTCTACGACAGACTTCAAGCCTTCTTCTTGCAAAGTTTGTTCTCGAACCAGCTGGCGTTGCGCAATTTCAATATTGGTACGAGCCGCTTCCAGATCAATACTGTCACTGGTTACCTTGAATCGTGCTTGCTTGATTTTGTTTTGAGCTTGCTCGAGTTTCAATAAAAGCTCTGATGCCAGCGCGCCAGTTTGTTGTGTCAATGCTTCTACTTTTTGACCGTAGGCGTTGACACTATTAATCTTGGCAATGATTTGATCGCCAGTACGTTCTACTAACAATGGATCAAAATACTCACTTTTCACCTCGCTTATTTGCAGTATGGTATCTCCTTTTCTTACTCGATCGCCCTCGCGTACAAACCACTGCTCCAACCTACCTGGAATAGGTGATTGTAACGTTTGCGGTCGCTGTGCCGGAGTCAATGTAGTTACAGCTCCATTGCCGGTAACCGTTTGGGTCCACGGCATGAATAAAATGATGAGTAACACAATTGAGAAACCAAATAGGAATCTATTGAAGTATTCAAAATGGGTCCTGTTGAAGACTCTCTTTCCAGCTGAATATTCATTCAAATCCAGCTTGTTAATGATTTTATTTTCTGAAATATTCAACATGCTTAGATCGATTTATCAGTTATGATTCTTCCATTTTCTAGAGTTACTACCCTACTACAATGATCCAACCATCGCGGACTCTGGCTTACCACTATAATAGACCAACCGTGAGATGGATCTGTCAAAAATTTCATGATGCGTTCGCTTTCTTCAGGTTCAAATTGATCTAAAGGATCCTTAAGAATCAACATTTTAGGCTTTTTGATAATACTACGAGCGAGCACTATCTTCTTACCTACGGTATGACTTATTTGTTTCCCTTCTGGATAAATATGAGTTTCTAGTCCGTAAGGAAGCATTTTGAGATATGGTAACAATCCAACATTCTCCATAGCCCAGTATATTTCCTCATCGGTGATCCTTTGATCACCATAGGTGATGTTGTTGCGTAGCGTACCTTCAAATGGAGTCTCACCACTCATGGATTGACCTATGTTAGATCTGTAATAATTGAGGTTTACACCACGCAGGTTGGTGTTGTTTAAATACACATTACCTTCAGTAGGTTCAATGATTCCAGCAATGAGCCTTAAAAGAGTGGACTTTCCACTACCGTTGGGACCGTTAATGACAACAGAACAGTCTTTAGTGAGTTTCAATGAAATGTTGTTCAATATAGGAGCTGTGCGATTTTCTACCGTATAGGTGACATCTTCCAACTCTACCTTGAAATTCTCTTCTGCCTTGAACGGCTTTTCACCTGTGGTAGATTCAAGTTCCTTGTCAACCACTTCTCCTAATTTTTCTAAAGAAGTAAGCATGTCATAAAAAGACTCCAACCCTGAAATTATCTTTTCCACAGCACCGATGATGATCAAAATAATCAACTCTGCCGCTACAAACTGACCTATGTTCATTTGCTGGTTAAGTACTAGAAAACCTCCTATAAGAAGTAGACCAGCCGTTACTAGAACTTTAAATCCTATAAACTGGATGGCCTGTATGATAATCACCTTGAAGTGACTTTCCCTATATTCCAGATATTCTGTGGTGAGTTCATCATTGCGATCTACTGCATGAGTAGTGTTTCCAGAAAGCTTAAAACTGATGATGGATCTCGCGACCTCTTGCAACCAGTGTGCTACTTTATACTTACTCTTGGACTCTTTTAAACTGGTCTTCAGACCTTTGTCTGCTGTAAACTTGAACAACACAAAACCCAAACCCAATAATAGAAAGCCATAAGCGATAAAGAATGGGTGATAAAAAGAAAGTAGAATCAACCCAAAAATGATCTGCAAGATCGCGGTAGGATAATCCACCAATAATTTTGAAAGGCTTTTTTGTATGGTAAGCGTATCAAAGAAACGATTTGCCAACTCTGGCGGATAATAATTACGCAGCTCACTCATCTTAATTTTTGGGAAGCGATAGGCAAACTCAAATGATGATCTGGTAAATATTTTCTGCTGAACGTTCTCTGTAATACGTATCTGCATCAATTGCAAAACCCCACCAAAGGCTACTCCTAATGTCACAACCACCACAAGCAGTATCCATGAAGTTGTTATTTGCGCACCTTGAATCAAGTTAATAATCGCCTGTATCCCTAATGGCAACGATAAACCTACAAGACCGGCAAAAATTGCATAGTAAAAAATTTGATAGACATCACGTTTATCCAACTCCAGCATTCTCGTCAATCGTTGCCAGGAGGTTAGGATGTTTTTATCTTTCTTCATGTTGGTTTTACAATAAGGTGAATAAGGTTAAGAAAATAATCAGTAGCCGTGACTTCTTGATTACAATCTGTTAAGGCTTTAAAGTGACGCTTTAAAAAATGCTGGTGCAATGACCCATCTATAATCGTACTACTAAGACTCGCCGCATAATTATATTCTGGATTTACCGCCACAATCATATCGCGCAACCTAAGTACTAGTCGTTTATAAATGGAGAAATAACCATTTTTATTTTCTTCATCAACTTCTTTGGTCAAATAGGATTTGGAATACTCTTCTACAACGATCTTACTTAGAGTTACCTCATCCACATGACCAAAATTCATATCCTGCACCACTTCTCTCGTCAAAATAGAAACCGCCGTTTCCAACCTTGCCAAAGGATCTGAAATCGTCATCGTCTTTATAATCAATTGATATTCCAACCAGCTCCAGTACCATGAAGTAAGGTACAACAACAGCTTATGTTTATTTTCAAAATATCTATAAATGGAACTTTCATTACTACCTATTTCCTTGCCCAGTTTTCTAAACGTAAATTGCTCAAAACCCATCTCATGAATCATCTGTATGCTTTGTTCCACGATCCTGCGGCCCAGATCAGAAGATTCTGGGTCCTTCAGGAAGATCTTTTCATTAATTTCTACCTTCAGGTTCTTGAGTAGAGTATCCATTCCAATTTATTTGTAGGTAAAAATAATAGCAATACTATTAATGATTGATATTATTAGTTTTATTTAACAGATCAAAGAAAATTCTTAAGGCGTGATTTTGAGTTCGCTTTCGCGAAAGCGAACCCCATATAATCTCTATTTTTATACCATGAGCAACACACTAGAGCAACTTCAACTCGCCGAAGAAAAAGCGGCGCAGCTATTTGAAGAAATCGAAAAGCGATCCATCATCAAAGCAGGATCTACTGAGAAACAGATCAACACACAAGTATTTGAGCTGGCTGAAGAGCTTTTTGGAATCAAGAAGTACTGGCACAAGCGCATCGTTCGTGCCGGTGAGAACACCTTGCATCCCTATGATGAAAATCCGCCAGACCTTGTGGTAAAGGAAGATGATATTGTCTTTCTTGATTTTGGCCCTATTCTGGAAGAATGGGAAGCAGATTATGGAAGAACTTATGTGCTAGGGAATGATCCTACTAAGAAACGACTGGCTAGCGATAGTGAGCGTTTGTGGTTTGTAGCTCAAAAACACGTTTTAGAACATCCAGAAATCACTGGCGCAGAACTGTACAATTACTGCGTCCAGCTCGCACAGGAAGCTGGATGGGAATTTGGCGGACCTATTGCCGGGCATTTGATAGGACACTTTCCACATGAGCAACTGGATGGTGAGGAAAAGACCAATTACATCCATCCAGAAAATCACGTGGCTTTAAGGGAACTGGACACATCTGGCCAGCAGAGGCACTGGATTATTGAAATCCATCTGGTAGATCGTGAGAAAAAGATAGGCTCCTTCTTTGAGCAGATCGCGATTTGATGCCATAAAAAAACCATCACGGTTGTGATGGTTTTTAGTTTTTTAATTATAAGTATCTACTGAATCTCTGCTGTCAAGCCTGCTTCCAGCAGTTTTGAGCATCGAGGTTCTAGATCACTGTAATCGCCAGTCTTGACATTACATTTTCCCTTGTAGTGAACGATAAGGCTACATTGTTCTGCTTGTATTGGTGTATGATCACAAGCCTCTACAAGCATATCGATCACATGGTCAAATGTATTCACCTCATCATTGAACAAAACTATTTTGTTCTCTTTTTTTTCGGCTACTTCTACATCCAGTTCTGGAAGTTCTTGTGTGTATGTACTCATTTTCATAATGATACAAAATTAAAAAATGTTGCTCACCTACGGTATTGGTTTAACTCAAATTTACTTTTTGAGAAAGACTGGTGCGATCCAATTGTCTTTTTTTCTATGTCCCTGGTATTCCAGACCAGCTTGCAAACAGGCTGCTTCAATGGCCTCAAGGTCTTCTTCATAAAAACCACTAAGCAGTAACAAACCACCTGTGGACAAACATTTAGAATAGGTTGGAATATCGACTAACAGGATATTGCGGTTGATGTTTGCGATGATCACGTCATAAAATTTGTCCTGCAACACCTCAGCACCACCCAGAATCACCGTTACCTTATCCGCTTTGTTCCGCTCTACATTTTCCAGTGCGTTCTCATAACACCAGGTATCGATATCGACAGCGTCAACGGCATTTGCGCCACGCATCTGGGCAAGTATGGCAAGAACGCCTGTACCACTTCCCATGTCCAGCACCTTTTGATCTTTAAAATCCAATTCCAGTAAATATTCCATCATCATATAGGTAGTCTGATGATGGCCTGTCCCAAAACTCATCTTGGGCTCAATCACAATGTCATAATCCACATCGTGTTTCTCATGAAAGGGTGCTCGTACTTCACAGCGACCGTCCACCATGATGGCTTCGAAGTTGGATTCCCATTCGTGATTCCAGTTGGTTGGTGGTATTTCCGCTTTCGCGAAAGCGATATCTACATGATCACTTTGCAAGATTTCCAGATTCTTCAATAAATCTTCTTGATCCAAATCTTTCTGGATGTAAGCCAAAAGACCTTCTTCTGTCTCCATGAAACTTTCAAATCCCAAGGTGCCCAATTGGGCTGCCAAGACATCATTCCACGGTTCTATGGGAGCTACGGTAAACGTATACTCCACATACAACTGGTCAGTAATCTTTGACATTTAAAAAGACTTTGCGATCGCTACAAAGGAATCTGCATCCAGCGATGCGCCACCTACCAAACCGCCATCCACGTCAGGCTGGGCAAAAATTTCTTGAGCATTAGCAGGTTTCACACTACCGCCGTAGAGGATGCTCAACTTATCTGCGGTTTTCTCTCCATACTTATCTTCTACAAATTTTCTAAGATGGTGGTGCATTTCCTGCGCCTGTTCTGGGCTAGCAGTTTCACCAGTTCCTATGGCCCATACGGGTTCATAGGCGATAACGATTTGTTTCCAATCTTTGGCAGTAAGCTTGAAAAGGGCTTTTTCAATCTGGTCTGTAACGGTTTTGAAATGCTCGCCGCTCCTGCGTTGTTCAAGGTGTTCACCACAGCAAAATATGACGCGCATGCCTTTTTCAATGGCTTTGTGCGTTTTTTCGGCAAGGACATCATCTGTTTCAAGGAATACATCGCGACGTTCTGAATGGCCCAAGATCACTGTTTTGATTCCAACACTTTGTAGCATGTCTATAGAAACCTCGCCGGTAAAAGCACCGCTATCATGCTGCGAAGCATTTTGCGCGATGACCTCGATAGGCGACTCTAAGGAATCATTGAAAGCTGCATAAAGAAAAGGGTGCGATGGCGCCACCATGATCTCGCAATCCAGCTGCTCTGGCAATTGCTTGTTTATGTTGAAAATAAGTTCCTGTGTCATGGGCAGGTCACAGTTCATCTTCCAGTTTCCTGCTAATATGTTGTTTCTCATAATTTTGTTTTTTGGATCACGGTTGCAGGTAATAATCTAACCATCACATTCTTAATCGACGGTTCTATTACTAGAAACTTCCATGTATCGTCTGTGGTTGACTTAACGGCTACCGCATTTTTCAAATTATCGATAGCAAATACTTCTTTCTTTTTGTCAAAACGTATGGATGAATCTGGCAAGGATTCATTGAGCATATCTACGATAAATTTTGTCGTGGAGTCTCGCGATTGCTCATCATCTGTAGCATCAAATAGGTTGATGTATTTAAGCTCAAATTGTTGACGGAACTGGAATGGTATGTAAACCTGATTGCCATCCACGATTTTACTATCTATGCTCACAACTTCTACACTGTTTATTTTAACCTCAGTATCTGCGCTTTCAAAGGTTTGTTTCATTTCCTGTACCAGCTTCTCTTTGTTATAAATATCAAAGAGATTGTCAGGCATATAGGAGGTTGCTTGAGTATATTGGCGGCTTTTTAAGGCGCTTGCATACTTGGCAAAGTCTGATTTGAGTTGGACCTCGTCGCTTTGGGCAACGCCCATAATTGATGTCGTCAGAAAAACGAACAATAAAAGATTTTTCAAGACTATTTTTTTCTGAAGCTGCATAGCTTCCGATTAAACTTATTTCAAAGATATTGAACTTAATGGTCTTTACGGCTATCTATAAGATTGGGGTTAAGCAACCTTAGTCCAACTTTACTCGTGGATCTAGCCAAACATAGACCAAGTCTACCAAGATATTGATCATGATAAACAATGTCGAAATCACTAAAACGGCACCCGTTATAACGGGTAGATCCAACGTATTCAATGCCTCGACAATTTCCTTGCCCAATCCATTCCAGTTAAAAATGTACTCTACAAAAACGGCACCGGCCAGCATACTGGCAAACCAACCGCTCACGGCAGTGATCACCGGATTAAGTGCATTCTTAAAAGCATGTTTTGTGATGACCTGGTATTTAGTAAGACCTTTCGCGTAAGCGGTAACAATATACTCTTGACTCATCACTTCCAACAGGCTGTTGCGCATTAACTGGCTAATGACCGCCAATGGACGTATTCCCAAAACGACAGCTGGAAGAATCAAATTACGCCATTGTAACTGCATGTTTTCTCCATAATCATCCAATTCATACAAGCTACCGCTCATACGTAGGCCCGTGAATTCATGCCACAGGTAACCAAATAGAAATGCAAAAATGATGGCACTGAAAAAACTAGGCACGCTCATGCCCATTGTGCTGACCAACTGTATGGTATGATCTACCCTATTGCCTTTATTCAAAGCAGAGATGACTCCTAAAACAAGGCCTATCAACAAAGCAATCGTTATTGCGACCACAGCCAGAATGATGGTATTGGGCAAGGTCTCGCCTATCACTAGGCTTACCTTTTTACCAGATTTTTGAAAAGATTCCCGCAAGTAAGGTAGTTTAATCATCAAACTCGTTCCAGAGAAGCTGATCAAACGAACACCTGTGTATTTACCATCATCGTAGGTGAAATTATTACTTGAATTGGAATGAATGGATAGCGGACTCAAATCATTTAGAAAGTACACATATTGTTGACCTAAGGATTGATCAAACCCGTATTTAGCTCGCACTGCGGCGAGTTGCTCTTCGCTTTCATTTTGTCCCAACATCATCTGTGCTGGATCTCCAGGTAATAGATAAAACAACAGGAACACGACAGTCACCACGCCATACAGTGTGAGAAACGCATACCCCAATTTTTTAAGCAGGTATTGGATCATAGGTTAAGCTCATCAAAATCATTCCAGTGCGATTTACCGGTGATCACGCCATTCTTGACTAATACCACACCAGGATTAGAACGTATCATTGTTTTGAGAGCTGTACCATCAGTGGTGTAAAAATTGACATCGAGCCCATAGGTTTCTTTTGCTTGATCTGTCTCGCTAGGCGCAGAAGAACTCAAAGCAATGACTCGATAGCCAGCAGCTTTAGCAGATTTCACAAACTTAGACAACTGGAGCATCCCGCGATTTTCAGCATTATTAAGGTTGTACATTACCAAAAGCGCCACTTTAGGCTCGCTTAAAATTTCTTGAGTGATGTCACCTTGATCTTCAGAAGTTATAGCAAAATCGTGAATGGGCGGTTCAAAACCTTTTTTAAGAAGTCTGGTCTCTACTTTAATATAATTGGGTCTTCCTTCTGGTGGTAATCCTTTGGTAGTAATTATTTCTTCTTTACCATCAACATCATAATACCAGTCATAGCCATACACATCAGGTCTATCTGGATCAGGTTGCATGGCTTGGTTAATATCCGTTCCAATTTTATAAGCTCTAAAATCTATGATAGGCAAGTGCATCAAAACATAATAGGCAATTCCAAAACAGCCTATAGTAACCAACATGGTGGTCAACATACCCGTAAACTTTTTAAACAATGGCCTTATTAAAGACACGTTCATAAAAAGAATCACAATCATGAACAACAAGATCACATCCTTAGTAAAACTTTGCCATGGAGTCAATGGAATAGCGTCACCAAAACACCCACAATCAGTCACTTTATTAAAATATGCCGAATAAAAAGTGAGAAACGTGAAGAAAATGATCATCAATAAAAGTGACCATACCGTGAACCTCTTCTGAAATCCAATCAACAACATCACGCCTAGAATCACTTCAAGAATGACCAAGAAAATGGCAAGAGGCAAGGCAAAAGGCTGTAGAAACTCCAATCCCAAAACAGCTGCACTAAAATATTCATCCAGCTTAAAAGAAAAACCTACGGGATCATTCAGTTTTACCAGACCGCTAAAAATGAAAAGAATACCGACAAAGACCCTACAAAAACCAACTAATAACTTCATAAAAATATAATTGCCCTAAAGATACTAAGCCCAACTCGAGAAATCAGAAAAATAGTAACATGAAAAATCCCCAAACGTGAGACGCTTGGGGACTTCAATTACTTAAAAGATATTTATCTCACCGCCATCAATTCTACATCAAAGACCAATGTGGCATTAGGCGGAATTACACCTCCAGCGCCGGCACTACCATAGGCAATGTGTGATGGAATCACAAATCTTGCCTTATCACCTACTTGCAATAACTGGATACCTTCATCCCATCCAGCAATTACCTGACCAACTCCTAACTGGAAATCGATCGGTTTTTTGCGCTCAAAGCTGGAGTCAAAGACTTTACCATGAGGTAGCATTCCTTTGTAGTGAACACTTACCGTCTTTCCTTTCTCTGCTTTGGTACCAGATCCTTTATTGATGATCTTGTATCTTAAACCGCTGTCGGTTTTATCAAATCCAGCAGCAATTTCATCCAGTTCTTGTTCTGCCTGCTTTCTTGCTTGCTCTTCACGGGCCTTGGCCGCTCCAGTAAATTGTCTGAACGATTCTACAGCGTTGTATGCTTTAGCTTCATCACCTTCGCGAATGATTTCAATACTTTTTATTTCATCACCTTGAGCGATAGCATCAACAACATCTTGTCCTTCCACTACCTTACCAAAAACCGTATGCTTGTCATCCAACCATGCCGTCTCTATATGAGTAATAAAAAATTGCGAACCGTTGGAACCAGGACCAGCATTTGCCATACTCAAAACCCCAGGACCGTCATGGCGCAATTCTGGATGGAACTCATCATCAAATTTGTAACCTGGATCACCGGCACCAGTGCCTTGTGGATCACCTCCTTGAATCATAAAGTCTGGAATGACTCTGTGAAATTTTAATCCATTATAAAATGGTGTTCCTTGAGGTTTTGCGCTGTTTTCTAGATTCCCTTCAGCTAGTCCTACAAAATTACCAACCGTTCCAGGTGTTCTCTTGTAGTGTAATTGTAAAAGGATGTCTCCTTTAGAAGTATTTAGTTTGGCGTATAATCCGTCTTGCATGTCTATTAATTTTTCAGTTTGCAAAGTTAAGTGATCTAAAAAACAATTTTAGAACTACCACCACCAATAAAAAACGCCTTGTTGGATAACAAGGCGTTTAGGTTTGTAAACAGTTATTTTTTAATTTTTGCACGTTTGAAATAAACTCCATCATCCCAATCGTTATGGGCATAGCCATCATCAAAATGTCCAAAATTATGGGAAGTACAATCGTGACGTCTTCCTAAATCTGCATAGACATCTACATGACCACGAGCGGCGATAAATCTGCCTTTTTTATCGTATCTCACTTCAAGTCCACCAACGCGATCAAGGATACCGCGGTAATAGTCCACATCCAGACGGCCTATTCTAGCGACAGTACCATCACGATTGTACGATACTCTTGTGTTATTGATCAAAGTCACTTGACCTAACCTATTATAACGTACATTTCCCTGACTCGCGCCTACGCTGCGTCGTCTATCAACAGCCGGCCTTGTGAAAACCGTAGCATTTGAATATCTAGGAATCTCAAATTCCAGACTGCCATCAGGATAGAGGGCAAAATCAATAAAATTGTGAGTGAACAGTACTGGCTGCACTTTTTTGTAACGCTTTGAGTACCCTTTGATAGGTCCATCGCTTATGGATGTCTCCATTGCCTGCGCAGTAGTCAACATTAGACCAGCTGCCATAAATAGTAGAATTTTTTTCATGACTATAGTATTAGGGTGTCGCCTACTCTATAAGCTTTTCGGCATCCGCTTATAGTATGAATTCCAAGCATCGTGCCATTTACGAAATCGTTTGCGTAACTCTTTGGTAAAGATTGTATCAAATCCCTAATAATGAATAGAATGAGTTCGCTTTCGCGAAAGCGAAATATTCTTCAGACCACATCAATTCCAGCTGCTTTTGAGATAGCAGAAACCCATTTTACAAGACCGTAATTGGAAATGAGCAAAAAAATATCCTTTAAACCTAATGATATTTGCGATCGGCCGTTATCTTCGTTTTCTATGAAAAACAAAAAGACCTTTCTCAGAACAATTTTGGCACTATGCCTCATGATCGCCACAACCTCCTGCGGATCCTCGGATGACGATTGCACAAAAAGCATCTCAATACCGCAAGTTTATTTTGTCGGTAATCAATCGTACACCACCAACACAACACAAGAGGTTCCTTGTAGTTTTCCTGAACCTACAGCTTTGCAAGTCGTGGAGCCGCCGTATTTAGAAGGCTTTACTTATGAAATAATCTTTTATGAATTCACGCCAGACACAGGAAACAACACCAGTAGACTACGTTTTGAAATAAAGCTAAATAATAATAGTGATAGAGATGTAACTGGTCTACCCATTACAACGATACGCACTGGAGATATTACGGGTACCGGTCCTATTTTTCTAAATGTTGCAACCACGACATGTCCTTCCATACCTGCTAACTCCAGCTGTCTCTTTACTGCTGATTTTGAAGAAAGTTTGAATTTTGGAAACACTAGCCCTGGTGAGATTATCGATATTCAGTACCTATTGACAGAGTAGAACGATTTTAATTCCCAACCTCACTAATAAACTTCAATCGATACAAGCGGATTTCTTCTTCCTCGTACTCGCCGTCAAACTCTTCCATGGCGGCATCGATGTGGTCGTTTTCGGCTTCCAGGAAGTATTCATGTAAATCTTCCTGTTGCTCCTCATCCAGCATCTCGTCTACCCAGTAACTAATGTTGAGTTTTGTACCGCTAAAAACGATACTTTCCAACTCATTGATAAGTTCGTGCATCTCCATGCCTTTGGCATCTGCAATGTCATCAAAGGAAAGTTTGCGGTCAATACTGGTTATGAAGTATAGTTTATTGCCAGATTTAGTACCTGTAGATTTTATAACTAGATCATCAGCTCTCGTGATGTCATTATCCTCTACGTATCGCGCGATCAATTCTACAAATGGTTTACCAAATTTGCGAGCCTTACCATCTCCTACTCCATGGATGTTTGCCATCTCTTCTAGGGAAATAGGATATTTTGTGGCCATATCATCAATCGATGGATCTTGAAATACTACATAAGGCGGCACTTTCTTTTGAGTGGCGACTTTTTTGCGCAGTTCCTTGAGCATCTTGACCAGCTTATCGTCCAGCGCTGCTGCTTTACCAGATCCCGCTGGCATGGAATCTTCTTGATGATAGGTATGATCATCACTCATCATGAAGGTCTTTCCTGATTTTAGGAATTTGCGACCCGCATCTGTAATCTTAAGCGTTCCATAAGATTCTATGTCCTTTCTTATATAGCGCGCAACCATAACCTGTCGTATCAAGGCAGTCCAGAAGGCTGGTTCCTTGTCCTTACCACTACCAAAATATTCATGGGAATCCAGCTTGTGACTGGTAATCATCGCATTGCTTTTACCTACTAGAATCTTGACAATATCCTTCGCTTTATAACGCTCGCCTGCCGCGTCAATTACTTCGATCAGTTTTTTGACGTCGTCAATGGCTTCCCGCTGTGGTTTTGGGTTGCGCATGTTATCGTCCATGTCACCACCATCACCTGTGGCTGGATCAAATTCCTCACCAAAGTAATGTAGGATGAACTGCCTGCGGCTCAAGCTCGTTTCTGCATAGCCTACCATTTCCTGTAACAAGGCGTGTCCTATCTCTTGTTCGGCAATAGGTTTGCCAGACATGAATTTCTCAAGCTTTTCAATGTCTTTATAACTATAGTAAGCCAGACAGTGACCTTCACCACCATCACGACCGGCGCGACCGGTTTCTTGATAATAGGATTCGATACTTTTTGGAATATCATGATGGATTACAAAACGCACATCTGGTTTGTCGATTCCCATACCAAAGGCAATCGTCGCCACCACCACATCTACATCTTCCATGAGGAACTTATCTTGATGGGAAGCTCTGGTCTTGCCATCAAGACCTGCGTGATATGGCACGGCTTTGATACCATTGACTTGAAGTACTTGCGACAATTCTTCCACACGTTTGCGAGACAAGCAGTAAACAATTCCAGACTTGCCTTCGTTTTGTTTTATAAACCTCGTGATGTCTGCATCCACCTGATCTGTCTTGGGACGTACTTCATAAAATAGATTTGGTCTATTGAACGACGCTTTATAAGTGGTCGCATTGGGTATTTGAAGATTCTTGAGGATATCTTCCTGTACTTTAGGTGTTGCCGTTGCCGTCAACCCTATAATAGGGATATCGTCACCTATACGATCAATGATGCGTCTTAGATTTCTGTATTCTGGTCTAAAATCATGACCCCATTCACTTATACAATGCGCCTCGTCTACCGCAAGGAAACTGATCTTCTGATCTTTCAGGAATTCAACGTACTCTTCTTTAGTAAGAGATTCTGGTGCCACATAAAGTAATTTTGTGACTCCATTGACAATATCATCCTTGACTCGTTGTACCTCACTTTTATTGAGGCTGCTATTCAACACGTGCGCCACGCCTTCATCATCTGATATACCACGTATGGCATCCACCTGATTCTTCATCAACGCAATGAGTGGTGAAACTATGATCGCCGTACCGTCCTGCATGAGTGCGGGCAACTGATAGCAAAGCGATTTACCACCGCCGGTAGGCATGATGACAAATACATCTTCCTGATTTAATACTGAAGTGACCACGCTTTTTTGCAGTCCTCTAAACTGACTAAAACCGAAGTATTTTTTGAGGTTTTCCTCTAATCCAGATTGCTTAAATGCCATACGGCTGCTCCCTTTTTGTTTATCTTTGTTCGCTACAATTTACAATTAAATTCGTTTCTCACAAACGATATAAACAGCTAACGCTTTTGAGCAACACAAATAAAATTCTGGAAGTCGCCCGCCGCACGATTCGTATCGAGGCAAATGCCATTAAGGAGCTGGAAGATTGTGTGGATATCGCTTTCGCGAAAGCGGTACAACACATACACACCTCAAACGGCAGAGTCATCATTACCGGTATAGGCAAAAGTGCCATCATTGCACAGAAAATAGTGGCCACCATGAACAGCACTGGTACGCCAGCGATTTTCATGCACGCCGCAGATGCCATACATGGTGACCTGGGAATCGTTCAAAAAAACGATGTGGTGATTTGTATTTCAAAAAGCGGAAACACTCCAGAAATAAAGGTACTCGTGCCACTTATTAAGAATTTTGACAATAAACTAATCGCGATTACCAGTAATAAGAATTCCTTTTTAGGTACCGAAGCAGATTTCATACTGCACGCTCCTATTGCTGAGGAAGCTTGCCCCAACAACCTTGCTCCTACCACAAGTACCACGGCGCAACTGGTTATGGGTGATGCCCTAGCGATAAGCCTGCTGGAATTGAAAGGCTTCACAGATGCAGATTTTGCCCGCTACCATCCAGGTGGTGCACTAGGTAAAAAACTCTATTTAAGAGTAAAAAATCTGGCAGATCAACGACCAAAACCTCAAGTGATGCCACAAACATCATTGCGTGAGGTAATCGTAAATATTTCAGAAAACATGCTGGGAATGACCGTGGTTGTTGAAGATCAAAAAATACTGGGCATCATAACCGATGGTGACTTAAGACGCATGCTCACCAGCGGCAAGGATATCGACTCGTTAGTAGCCAGTGATATAATGACCGCAAATCCTAAAACCATTCCCGCAGACGCTATGGCCATACAGGCACGCGAGCTCATGGAAGAGAAGCATATTTCTCAGCTCGTGACCATTGACGATCAAAATCATTATGCAGGTGTGGTTCACATTCATGATGTAATCAGAGAAGGAATTATCTAGATGGCAAGAAAGAAAGTTGACCCCAATAACATGTCTTTTCTGGACCACGTGGAGGAATTGCGCTGGTGTCTTATCAGGTCGCTAGTGGGCATTATGATTGGTGCCGTTGTGGTGTTCATTGCAAAAGATTTTGTTTTTGACACCATCATTTTTGGACCTAAACGTGCCGATTTCTTTACCTATGACTTCTTTTGTAACATAGGTAGGTTCTTTGGGATTGAAAGTGACTTTTGCGATCCTAACTTCGGTTTTAAAGTACAGTCCAAAGAGATGTCAGATGAATTTTCGGCTCACATTTGGACTTCCATTACCTTAGGATTTGTGATTGCTTTTCCTTGGGTGTTATATCAAGTATGGAAGTTTATTGCTCCAGGACTTAAGAGTAATGAGAAAAAGTACAGCAGCGGTTTCATCTTTGTGAGTTCGCTATTGTTCTTCATAGGTGTGGTTTTTGGCTACTATATCATTGCACCTTTATCGGTTCACTTTATGGTGACTTATAATTTGAGCGCAGAAGTCGTGACTGAGCCTAGCCTGGCGAGTTATATCGCCTACATTCGAGCATCTGTTTTGGCTTCTGGATTATTATTTGAACTGCCGATCATCATTTACTTTTTGACAAAGATTGGTCTGGTTACACCAGAGATTATGCGCAAGTCGCGCAAGTTCGCCCTAGTGATTGTTTTGATCGTAGCCGCAGTCATCACACCGCCAGACATTGCAAGCCAAGTGATCGTAGCGATTCCAGTGTTATTACTTTATGAAGTAAGTATTTATATATCAAAGTTTGTCTTGATGAGAGACGCACGCAGAAAAAGAAAATTAGCAGCATAAAAAATGAGCGACTTAGTAAAAGAATTCAACGAGTATCGTGAGCGCATGAATGGCGCCATTACTCAGGATAATAATAAAATCCTTAAACGTATCTTCAACCTTGATACTAATGCCTTTACAGCAGGCGCACTGGACAAGAAAACCAAAGAGTTGTTGGGTCTCGTCGCCAGTACGGTACTGCGATGTGATGATTGTGTAAAATATCACCTTGAAGAAAGCTACAAGGCAGGTTTATCAAAAGAAGAAGTTGTGGAAGCTTTATCCATTGCAACACTTGTAGGTGGTACCATCGTGATACCACATTTGCGCCGCGCCTATGAATATTGGGATGCTGTAGAGCAACATGCTAAAGCTGAATAAAAACCAATGAGCTAAAGATGAGATTTAATAGCAAAAAAGGAGTTTTAATGCTCATTGTGGTTGTGTTTGTTACCACATTGTTGCTCTATCTTCTTTTCTCATCTTTAAGCAATACGCAAAAAAACCTAGCAATGTGGATTCCCAGTATCCTGTTGATGCTGGCAGTTCCTGTTTTTCTGCTATGGATTTACGTTCAGACCTATTACGTTTTGGAAGATGGTGAACTTAAATACGTGTCTGGTCCCATAAGAGGATCTGTCAAGATCGCGAGGATTGAACAGGTAATTAAAAACACAACTCTTTGGGTTGGCTTGAAACCAGCAACTGCTCGCAACGGTATCATCGTTAAATATGATAATTACAATGAACTCTACATTAGCCCAGCTAACAATGAGAAGTTCATTGAAAAACTATTGGAGCTCAATCCTGATATTGTCGTCAAGGACGACAAGGATGATATTTTTCCAGGTGCTCCTATCAATTAAAATCTATGAAAATTTATACCAAGACCGGTGACACAGGAGAAACTTCTCTTTTTGGAGGCACTCGAGTCCCTAAAAGTAATATGAGAATTGACAGTTATGGAACCGTTGATGAACTCAATTCATGGATGGGATTGCTTAGAGACCAGCCAGTAGACGATGCGACTAAAAACTTCATCATAGAAATACAGGATCACCTTTTTACCATAGGCGCGATTCTAGCCACACCACCAGAAAAGGAATTGCTCAAAAATGGCCAAGAGAGACTCAACATCTCTAAAATTTCTGACGATCACGTGGCGCAACTAGAGACTCAAATGGACCATATGGAAGAAGGTTTACCGCAAATGACGCATTTTATCTTGCCAGGCGGCCATCAGTCTGTGTCATTCTGTCACATAACAAGGACTGTTTGTAGACGTGCAGAGCGTCTCGCTGTGGATTTGAATACCAGCGAGCCCATCGATCCACAAGTGATCAAGTATTTGAACAGACTTTCTGACTACCTATTTGTATTGGCACGCAAGTTGTCTAAAGATCTACAAGCAGAAGAGATCAAGTGGATTCCTAAAAAACATTAGATCATAATTAGCAGTTTCATTGAAGACGATCTGCTAGTTCAACCTTGAGGAATCACACTTTACATTTTGACAAAACAATTTGATTTCCAAAAGCTTAACCGCTCTTTAAAATCTTGAATCTTAAATTATCAAAAAAATTTGGAAAAGTGGACAAACGGTCTATTTTTGCAAAAAAATAAACGAGTAAAATTATGTATTGGACACTAGAACTTGCATCCTATTTAAGCGATGCGCCTTGGCCAGCAGAAAAGGATGAGCTTATCGACTACGCCATCCGTACCGGTGCACCTCTAGAGGTTGTAGAAAACCTGCAAGCTATTGAGGATGAAGGTGATTCTTATGAGTCTATCCAGGAAATCTGGCCTGACTATCCTACAGACGATGATTACCTCTGGAATGAGGATGAATACTAGACACCTATAACTTTTAAAAAGTCTCGTAATGAGGCTTTTTTTTTGCTTTAAATTTAAGACCTTAGCAAGAGCGATTTAAAATATTTAAATAGCTATTAATCAATTATATAACACCACATGGGACTATTAGATTCCGTTTTAAAAATATTCGTAGGCGACAAATCAAAACAAGACGTGGCAGAGCTACAGCCCAATGTCACTAAGACTTTGAGTTTTGAAAAAGAGATGGAAGGCCTATCGATTGATGAGCTGCGCCATAAAACTACTGAGTTTAAAGAGAAGATCGCTTCCGCGAAAGCGAACACATTACAGCAAATATCTTCTTTACAGGAAGATGCCAATAACGAAGAGGACATTGACAAGCGTGAAGAGATCTATGAGCAAATAGATAAACTTCAAGAACAGGCTTATGAAGAAGCCGAAGTTGTCCTGAACGAGATCATGCCAGAAGCCTTTGCGGTAATGAAAGAAACTGCAAAGCGTTTTTATCACAATACTGAAATCAAAGTTGCTGCAACCTCTAGAGATCGCGAGTTAAGCGGTGAAAAGGATTATGTGACACTCGATGGCGATCATGCGATCTGGTCCAACTCTTGGGATGCCGCTGGGAAGCCTATTACCTGGGACATGATTCACTATGATGTTCAAATCATAGGAGGTACCGCTCTTCACATGGGTAAAATTGCAGAAATGCAGACTGGTGAAGGTAAAACTCTTGTGGCAACCTTGCCTGTGTACCTTAATGCCTTGACCGGTAACGGTGTTCACGTTGTAACCGTAAATGATTACCTGGCTAAACGTGACAGCGCCTGGATAGGACCATTGTTTGAATTTCACGGTTTAAGTATTGATTGTATTGATTATCATAAGCCCAATTCTGAAGCACGTCGCAAGGCCTACCTAGCAGATATCACTTATGGAACCAACAATGAATTTGGTTTTGATTACTTGAGGGATAACATGGCTCACGCCACGGCAGACTTGGTACAACGCAAACATAATTATGCGATCATTGATGAAACGGATTCCGTTCTTATCGATGATGCTCGTACACCATTGATTATTTCTGGTCCTGTACCAGAAGGTGATCGCCAGGAGTTTGATGTCCTAAAACGTCCCGTAGAAAACATTGTCAGTGTTCAGAGAAAAGAACTCGTGCAAACTTTGGCGAAAGCCAAGAAATTAATTGCAGAAGGTGACACCAAAGAAGGTGGACTTGAATTGCTAAGAGTGTATCGCGGTTTGCCTAAAAACAAAGCCTTGATCAAGTTCTTGAGTGAAGAAGGTATCAAGCAATTATTGCAAAAGACAGAGAACCACTACATGCAGGACAACAATCGCGAGATGCCTACCGTAGATGCTGAGCTGTATTTTGTAATTGATGAAAAGAACAATCAGGTAGAATTGACGGATAAAGGAATTGAATTCCTATCTGGAGATGATGATCCAGAATTCTTTGTAATGCCAGAAGTAGGTGTTGAAATAGGTCGCATTGAAAGCGCTGGATTGAGCAAGGAAGAAGAAGCAGAGAAGAAAGAGGAACTCTTCCGTGAGTTTGCGGTAAAATCAGAACGTATTCACACGTTGAATCAGCTGTTGAAGGCTTATACCCTATTTGAACGCGATACAGAATATGTCGTGATGTCTAAAGATAAAAAGACACGCGATGCCACTACGGGCGCGATCAAAACGGTGAGTGAGGAACAAGTCATGATCGTTGATGAGCAAACAGGTCGTATCATGGATGGCCGTCGTTACAGCGATGGATTGCACCAGGCGATTGAGGCAAAGGAAAATGTAAAGATTCAAGATGCCACGCAGACCTTTGCTACCATCACGCTTCAGAATTACTTTAGAATGTACAAAAAGCTGGCTGGTATGACCGGTACTGCGGTAACTGAAGCTGGCGAATTCTGGGAAATCTACAAACTAGACGTGGTAGAGATTCCTACCAACAGACCTATTGCTCGTGATGACCGTCAAGATTTGGTGTACAAAACCAAGCGAGAAAAGTACGGCGCCGTTATAGAAGAGGTGACTCGATTAAAAGAAGCTGGTCGTCCTGTATTGATAGGTACTACATCAGTGGATATATCTGAGTTGTTGAGCAGAACCCTACAACGTGCTGGTATTGAGCACAACGTATTGAACGCAAAGCAACACAAACGAGAGTCTGAAATCGTTGCAGAAGCTGGAAACGCTGGACAAATTACTATCGCCACAAACATGGCAGGTCGTGGTACAGACATTAAATTATCAGAAGAAGTTAAAAAAGCCGGCGGTCTTGCCATCATAGGTACAGAGCGTCACGATTCACGTCGTGTAGATAGACAGCTGCGTGGTCGTGCTGGTCGTCAAGGAGATCCAGGAAGTTCACAGTTTTACGTATCGCTGGAAGATAACTTGATGCGATTATTTGGTTCTGAGCGTATGGCCAAAACCATGGATAGATTAGGAATGAAAGAAGGCGAAGTGATTCAGCATTCCATGATTTCAAAGTCCATCGAGCGTGCACAGAAAAAAGTGGAAGAAAACGCCTTTGGAGTGCGTAAGCGTCTATTAGAATATGATGATGTGATGAATGCCCAACGCGAGGTGATTTACAAGCGTCGTTACAATGCATTGTTCGGTGATCGTCTTGCAGTGGATATTGCAAATATGATCTATGATATTGCAGAAAATATCACACAGACCAACAAGATCGCACAGGACTTCAAAAACTTTGATTTTGAATTGATTCGCTACTTCTCCATGAGTAGCCCGTTGACAGAAGCAGAATTTAAATCCAAATCAGAGCCACAAATAACATCTGCCATCTACAAAGCTGCTTACCAGCACTACAAAGAGAAGATGGAACGCACGGCTAGAGAAGTTTATCCAGTCATTAAAAATGTGGTAGAAAATGACGAGCGCAACTATGAGCGTATTGCCGTACCGTTTACAGATGGCATCAAGACACTCAATGTGTCCACCAATTTGAAAGACGCGTACGATTCTGAAGGTAAGTCCCTAGTGACTGACTTTGAGAAAAATATTACGCTTGCGATCATTGACGATGCTTGGAAAACGCACCTTCGCAAGATGGATGAGTTGAAACAAAGTGTACAACTTGCCGTTCACGAGCAAAAAGATCCATTATTGATCTATAAGTTTGAGGCATTTGAGTTGTTCAAAGAGATGATTGATAAGGTGAATAAGGAAGTTATTGGCTTCATGTTTAAAGGCGACTTGCCCACTCAGGATTCCAGAGCCATCCAAGAAGCCCGCGAGCAAAAAGCTGAAAAGACGACCACCTCAAAAGATGAAGTCTTGAACAGCGATGAGCAGGCAGCCCGCAATAGAGCCGTTGGTTCCGGTGCAAGCCAGCAACAACGCCAGCCCGTCACGGAAACCATCACACGCGACCAACCTAAAATAGGCCGTAACGATCAAGTTACCATCAAGAACATCATGACTGGAGAAGCCAAGGAATGTAAATACAAACAAGCCATTCCATTGATCAACAAAGGTGAATGGGTACTGGATAAATATTAATATCGCTTTCGCGAAATCGATTTGATAGATAGTGCCTTGCAATTTGCAGGGCATTTCTAGTTTAAAATCTAAATTAGTGAAATGATAAAAAGACTTATACCGTTAATCATGGCTGCCTTTGCGATGATAATATTCCAGTCATCATGTAACAATTCTTTTAAAGGTGATAGTTTTTTATCCGATCGAGAAACTATCTTACCTAAACCTAGATTTGATAATTTATTTTTTCCTGTGGAAGAGTCAAAATTGGTCTCAATGGGAAACAATGATTTATTTATTGTAAAGCAAGTTTTGAGACAAGCAATTGATAAAAATCAGTTTGAATTTTTAAAAAACCCAACCGTTAAACTACTTTATGAAAATTTCTACTTTCAGTATGTTCCATATTTAAATGACAGATCTGAAAAATGTATTTACATAAATGTGTTCTGTGAACTACCAGAGCATTATAAGATTTTATCAAATGAATCTGAGAATGGTGAAGGCCTGAATTGGAAAGTAGATTTTATATCCAGTAATCATGTAGATTATTGTACTTGGCACGGTGAAGTTAATATCGAATCCGAATCTTATTTCAATCTGTTTACTCGCAGTAATCATTAGAAAAACTATTCTGTTAACATTCCCGTAGCAGTTTACATACAAATCACTTCTTATCTTCAAAACAAAAACCATGAGCGATAAAAGCAAGGATGAGATTTATGATGAATTCTATAATCTGGTAAATATGACGCCTAGCGAACTGGAAGACTGGCTGGATACAGATAAGTCTAAAGGTGTAGGTCAGGACAGCGGCGACGGTGAGGCCATTGGACACAAATCGGGGCGCAAGATCATCAAGATCAAAAACAAGAAAAAAGACGAACTTACAGATACCAACTATGACCACATGAACAAAGTCATAGGCTACATCAATCGTCATAAGGCACAAAAGCCCAGTAGCGACATCAAGGAATCTGACTGGCGCTACAGTCTTAAAAATTGGGGCCACGATCCCTGCAAGGAAATGGATTGTTAGTCCAGATTTATTGCGATCTTTAGGTCATAAATCCTACCATTGCCTAATTCTTCCCATATCAATCCCAACCTGCGTCGCCACAAAAAGGCTGTGGATATCGATTCACTGTTTGAGCAGTTAAGGAAAGGAAAAATTAGCGCATTAAGTCAAGTCATTACCTTAGTAGAAAGTACCGCTGGTGAAGATATCGCTTTCGCGAAAGCGATTTTATCAAAGGCACTACCCTATTCGGGAAAATCATTCCGATTAGGAATTACGGGTGTTCCTGGCGTTGGAAAATCAACATTTATAGAAGCCTTAGGATCTAGTTTGATTGCGACAGGAAAAAAAGTGGCCGTACTCGCCATCGATCCATCCAGCAGTATTTCTCGCGGAAGCATTCTGGGCGATAAAACCCGGATGGAAGAATTGGTCAAAAGCGATCAAGCTTTTATTAGACCTAGTCCTGCGGGAACGACTTTGGGAGGCGTTGCACGAAAAACTCGTGAAGCGATTATACTTTGCGAGGCCGCTGGATTTGACTTTATCATTATTGAAACAGTTGGTGTAGGTCAAAGCGAAACGGCTGTACACAGCATGACCGACTTTTTTCTATTACTCAAACTCGCCGGCGCTGGTGACGATCTGCAAGGCATCAAAAAAGGCATCATGGAAATGGCAGACCTCATAGTCATCAACAAAGCCGATGGAGAAAACCGTACAGCAGCCAAACACGCCCAACGTGAATTCAAAAACGCCTTGCACCTGCTACATCCCAAAAACCATGGCTGGTCCACAAAAGTAATTACTGCCAGCGGTTTAAAGCAGGAAGGCATTACAGATGTTTTAGAGCAAATTGAGGCGTTTCAATCTCATAGCAACACTAACAACGGCATTGAGAAACGAAGAAACCAGCAGGAAATATACTGGCTACATCAAACTATTGAAGACCGATTAAAATCTGAATTTTACCATCAACCTGGAATGGATGAGCAATTGGCAGATCTCGAAGAGCAGATAATGTCTAAAAAAATGACCGCTTTTGAGGCAGCAGATCGTTTATTGGATAGAGGTTGATCCATATTTCGCTTTCGCGAAAGCGAACAACTTAAAGCAAATTATCCCAAGTAGAACTCCCATCACGGCACCCATCAAAATGTCGCCTAAATAGTGAAGGCCCAGATAGACTCGGCTATAGGCGACCAAGATTGCCCATATGATAGTAATGATACAGAGCACGCGTTGCGACTTCCAAAGTAAAAGACATACAAAGGTGGCCAGTCCTATGGCACTACTCGAGTGAGCGCTATAAAACCCATAAGTACCACCACTGCGACCTACTTTTGAAATGACACCTTCCAATGCTGGTTCCCTAAAAGGTCGCAGACGCTCAAAGCCATCTTTGAAAAGATTGGCAATCTGGTCGCTGGCTGCGATGAGTATCGCTATGGTTACAACGCTTATCAAGGTGTTTTTCCAGCCTAATTTGTTATAGAAAAAGAACAGCAACACCAAGTAAAAAGGAATGGAATAAAGCTTGTGGGTCACGATATTAAAGAACAGATCGACAGTATCATTACCCCAATCGTTTAAGGCAACGGTAGCTTCCCAATCTAGCTCCTTAAGATCATTCATTCTCGTAGAATTCCATCTGCTCATCATAGAAGCGGCTGGCCTCTTCAATGAGATTTTTGGTTTCGGCTTCTAGGTCTTCTTTATCAGCCTTTTGGATATCGTCTATGAATTCCAGTTCGTCATCAATAAGGTTGATGATAAATCTTGGGTATTCTGTATGGATCACAAAGATGTCGTCAGGATGGTCAGAATGGTCGCCCATTAAAAATCTAGGAAGTTGCATGATTATTGGTATTATAGTGCAAGCTACTAAATTATGAATTCAGAAATCAGAATTCAGAATGGTAACCCTTAAATTTGTCACCTATGCAAGAAAAGCTAACCGCAGATAATCTACAGAAAGCCTACAAGGGCAGGCCAGTTGTAAAAGGAGTTTCCCTTGAAGTAAATCAAGGTGAGATCGTAGGCTTGTTGGGACCTAACGGTGCTGGTAAGACCACAACGTTTTACATGATGGTAGGACTGGTGAAACCTACTGCTGGTAAGGTTTTCTTGAACCAGACTGATATTACCAAATATGCCATGTACAAACGTGCACAAAACGGTATAGGTTATCTAGCGCAAGAAGCTTCTGTATTTAGAAAGCTTTCTATTGAAGATAACATTTTGGGCGTTTTGCAATTGACAGATCTTTCCAAAAAAGAACAGCTGGAACGTCGCGATATGCTGCTGGAGGAATTTGGTTTGACTGATCGACGCAAACGTCGTGGTGATTTATTATCTGGTGGTGAACGTCGTCGTACGGAGATTGCGCGAGCCCTAGCGACCAATCCCAATTTTATCTTGCTGGACGAACCATTTGCAGGTGTCGATCCTGTTGCGGTAGAAGATATTCAGCGTATTGTGGCACAACTAACTAAGAAAAACATCGGTATCCTGATTACCGATCACAACGTACAAGAAACTCTTGCGATTACAGACCGCACGTACCTCATGTTTGAAGGTAAAATTTTAAAACAGGGAAATCCAGAAGAACTCGCCGAAGACGAAGTGGTACGTCGTGTATATCTAGGTCAAAACTTTGAGCTGAGGAAGAAAAAGATCTTTGATTAAGCCCTTTTTTTATCTAGAATCGTATTGTTCAACAGACTCATCGCGATGTAAAGTACGATGATGCAAGGAACCGCATAAAGTTGTAATGTGGCAATCAATACCAAACAGATCAGTAGAAATATCCATCGTATCTCGTTGCCCTTGAATCCAAAGTTTTTAAACTTAAGAGCAAATAAAGGCAATTCTGCATTGAGCAAATAGCAACTTAAAAGAATAATTCCAGTGAGTATATATGGATTACTCAGCAATCCATAAATCCAGTCTACATGCGTACTTTGAACGATAATAGCTAGCGAAATAATCAAAATAGCATTAGCTGGAGTCGGTACTCCTATAAAAGAATCTGTTTGTCTGGTGTCTAAATTAAAGCGCGCCAGTCTCAACGCACTGGCTGCTGTGATCAAGAAACCTATCAATGGGAGAAATGGATGGGCGATAGCATAATCGCCAGTTGCACTTTGAAAAGACAAAGAGTCCTCAAATAAATTGACACCTAGCGAATCATTGAGCATCTGATACATAGCGATACCAGGCACGAGACCACTGGTAACAAGGTCTGCCATGGAATCCAATTGGCCACCCAATTCACTACTTACCTTGAGCATTCTCGCAGCAAGACCATCAAAAAAGTCAAAGAAAATTCCTGCCGCCACAAGGATTCCAGCGGTAATCAAGTCGTCATTAAGGGCAAAAACAGCCGCGATGCAACCACAAAGCAGATTAAGTAATGTTATTATATTGGGAATCCATTGTTTCATATTTGCAAATATGCGGTAAAAATCGGCTGGAATTGTAGCTGTTGTAGGACAATATCCACAAGGTTATGAAGTTATTAGAGGATAACTTTGGATATTTGCCACTAGAATCATTGCTGCCTTGAGATTTCCCCTTGTTTTACTGACTTTGCTGAGTTTCGCTTTCGCGAAAGCGCAAACCTCAAGAGCCTATTCCAACGAGTTTTTGAACATAGGTGTCGATGCTGCAGCTTTAGGGATGAGCAATGCCGTGGTCGCAAAAACTGGTAACGTGAATTCTGGATACTGGAATCCAGCTGGTTTGATGCAATTGGAAGAGCGTGAATTATCACTCATGCACGCCAGTTATTTTGCTAACATCGCCCAATATAACTATGGTGCCTATGCGATGCCTATTGACGACCGCAGTGCTTTTGCATTTTCTGTGATACGATTCTCTGTCGACGACATCTTGAATACCACCCAACTTATCGATGATCAAGGAAATATCAATTATGACCGTATATCCACATTCTCTACGGCAGATTGGGCATTTACCTTGTCCTATGCACGTGAGTCAAAACTGGACGGTTTTTCTTATGGTGGTAATGTCAAAGTCATACGCAGAATCATAGGTGATTTTGCGACTTCATTAGGTTTTGGACTGGATATAGGATTGCAAATGCAACGCGGTGACTGGAGTTTTGGACTTATGGCTAGAGATATTACTACCACTTATAACACCTGGTCCATCGACGAGGATGAATTTGCAACCGTGCAAGGTGCCGTCGCCAATCAAAATCAAGAACTCCCAGAAACTACCGAGATCACGCTCCCAAAACTGCAACTGGGAATCTCTCGAGAATTTACCTTTCACTATGATCATGTCCTAACCGCCGAGGTTGATCTAAATATGAGGTTTATCCAAACCAATGACATTATATCCAGCAGTAGTGTGAGTGCGACGCCTGCATTGGGACTGGAATATGGTTATACAGATCTTGTCTTTGTGCGTGCCGGTATGGGAAATTTCCAGAATGAAATGCAGCTGGACGGCAATGACAATGTCACTTTCCAGCCCAATATAGGCATAGGCTTTAAATACAAGGGCATATCTGTGGACTATGCCTTGACAGATATAGGAGATTCCAGTGCAGCATTGTATTCCAATATCTTTTCGGTAAATGTGGACCTATCGGTTTTTAGTCGTTAGGTTTCTTCAAACAAGAGTTCTCTATTCTTAATAACCTAGTATTTTAGTGGTTTCAACAATTTGCCTCTATGCTTAAAAACATTCTACTTGCGCTATTATCGGGAATACTATTTTGGCTAGGTTGGCCTACTTACGGCTTTCCATTATTGTTGTTTTTTGCGTTTATTCCGCTATTGATTGTTGAGTATGGAATACGGCATCAATCGGTCAAAGCTGCTGGCTGGAAGGTCTTGGGATTGTCTTACATTACGTTTTTCACGTGGAATATATGCACGACCTCTTGGCTGTATTTTTCCACACCATTTGGGATGTGGTTTGCCGTATTGGTCAACTCCTTATTGATGGCAATCGTATTTTGGTGCTATCATCTATTTGCCCGCAAGGCGACTACTGGCGCCTCACTTACCTTTCTCGCTTGTTTATGGATAGGCTTTGAATACCTTCACTTACACTGGGATTTTTCATGGCCTTGGCTCAATCTGGGCAATGGTTTTAGCGAGTATACCTCTTGGATCCAGTGGTATGAATACACAGGAACCTTTGGTGGTAGCTTATGGGTTTGGGGTACGAACATTTCCCTGTTTTTATTGTGGAAACGCTTTCGCGAAAGCGGAACAAAACTCAATCTGTTTGTATCTGTTAAAGTCACTCGCATTTCACTGACTTTAATTGGAATCCCAATACTGATATCCCTTTTCCTAAAGCCCGATGACTCGCTAGATGGCGACACGAGCGAGGTGGTCATATTACAACCGAACATTGACCCGTATGCTGAAAAGTACAATACTGATAATTCTAGTATTGTCAATCTCTTACTCAACCTAACTGAACAAAAAATAACCGATTCTACTGATATCATCATCGCGCCAGAGACCGTGCTCGCGAGATCCATAGAATTGAACACAGTTCCTTTTGATCCCAGCGTGAATGCACTCCAAGGATATATCACGCAGCATCCCAACACCTCCTATGTAGGTGGGATATCGATGCTGGAACGTTTTAGGGATGAAGAAAAAGTAACCACACAAAGCAATTACTATGCTGACGGTGATTTTTATTACAACGATTTTAATAGTGCCTTATTTTTAAAAGACAAGAGTGAATCTGCCTTGTATCACAAATCCAAACTTGTGGTAGGTGTCGAGAACTTTCCTTACAAGAGTATTCTTCAACCTATTTTAGGTGATGCCATGATCGATCTAGGCGGTACGGTAGCCACGAAAACCACTCAGCCGGAAAGAGCGGTATTTGAGAGTACACAAGGTTCCAAGGTGGCTCCTATTATATGTTATGAATCAGTTTATGGCGATTATGTGACCGACTATGTACTGAACGGTGCGCAGTTTCTTGCTATCATCACTAATGATGCCTGGTGGGGAAATACACAAGGTCACCAGCAACATTTAAGTATTGCTAGGTTAAGAGCCATTGAGTCTAGAAAATGGGTCGCCCGTAGTGCCAATACGGGAATCAGTGCCGTGATTGCTCCATCTGGAGTCGTTGTGGAACGGTTAGATTATGAAGAGCAAGGAACTATCAAAGCGACCATTGGTCTCTCTGATGAGCTTACCTTCTACTCTAAACACGGTGATTACATTGCACGCATTGCTATGGGAATGGGCCTATTTATTTTACTGTTTGGGATTTTCAAGAGAGGAACCATGAAGCGGAAATAATGTGGTAATGTGGTAATGTGGTAATGTGGTAATGTGGTAATGTGGTAATGTGGTAATGTGGTAATGTGGTAATGTGGTAATGTGGTAATTAAATTTTTTGATTGTTGGTAATCAACTTAGTGATGTTAAATTATTCTATTTCTTTTTGCAATTACTATTGACCTTTTAAGAAAATAACGGTACTAAGGGTTTTTACCAAAATTCTGATATCTAGGAAAATGCTGCGTTTTTTGATGTAGTATAAGTCGTATTGTAGTTTTTTAAGATGGTCCTCATAGCTTTCCCCATAACTAGCTTTTACTTGTGCCCAACCGGTTAATCCTGGCTTTACGACATGCCTGGTTTCATAAAACGGTATCTTTTCCGTAAGCTTTTTGACAAAAACAGGTCTTTCTGGTCGCGGCCCGATGACGCTCATGTTTCCTTGTAGGATATTGAAAAATTGAGGGATCTCATCTAAGCGTGTCTTGCGCAATAGCTTACCAAATGCTGTAACCCTGCTGTCTTTCTTGACGGTGAACTGCGCACCGTCGACCTCTGCATTTCTAATCATCGTACGGAATTTTAAAATTTCAAACTCTTTACGATTACGACCAATTCTGGTTTGTGAGTAAAATAGTGGACCACGATTTGCCAGCAGATTTCCAAACAGCACCAAAGGTAAAATCACCACAAAACCGATGAGGCCTATGACGCTAATGAAGACGTCAAAACAGCGGTGGTAGACCTGATAGAGTCTATTTTGATTACTTCTCGCAAATGGGAAATACCTGTAAAAATCCTTACCCACAAAATTGACGGGAACACGATCTGTCATCTCTTCGTAAACCTGTGAATATTCCCTAACTGAAAAGCCGTTTTCTACCAACTCTATGAGCCACGTATAGATTTGAGTAGTAATACCTGCCGAATTCATACTAGCGATGACAATCTCACGCACATTTTCCTTTCTTATTTTTTCTTCTGCTTCGGCTACGGTTAATACCGCAATCCTGTCATCATATCCCATATCGATGCTACGATCTGTATTGATGTAACCTATGATGGTGTAATTAGGATCTGCTGACTGCAGTTGACTGGAGATTTCCAAAGCATCCACCGCATCTGCCACGATGATGATTTTCTTATCAAATCTAGAACTTGCAAACAGCTTCACATAAATCGATCGCCAGCTCATGAGTGATATGAGAACCGTAGCGGTAAAATAAAATATTTGCAATCTATTATCTGGTAATACCGGTGTAAGAAATGGAGTCAATAAATATGCAAGAGAGGTAAGAATTCCTGTATAAAAAACACCTTGTAAAGTACTGGTAATTCGGCTGGCCTTTTGTAGATCGTATAATTCAAAAACGGTTGCAAAAAAGAGAATGTAGATACAGAGAATTACAGATCCCAGCCATTGATCAAGGTTGATCATAAAATAATTCATGTCAAAAAAATAACCCACTAAATGAAGAGAAAACAGAATTACGCACACATCAATAACGCGCAGTAAAACCTTGCGTTCTGAAATCTCAAAATGTATGGAACTAGAATTTGCCATTTAGGGGATTAGCATTCTTACCTCAAATATATTCTTTAAGATCTTAATAGATCATTCCATGAATTTTTGATCGTATTCCATGAGAACTTACTTACAAATACGTGTGCGTTCGTCGATATTCTATTGGCTAATTCTTGATTTTTGGTAAGTAATATTATGGATTCTACCATTCTAGTAACATCATTATCATCTACTAGCAAACCATTAGATTCATTTTTGATAAACATTGGAATGCCACCCACGTTTGTAGAAATCACTGGCAATCCCAGAGCCATGGCTTCCAATATACTGACCGGCATGTTGTCAAAATGTGATGTATTGATGAAAATGTCGTGCTCACGGCTTAGAGCAATCCATTCCGTTTTTGATAATAGTCCCGTAAATTGAACCGGTAGATCCTTTTCCAATGCATACAGTTCACAGCGTTGCAAAGATCCATCTTTGTCGGGTCCCACCATGGTGAGGCATGCATTAGGCAATCGTTCCAGTAATCGCTCCAGTACCTTCAAAGCCATCATGGGATTATAGATCTCCGCAAAGGATCTTACCCAGAGCAGCTTCGGCTGGACGCGTGATCGCTTGTTAAAACCATAATTTTCAAGCTCTAAGCTATTTGGGATTACTGTGATTTTATTAAAATTCGCTTTCGTGCTTCGACTACCTGCCTGTCCAGTCAGGTGCTCAGCATGAACTTCTTCGTCGCTGCGCTCCTCGAAAGCGAATTTCAAATAATCACTAGGACTCACCACTCGGTGTGCGTTGCTTAAAAAGTGATGAAATACTTTAGGGTTCTTTTTGAGCCTTGCTGGCAAATTACCACCGTGGAGAATGGGAATATATTTGATATTCAACCAACGGCAAATGTATCCGATGGATATCGCATACCAGAAATTACGAGTACTGTAGGTGTCTATGAGAACGAACTGCGCCCAGTTCCTATTAAATAGCGTGACCCAGGCCATGTGAAGCCCACGTAACCATTGGTTTTTGACGGAAGAAGCTGTTTTTACCTGATAGCCCTGCTTGCGTAAAAGATCGCTGAGCGTATCAATGGTGGTGGCTGTTCTATTCTTACTGGCAAGCTGGTTGCCTATGTATAGAACCCTAGTCTGCATCTGTACCACTAGGTGATGCCGTATGGTAAGCATTATGCGGCATCTTTGGTAATGTTTAATCTACTATATAATTGTTCTACAGAAATCTCCATGAATTCTGCAAATTCTTCAAAAGTGACGTGCTTACGTTTTGTAATGTCCTTAAAGTCGCGAGCTTCTTTAAGTAATTTGTATGCCTTAGTCATGCCACATTGCATGACTTCCCTTACTCGTTCCATGCTAATAAATAGCGGTGCTGGCTTGAGGCCTTTTTTTTCTTTGTTTGATTTCATAACCGTTTTTGTTGTGTGGTGATTTGTTCATTGGTCTCATTTTCGTCTGGTTTTTGCTTTAAGTTAAATTAGTATCCCTTTATTATTCCCTACCTGATCTATACTTATTCCATACTTGTTTGTCGAGTGCAGCATACACTCTAGTCGAGTAATTCATATAAGATCGTCGAGAAAGCATCAAGAGACAGTGACAAATTTAGAAGGCTTAAAAGAAGAATCAACTGTCATGCTTGGGACGTTCTCCACATGGTTATTAACATTGAAATTTAGAGCCTTTTTAATATGTAACACTTTAAAAATCAATATACTCCGTTTTTACTGTACATTTTTATCAATAAAAACCTTATTTATTTTAATGTAAAAAGGCTATTTGTTAATGCCCATTTGATTTTGTATTGCCGCTAAAAGCGGCAGATTGGATTCAATTGAATACCTATTTACGTCATTCTCCTTTTTATAAATTTTTCATTTTTGATCTTTTCTATCGCAAACTGGTAACTATTGATATTTTTTACCCTTTTTTATTCCTTTTAATTGATTTTATCATCCTTTTCAGTTTTTGATATATTCTTCACAATGCACTTTTTAGCTCCTTTAGATTTGGCCATTATTCGTCATTTAATTTTTTTATCATGGCAAAAAATACAAGCCTATTAAAAATAGAAGGAACGCTGGGAGAGCTTACCTTCTATAAGTCCCAAGATGGTTTTCTAGTGAAAACCAAAAGCGGTGTAAGCAAACAGCGCATTGACAACGATCCTGCATTTTCCAGAACGCGTGAAAATGGCAAAGAATTTGGAGAAATTGCCCGTAGCGGCAAAGTCTTACGAACAGCCATACGCCCATTGCTATTGGAAGCGAAGGATACTAAGGTAACCTCTAGATTAGTTAAGGTCATGGGCGCTGTCAAAAACTCTGATGCCACTTCGCAACGAGGAGAGCGAACGGTGTTCAACGGTTTAGCTACCGATCTGGGAAAATCCTATCTGAAAGGATTTGATTTTAATAACAAAGCGGTCTTAGGTAGCATTCTCTATAGCGCTATGGAGGTGGATTCCAGTACTGGCGTGATTACATTGAATCAATTGAGACCAAAATTGGAAATCGCAGCGCCCTCAGGTAGCACCCACGTGACCCTGCTTTCGGCTTCTGCCAATGTAGACTTTCTTACTGAGGATTTTAGCCTTTCCCTAAGCAATACCGAAACTATTGCGGTGCACGATGTAAATCCTGTTGATGTCGTATTGACACCTCAAGCCGTTCCTTCTGGCTCTGGAACCTCTATGTTGTTCTTTTTAATGAGTTTTAGTCAAGAAGTGAATGGCAGTTTATATGATTTACGAAATGGGGCGTATAACGTGCTTAATTTGATCGAAGTCTTATAGATAACGATTCCATTTACCTTTAGGTGTCTTCTTAAAAACCCTTATAGAGCTTTCTATAAGGGTTTTTGTATGTGATTAAATTTCTAAGACTTTCTTCCTTATCCATTTTTAGGACGCCCAATAGTTATCTTCGATGGTAGAAACGATGCACGAAAATCAATACTTCTCTTATGGTTACAACCTTTCACTTAAGACAAGAATATTGGTGTTCCTATTTTGATCAAGAGGTAAACGCGTTCAACGATAGGGTTTCCTTCTAGGACTTTTCTTTTTCACGTTAATTACTTTTAATAAAGCCAACCCATAAAAAAAGGATGGTGCCGCTATACGCATCGCGCTGTGATTGATGGTGGCAAACCAGAATATCAAAAACGCATAGAAATAGATATTGCCTCTATGTGACAATCTATATATCAATGGAGTAATGATCAAAACTAATATGGAAAGTATACCAATAGCACCATGTTCTGATAACAATCTACTTGATTCGTTGTGGGAAGCCGCCACAATACCGTCCTTTCTTGCTCGGTAATATTTTACCTGACCAGCCCCAATACCCGCAATGGGATTTTCTGTAAAAGCTTCTAGTTCGATGCTTATCAACTCTGATCTTCCCGTACTCAAATCTTTCTTCATACGACCTGCCGCATCTTGATTAGCATATCGTTTATCTATTAGACCATTGGTCACCATAGATGTGAAGCCCCAAGCTATTCCAAGGCCAACGACGAGCACCCCTAATTTAGGCAACATGGCTACTCTAAACGAGGAACGCTTTAAAAGAAAAATGGTGAAGATGGTTGCTACAATCATCATAGCCGCCGTAAAAATCCCACCACGAGAAAAAGTAACCCAACCACGATAGGTCATTCCTAATAGCAGGATTATGTCGATCACATTGATCGTAAAATTTTTAACCCTTAAAAATCTTACGAAACATATAAACATCCCAATTCCCAAAGCGGTCGCCACTTGATTGGGGCCATATCCGCCAGAGGCTGCAAAATTTGAAGCGGTACCCGTAGCAATGTCTCTTATATCTGGAGTTACCAGAAATAGATATAAGGTCAACATAGCTATAGGACCTACGGATAATTTGAGGATCTCTTCCAACCTATTTAATGAAATCGTTCGCTGATAACAATAGATTGCTACTATTCCTAAAGTCACCGGTCCACTAAGGTTGAATGCAATTACTTTACGCAGACTTTCGCCCAAAGGAATCACTTGCGAAGCAATTACGATACTTGGAATAAGCAAAAGCAAATACATCACAAATGGAATGGATTTAATAGAAAATCCCTTATGAAAGATCCCGATGGACATGAAGACCAACACCAAATATTTAATCAATTCATAAAAAAACAATGCATCTGTCATGCGCAGAAAAACCTCCCAACAGGTCAAATAGCAGGCGGCCATTAAGGCTTCCTGATTGCGGTCTTTGCTGGATATCACCCTTAAAAACAAATAAGCGGTAATGCTATAGAATAACAGTTTTGACGTTAAAGGTAATAAGACGACCAAGAGCGCCATAATCAAATGGGCCCCTATAAGTATGGGATAAGAAAGCTTTTCGACCTTGATCATAGAGAACTATAGATTTGACTAAGAGTTGTCAAGTAAGGCTGCTGGCTGTACTTTTTTTCTATTCGTTTTTGAAATTTAAGTCCTATTTCTGACCTTAGAGCGGGATCGTTGATCAAATCCAAAAGATATTTTTTGAAAACGGAAGGTGATTCTAGTTCTGCTATGAACCCATCGTCTCCTATTACCTGTTTACACGCGCCTACATTTGTTGCCACGACCGGAAGACCTGCATTTCCATACTCCAGCAAAGACAATGGCAAACCTTCTGATTTTGAACTTAACACACCTATCTGACACTGTTTTAATATATCTGCTACATCTGTTCTCGTGCCTAACATGAATACGCGATCCTGTAGTTGATTTTGAGTTATAAACTTTTGAAGATTTTGACTGTATTGATCCTGAAAGTCCATACCAACCAGCAACAGACTCCAATCTGGATGTAGCGAGACAATATCGCGCCACACCTCTAGGAGCATTGGGTGATTTTTTTGAGGTCTTAAATTTGCTAGACAAACCACACGCTGACTATGATTTCCAGGAATCCTATCTTCTGTTTCAGGGAAAATTGAATCTTTGACAGAGAAGTTGGCCAAAAAAAATACGTTGCCCTTTGGTTTCAATTGTCTAGCCCATCGTTCCAGCTGTTCATTTACGACTATAATGGCATCCATTTTTTTTGCCATGATCCTTAATAAGCGTGTCGGACGTTGATCCAGCATTTCGGCATTTCCATAATGATCATGCCAGATCAACTTCAGATGAGGATTAAGGATTTTCAATAGAAAAGCCGTATAACAGGATGTCCCGTGCGCATGAATATGAGTAATTTTAAGGTTTTGCACAAATTTGTGCATTCTGGCAATCCCTGAAATTCCTATTCTGCCTTTACGATTTGCAAACCTATATGCCACTTCATTGTCAAGTTGCTCTTTTAACACACCTTCTTCCCTAGTGCAGCACAAAGCGGACAGCTCTACTTTTTCCGTTAAAGCGTTTGCGATTTGAACCGCCATACGCTCTGCGCCGCCAGGATGTAGACTGTCGATGATTTGTAGGATGCGCATGGTTTTGGGGATGAGGGATGAGGGATGAGGGATTAGGGATTAGGGATGTGGTATGAGGTATGAGGGATTAGGGATTTTTGATATTTGATATTTGATATTTGATATTTGATATTTGATATTTGATATTTGATATTTGAAAATAGAGAATAGAGAATAGAGAATAGAATATAGAGTGGTTGTGTTTTAGGTTTTTTTAGGTTTGATGGTTTAGCAATTTTACGATTTCCTTTTCAAAGTCTTCTAGGGTGTATTGCTGTGACCAGGTTTGTGCTGCTTGGGACATCATTTGATAATGATCTTGGTGGTTCAGCAGCCATTGCAGGTCGGTTATGGTACGATTTATTTTAGTAAAAATGAGGCCTCTTGGAGTTTCTGATTTAACTATAAGCTTATTTGCTTCTAAACCGTCTTCGACAGGCTCAAACTGACCTAAAGTGATTATAAATAAGGTTTTTAAATCAAGATCTCCATTGTTATTCAGCATCCAAGGGACGCAACTCACTGGTGAGGCTATAGGTACACAGCCGTGCCACATGGCTTCGGCCACTGCCTTGGGCCAGCCTTCACTTTGGGAGGCTAAGAATACAAAATGGGCTTGTTTATAGGCCTTTCTGACCACCTCAGCGGGCTGGTTGCCGTGGAAGGTGAAGGCCCCATTGTCCTTACTTCGACTTCGATCAGTGCGAGAGGGAGATTTTTGCTGAGAGGAACGGGTGTTTTGATGACCATCCATTTCTCGACTCTCGCTCGAAACTGGATTGCTTTGAGGTACTGAACGGTTCTCGACTTGACTTCGGCTTCGCTCAGTCGACAGGCTCGAAACTGGATTGCTTTGAGGTGTTGCAACGTTCTCGGGTTGACTTCGGCTGCGCTCAGTCGACAGACTCGAACCGGCATTGGGGTTGCTTTGGGGTTGACTTCGGCTACGCTCAGTCACCATGACTGTTCTGGCGTGTTGTTTTAGTTGTTGCATCATGGGGCCGTCGCCGTAGAAATGAGCTTGTGCGGAAATGCCGTGCTTATGTAGTCCTTCTATCAATTCTATCAACAATTGCGGGTTTTTGTTCTTTGATAGCGTACCTACAAAGATGATTTGTATCGGACTCACAAACTCTTTTTGGAATACCTTTCTGTCAGTTTTAGAATACGAAGCCGTGAAAAATGGCACTATGTTTTCCGATTGGTTTTTCCACTGTCCGTAGGCCATCACATTGGTATTCTTACTCCATTTTGGGCTTGAAAAGAGGCGCTTTTGCCATCGATAGGATAAAGGTTGTTTTGAATTAGGATCCCAATTCCCAGCATATTTTACGGATATACGCTTTCGCGAAAACGATAATGCTACCAACCCGGCCAAAAAGGCTAGATTTCCCGGAGCCCGTAGATGAATATGGTCTGCCTTTTTCATTTGTTTATACAATAATTGAATCTGGCCTGGAATGTTTATTAATGATTTTATTGCTGTGCTTATTCTGTTATATTCAAGTCTTTTGACCGGTAAAAGCTCAAAGTCTTGTCGGTCGAAGGGTTTCAAGAGCAAAGGGCGAGAAAACTCATTTGGACCTATAAATGTTGTATGAGATACGTGAGACATCCACAGATCCATTTCCTTAACGTAAGGTGCATAGGCCTGCTTAGTTCCTTTATCGTAAAGAATAGGAGCGTCAGATATGACAAGCAATTTCATAATATGTAGTCTTGACTGTCGTGATCGCTTATTTTCACCGCGGGAACACCCACGACTGTTGTGTTTGTTTCCACTGACTTTACCACAAGGGAATTGGCACCAATGACGACACCGTCGCCTACCTGAATATTACCCGCAACCACGGCATTAGCCCCAACGTAGACTCGATCGCCAATGACTGGTACGCCTCGATACTGGCCACGACCGCTTACTCCTATCGTGACGCCTTGGGAGATATTACAGTTATTACCTATCACAGCCTGTGGATGTACAATTATGCCAGAATGATGCCCGATATATAGGCCTTCACCTATCTGTGCGCTGTGTGGTAAGCTTATACCCGTGAATATCTCTACTTTTTTTTGACATAGAACGCCCACAATCAAAAGTATCCTTTTTAGCAATTTAGGTAGTTGGGCTTTGTGTACCGCATTAAAAATCCTGTAATAAAACAGCGCCCATAAACCTTGCTGGGTCAGCAGCATAAGAAGTTTAGACTTACCGCTGTAGTCTGTATATCTTTTTATGTCGCTTGAGAATTTCATGATCCAGGTTTGTTCCATAGCAGCGAAATAACACCAAGGCATCTACCTGCAAATTCAATTGCTGCTTCCCATCTTTGACTGGTAGTAAATATATTGAGAAATCTTATGCCTGTGAGTAATAGCGTTATTTGATACCACCTGATAGTGTCGTTAAACGATGGATTGGGATTCTTGACACGCCAAACATACCAGCCATTGCGGATGACCATCTTCCCATATTTAAAGGAATTCGGTCTACCTGACGCATCATGGTGGTGTTCTAACTGTGCTGCAGTGTTTACATATAAGTTTCCTAACTTAGAAAGCCGTAAACTAAAATCTGCATCTTCATATAACCCATAACCTTCAAAGTACTCAGAAAACTTATGCTCTTTTAGCACGCGTAAAGGAAAACTGGAAACTCCACCCATCAGGGTTTCAGTTTGATATATTTTACCTGAAGGCGGTAAGAATCCAATAGACCTGCCGTGTCCGAAATTTGGATAAAAACCTGGAGGTTCATTTTGAACCAGGCCTAATTTACGTCTTAGCTTATACCTACTACTTTCTTTACGACGGTAGCCGTCAAAGTAGAAATAACGTATATCGTTCTCTTCAATGTGATTAGCCTTTTCCCATACCACCTCATTGGTAATATAGCCTCCCACACCCATAGCTTCAGGATATATAGTATAGGTCTCCAATAGCCGTTCGAAGTAGTCTGACTCTAAAACGACATCATCATCAAGAAAGGCTACAATGTCTATTTCTTCAGAAACTTTTGAGATTCCGTGATTACGCTGTTTAGTCAGACCACGATCACCTTCAGAGACTTGAAAGTATTTTAAGTATGGTATTTCTATTTCACCTAGTCTAGCTTTGGTTTTTTGATCTTGCGAACCATCTACTATGATGATCTGATCTGGACACCTAGATTGAGATTTTACTGAAGCTATCAAACGTATGATTGCATCAGGTCGTTGATAGGTGCAAATGATTAATGCTAGAGTATTATAAGCCATTTGACAATTTATGAGACCAATATACACTACGATCCCAAGCCTTTCTAAAATAGCGGTAATGCTTTATTGGATTACTAGTACCAAAACCACGATAGAACTTAAAAAAAAGTACTAATTTATATCCTTGTAATTGCTGTAAAGTGGTGTTTTTACGTCTGAAGTACATTATTTGCGGCGAGGGTTTTGGCTTGAATTTTTCAAATTGCCAAGGAAAAATAAATTCACTTCTAAATCCGCCAACTGGTGCTTTAAGGTGAAGAATTTGAATTTGAGGTGTATAAATTACATCATAACCGGCATTTCTGATTTGCATACCATAATCCGCGTCTTCTCCGTAGCCATGTTCCAAAGCAAGATCAAAAGAGCATTGTTCAAACACATCACGGTTTACCATGGAACAACCTGATCCAAAAGATTTCCATTGTATCATAGCGGTAACTTTATCCTGATCGTTATTTTGTAAGTATGCAGTATTTATAACACTTAAGCCTGTTTGTTTCAATGTTTGAAATATTTTCTCGAACAAAAGTTTATCAAAACGAGCGTCATCATCAAAAAACATCACCCAAGGTGCCGTCGTTTTGGATATGGCAAGATTTCTAGCGTGACAAGAACCAGTTCTGTGTATCAATTGGTGGTCCATCTGAAATGGCCAGGTCTCTTCTTCTAGATAATACAGCTCACTTTTAGAAGATGAATCTGCATTTTGCTCAATGATAATTATTTTTTTTGGCTGTATGGTTTGCCTTGCGATATCCTTAAGTACCTGATACAGATAATCAGGCCTTCCCAAGGTGGGAATTATAATCTCATATTCTAAATCAAACTCATCAGGCTTAAAAACCTTTTTTTGTAAAACAACAGCGTCGATTTTGATTTTTCTAGTCTTAAAAAATTGCGCTTTCGCGAAAGCGGCCCACGGAAATCTTTTTTCATAAAGTATATGGCATAGCAATAACAGCAAGGTCCAACGTCTTTTATAATGTTGTTGAACGAACTGGTACAACAAAGAATCTGACAGTTTATTATGACTAAGGTGATATGGCAATTGGTATGTGAAAACACCAGCCGACTGAGCCAACTTGCCCAGCGAATTGACCCAATACAAAAGGTCTTGACTTGCAGATAACTGGTCGGAAACTTGATTGACCAAAGCCGCATGAATGTAAAAAATAGATGTTCCCTTTATCCAGGTAGGATACTTCACGGTTTTTGATATTTTGAGAAAAGGGCTGTCCTCTACATATCCAAAATCTTGATTTAATGGGTTATGATTGGAAATGAACAAATTTCTCGAAAGGTTCTCTCCTAGGGCTTCAATAAACAAGGTTCCATCAAGATCCCTTTCTTTTACAACAATTGGTTCTTCTGGATTTTCTCTGGCGCAATCGTACAAAGCTGGTAATACCGATTTACCTTGATAGGGTCCAGCACATATCTTATTCTGCTTGTACTCCAGAATAATCATTGTATAATTATTTTTTGGTATAACTCCATATTCCTTAAAGCAATACTTTTAATGTCAAATCTTCTCTCCACTTTTTTGCGGGCACCTGATCCCAATTTCTTGACCAACATTTCATCATCAAAAAGTCTGGAGATGGATTTAATATAGCCATTTATATCATCAGGATGATGCATCAATCCGTCGACACCATGATTGATGATGTCTTTTGCCCAACCTATGTTTGTGTTGACCACTGTTTTTTGTAGCGCCATAGATTCTATAGTAACCATTCCCATGGTTTCAGCAAGTGATGGAAACACACACACGTGTGCATTCTTGATCTTTTCCTGCACCTCGTTATAAGGCAACTTACCAACATAATCTATACGGCTTAGAACATCTGCCGAAACACTAGCTTTCATAAGCTCCCATGTAGAATAGCTACCTGTTGCAATATCGGGAGCATCTCCTCCGATCAACGTTAATGAAGCCTCAGGGAATTGATCTAATACTTTTGTAAAAATCTGCAACAACTGAAAAACCCCTTTTTTGCGTATGAGTGTACCTATGTTGAGAAGATTAAATTCCTGATAATTATCAGGATGAGGATTTTCAAATTTATCTAGCTGTAAACCATAATGTATCACTTTCACATTATTAAAGTTCATTTTAAACAAATCTGCACTCTTTTGACCTGCAAAATTTGTTGGGGCTATGAATGCTTGCGCTCTTTTGATCGCGTTGGTCTCAAAAAAACGGTTTTTCCATTTTTGAGGTCTTCCTTCTATGCTGCAAAAATAAGTGTCACTCCCATGAAAACGAATCACCAGCGGAACTTTGAACTTCATGAAGGCTGTGATACCCGTCCAGTCTGGTGCTTCCAAAAGATCGATGCCTTTTTCTTTTATGAGTCTATTTAAGTAAGCATTGATATGCTTACGGTAAAAATAGAAACCGCCTACCTTGTAGTACTTCTGTTTTAAAATGTAAAAATTGATGCCATTTTCCTTAAAATGATCAGATCTCTGCTTCCCATAAACGACGATGCTTACTTCAATTTTAGAAGCAATTAATTCTTCTGCTAGGTTTTTAATACTCGTACCTAAGCCACCGCTGGAGCCGATTCGCTCGTGTGGATATTCAGGGGTTAGGTAAGCAATGTGCATCTATTTAATATTCTTGATTTTTATATTCTAGTTTGTCAAAATAACCTATACTTTAGAATACAATACATCGCTCTAAAGCCGTCCTTCCAGCCTATTTTCTTGCCTTCTTCAAAAGTTCTTCCATAGTAACTTATTCCCACCTCGTAAATTCTAATCCTTTTGATTTTGGAGATCTTTGCGGTCACTTCTGGCTCAAAACCGAAACGTTTTTCTTTAAGATTCAAGGATTTGATAATTTCTGACCTGAACAATTTATAACAAGTCTCCATATCCGTCAAGTTTAAATCGGTCATCATATTACTCAAAAAGGTCAGAAATTTATTTCCTATACTATGCCAGAAAAATAAAATACGATGCGGATTACCACCCATAAATCGGCTACCATAAACTACATCTGCATTACCTTTTAAAATAGGTTTAAGCAATAGATTATATTCTTCAGGATCATACTCTAGGTCTGCATCTTGAATCACAATATAATCTCCAGTAGCTTCTTTGATGCCACGGTGCAGTGCTGCGCCTTTACCCATGTTTCTTTCTTGAAGAAAATAGGTGATCGCCATATTGCTATTGACTTTTTGATAATTACGAATGGCATTAAACGTATCATCGGTTGAACAATCGTCAACAATTATGACCTCCTTTTTGAGATCGTTCAATAGTTCAACTTCTTTTACCTTATCCAAGATGAGGTGAATGGTCTTCGCCTCATTATAAGCCGGTATGATTATCGACAGTGTTTCTACCATGATTACTTTTCCATAATTTGTTGAATCTCTTCCCAAATTCGCTCACTTGCCTTTTCTGGTGATTCTGGCTTATTTACGATACCATACCACTGCCTGGTTACAGGAACGGGATTTAGCTCGCCACATAGTATTCCCTTAATTCCTTTGTAGATGTCCAATTTGTTAAAGGCCCAAACAACGCTTTTCTCGCGTTCTGGCATGGATCTAAAATGTACGTACTCGTAATTTTGTCCAATATCACGAGTTCCGTTGGTAAGCTGCGGCTGTTCGTAATTGGGATAAATGGTTGGCTTACCGTGTATCACAAAATCAAAAACCATGCTCGAGCAAATATTGACCACCAGCTCGCTATGGTAGCAGGTGTTGACCAACCTGGCAAAATCAGCTTTAGTGGGCATTACTTGATTCCATTGTTGTCCCATAGGTTTCCATAAAGGTGCTATAGGTGTGATCACATCGCTATATTTTTCCAAAACATCATCATATCTGCCCGTAAAGTCAATAGGCACCTGACGGTAAATAATACCGATATCAAAGCCTTCTTCTTTAAGCTTTCTTACAGCCACAGCCGTGTCCTCCAGGTAGTATTGATCCAACGGTGAAGTAGTCTGGTCATCTCCAGAAAAACAGATATACCTTGTAGTTTCACTTAGACCATGTTCTTGGCAGAATTGCTTTCGCGAAAGCAAGATATCCATATCATAATGTGGCTCAAATTGCGGTGTGCCAGTGACAAAGATTTGCTCTGGTTTGGTTTTAGGATAATACTCCAACAACTGAGCTTTCATCAACTCTGACCAGACGAAATAGTAATCCGTCTCGATGGTTGACATTCCTTTTGGCAGATTGTCCCAACTGTAAATCCAGCAGGCTGTTTTGATTCCTAGATCCTGTGCCGCAAGAATAGGTGCAATCGCTTGAGTTGCGCGCTGTGTGGTGCAAAAAACTAGATCAGGCCTGTGTTCTGACAACTGTGCTTTTACCTCTAGGTAGCGTTGCGTTGATCGTTCAGCAGCATACATTTGATCTACTAATTGTTGCCAGCCCTTTTGGCTTGCGCTGAATTTCTCATGGTATTTGACAAAGCTGCTTTTGACCAAATTCTTTAAGCTGTTCCATCGTAGTGGAAATCGATACGTGCGATACACCTTGTCGTTAGTTCGCTTTCGCGAAAGCGATAACTCCACCCTTTTTCTTGCATGATTTAACACAGGCGTTTTAGGATGAATCTTTGTGCTAGCGATCTTTATTTCCTGATATCCCAACTCTTCCTGCAGTGGAAATATGGTATTGTTCCAATAAGTGATGTCAAAACCTTGCTCCTCACCAATCTCTTTGAACTGCGTGAAGGCAAAGTTGCGCAGGCCGACGCCGTCGGGAAACAGAATAAAAATCTTCTTGTTTTGTGGGGTATTTAAGGCCAAAAGTGCTTTTGCTTGAGCAGCAAATATAAATTTTATCGAGTTAGGTTTTGGTGAATTATCGGCGTTGTAATTGTTGGTGGGTAATGGGGTTTATAATCATAACAAAAGCTCGATTGGACTGTTCATTTTTGCCATTGATAAGCTCAGGTTGAGAATTTCCGTATTCATTCTAAGCTTGTCGAAAGAGGTTGGTGATGCAAAGAGCATTTTCCTAGGCACTCGCCTTCGACAGGCTCAGGCTGACAGTGAGGTTTTTTTCTTCTGTGACTCGCCTTCGACAGGTTCTTGCTGAAAGTGGTCGTCGTAGCCGTAAAACGAATTGAATACTTTCTTTTATATACGGATATTCTGGTTAATCAATCTTATGATTGTATTCTGTATAATTCTTGGAGTACTGCACCATTTTATCCCAATCGCCATTAATCAAAGCTTTTTTCTTTCTCCTGCTCCATCCCTTTATTCTTTTTTCCCAAATAATAGCTTGGCTGGGATCATCAATAAATTCTTTATACCATACCAATATTACTGGAAGTCGGCTGCTAGTATAACCTCTTGTTTTTCCAGATTGATGAATCGCTATTCTGCTTGCGAGATTTGAAGTGATTCCCGTGTAGAAACTTGCGTCAGCACATTCTAGTATGTAAACGGTGAAGTATTTCATCTGTTAGTAATTTCTGACAGATTGAAGTTAGGGATTTTATTGTTTTTAAATATCTGCCTTTTTTAGAATATACCTTCAACAGGTTCTGGTTGATATTTTCCTTGGTGTCATGCTGAGCTTATCGAAGCAGGTTGGTGGAGCAAAGAGGATTTTTCTCGTTACTCGCCTTCGACAGGCTGAGGCTGACATTTTCCCTGATGTCATGCTGAGCTTGTCGAAGCAGGTTGATGGAAAGAAGAGCATTTTTCTCGTTACTCGCCTTCGACAGGCTCAGGCTGACAGTGGGCTTTTTCTTCCGTGAGACGCCTTCAACAGGCCTGGGCTTACAGTGAGGTATAGATTAGGCTTTGCGGTACTTTAATTTATCGCGTTGAACTTGTTCTATGGGTAGAATGTCCATGGTTTTGTGAGTCAATGCCTGGTGTACTGCTTTTAAATCTCTGGCTAGCTTTCTCATTCCAGCTGGCTCTAAAGAAGCGCTGTGGTCCGTTCCTTTCCAAGTGCGATCTAGGGTATAGTGACGTTCAACGATGTTTGCTCCTAATGTATAGGCAGCGATGTCTACAGCAATCCCAAGATGATGCCCAGAAAAACCTATATGTTTTACCCGATCGCCATATTTTTCCAGCAAGGTTGAAATGTCTAGTAGACAAATATCTGCAAATGGGACTGGATAGCCTGATGTACAATTGTATAACACAAGATCTTGCGCGCGGTCCTGCTTTTCAAAAAAGTTGACCAATTCATCAATTTCATCTGGAGTGGTCATTCCTGTAGAGCAATGGATCTCTCCGTCGTAGTTTTTACACAACCACTCGAGCATCTCATAATGGTTGTTGCAGGCACTAGGTATTTTAATAAATTCTGGTTGTAATCCAGCGATTTCTTTGGCACTGGTCAAATCCCAAACGCTTGTCGCATAGGTGATTCCCAGCGATTCACAATATTCTTTAAGCTCTGCATGTTGATGGACGTCGAACTCTAGAAACTCACGGTGCGCTCCATAGGTATCTCCATACGAATTAATAGGATTAGGGTGCGGTGCATTGTATTGCTCTGTAGTCAATAATTCTATGTTGTGACGTTTTTGAAACTTGACCGCATCGACCTTGCAAAAAACAGCAGCCATCTGGATCATTTCTTTGGCGATGTCCATATCGCCTTTGTGATTGCCGCCTATTTCTGCAATGGTGTAGGGAACTTTGTACTTACTGAGCATTATTTATTGGTATTTATTCAAAATCCTAAAATATATATTATAAGAATTTTTCCTTGGATTTAATACTTTTATCTCTAAACCTCAAGATTGGTTGTTCAAAATACTTTGTAATCAGATATGAAATCAAAATGGTCAATATCCAATATAATCCATATTTTGCAAGTATAGACAAATAGGCATTCATTTGAGTCCAATTTATAGCTTTCAAAACCCAATATTGAACTAGGGATAAGTTTACTAAATACATCGGATAAGATATTAAACTAATGAATGTCAAATATTTGAAAACAATTCCTTTCCCGCTTTTTACTGAACTTAAAAACGGTAGTATAAATAATGTACCTATGGAAACGGTAGTAAAGGAAAAAACTGATTGATAAATACCAACTTCATTTTCAATGAAGAAAGAAAGTTTAGTCGTGGCAAACAACAGAATTCCTATTACGAAAAAAGGTACTTTGTATTTATACCATATTGACTTGAAGTTTTTGAATACATAGGCTCCAATCATTCCAAACATTAAGCTATCCAATCTTGTAATTACTTGTTTTCGTAATAGTAAATCCCAATCCTCTATATCATTAATCAAATTAATTTCATAACGATAAAACCTTATAGACATTGAAAAAAAAATTATCAAAATAATCGCTACCAATAGAGAATGCGTAATCCTAAAATGGAACAATTTATTAAAACAGAGTATTAAAAGCGGTGCGGTAAGATAAAACCATTCTTCAATACTGAGACTCCAGGCTTCTGGAAAAAAGGCTGGGTGCGCGGTGTATAAATTTTGCGAAAAAAGGAAATATTCAAATTTATTCCAGACATTAAATTTCTCATTGAATATCAATTCAAGCAGAAGCAATATCCACAAGACAAGAAAATAATTAGGCAGTGTTCTCAACCATCTCCGTGCCCAAAATTTTCCTAAAGTCTTGAGATCAAAATTATTTGATGACAAAATTCTTAATAATATTCCACCAATTAAAAATCCACTTAAAACAAAGAAAATTGAAACACCATCAAAAATGAACCATTCAATATATTGGTAACGCTCACGTTCAATCAAATAGCCTCCATGTCCAATTACGACGAATAGAATTGCAAATGATCTTATTATATCAAGACCATAGTTTCTTTCCTTTGTAATTGCAATACCAAATACACTATTCAGAAGAGTTTGATCTTTCAAAGAAACCTCATATTATATTTGATGATGAATTCGCATGCCTCACGGATGGCGCCATTTGCGCTATCGTTATTCAAAATGACATCTGCGTGATTCTTTATGGTTAGGGTTGCATTTGCTGGAGTGAAGGACCAGCCTGCTGCACAAATATTTGCTAGGTCATTAACATCATCGCCTATGTAGGCCATGTTTGAAAATGATAGATTGCGCTCATGAGCTATTCTTGAAAGTAAGCTGTATTTGTCTTTAACGCCTAGAAAGACATCGGCGATGTTAAGCTTTTTCATGCGGCTGGCGACTATCGCAGAATCTTCTGAGGTCATGACCATGACATTGACATGATACTGGCGTAAGATTTCTAATCCCATACCATCACGCATGTCAAACTTTTTAATAAGCTCGCCGTCGCTGCCGTAGTAAACACATCCATCTGTAAACACCCCATCAACATCTAGGATTAGGTGCGTTATTTTGCTTGCTTTCTTTTCTTTTTTCAACCTAGCTGCCAGCAGTTCTTCCACAATTTTCCAGTCAGTTAGCGAATCGATTTCTGTGAGACTATCTTCCGGCATGTGTATGGTAGCAATGTTACCGCTTATTCTATTTCCGCTTTCGCGTAAAGCGGTATCACTTGAGACGTAACAAGCACCATTCTCAATCAATAAACCCTCAAAGTCCTGACGACGTGGCCGATTGAACACATCGTAATTTTTAGGAGTACCATTTTTATTCCAAGTGAATCGATGTGAATTAACAACAGTCAAAGCGGAATCGTAATCACCAGAGGTTACCGCCTGCAGGCATTTGTTGATATCAGCCGCCGTTGTAAAAGGTGATGTAGCTTGTAAAAGGCAAAAGAAGTCGATGGGTTCTTTGTGTGTGTCCATAAACTCGAGGATCGCGCTTTCTGTAGATGCGGTATCGGTCGCACTTGCAGCGCTGCGTTCTATTGCACTTACCTTACCTGTCCAGTGATATTCCTTTTCTATGAACCTAATGATATCGTGATCGTCTGTAAAAACATATATATGATCTAGTTGAGAGGCGATGGCTTCTCCCAGCACCCAACAGAAAAGTGGTCTGCCCAATAATTTCTTCTTGTTCTTGCCAGGAATCCCTTTGGAATTCTTGCGTAACGGAATAAAGCCTTTTGATTTCATACGGGACTGTTGTGGGCAAATTTAGGGAAAGAACCTTAGTTAACGTGCTGATAGTCTCAAATTGAATTGTAAGCTGATACTACTTGTTGCTTTATCGTGTTTCTGTCTAAGGATGGTATAACGTGTAGCAGGTTGTGATTCACGGCTTGCTTAATTTGATCTTGCGATTGTAAAACTTCCTTTATGATCAAGGAAATGTGCTCTGGATCATCGCAATCCGTAATTAGTCTACCGTTGCTACCGTCCGTAATAATTTCGGCAGTTGCACCGCCAGGATTGGATTGTATAGGATAACAGCCACAGCAGATAGCTTCCAGCAAGGTGTTAGGCATACCATCGCTATTTGAATTGCCTATGTAAAGCAATGCCTTACCGAAAAGCTTTAAAACTTCCTTGTGAGCTAGCTTACCATGAATGGTGATGTTGGGAATCTCGCTTTCACTTCGACTGCGCTCTGTGACCTCGCGAAAGCGGAACACATCTTCATGGTCGGCTCCAAAAACTACGATCTGGTAATCTGCGAGCTGATCCTTAATCATCTCGAGTGCTTTTAAAACTGGAATGGCTCTGCCGGACCGATTTTGGTATCCTTTTACAGCAATAACCTTACGCTGCTCCAAGGGAAGTTGGTATTGCTTTAAATCGTCCAATTCATAGCCGCCGCCACCTGGAAAAACACCCAAAAAAGTACCCTGAAAACCATATCTGACAGCAATTTGATGATCGCGGTGACAATCCGTGAATAGATAATCGACTCGGAGAAGCACTTGTTTAATATCTGCTAGATAATTAGGTTGATGCTGAAAATAAAACAAATCACTGCCCCAAGTGCTGTATGCCCATTTGATGTGATCATGTGCTTGCATCACATTTTTTATAGGAGCTGCAGACACATACAACGCAAAACTATGCACTACATCTGGTTGTATATCAAGCAATGCTCGCTCAAAGGCAACCTCAACAGGAACATCATATTTACGCTCCAGCCAATTGTAAACCTTTGGAAGTTTTGTTTTTAAAAAGGTCCGGCCTCGACGTTTAAGGAATTCTTTTTTCCAGCCTGTAACTTGCGTCATCCATGATAAAGATGAAGCATATCCCTGATCCAGTATGTCAAACCAAAACACTTCATGACCACTATCTCGCAATTGGTCTGTCCAGCGCTGGAAGTGTAGATTATTCATGGAGACCATTAAGATTTTCATATTACAAACCAGTAAAAGGATCGAAAATTTCCAATTTCACATTTTTCTCATTGAAAGAACTAATTGCATGAATATCCATAAGTACAGTTGAAAAATCAGGCCTTTGTTTATCCACAAAATAAATGCTGACATCATCAATATAGTTTTTGTAGAATTGATATCCTGTTTTATCTATTACCACCGATTTTCTATTTAACATACTTGCCTCTAGTACGCACCCTGAATAATTGGTTATATGTACTCTACAAGCGTTTAAGGAACTGGCTAATGACCGAGCTGACGGGAGCTCTATTGCATAATTATTTTTCGGCACCTTTTTAGATTCTAAAAATGCATCAATGAGATCTACAGCTACGGTGTTTCTAGGGTGAACTCTTAATATCCATGAGTATCGCTCGCGCTTCATCACTTTGAGCAGCTGCTCAGGAAAAAAATAGGTGATATTTGAGTGATTGATCAATTGAAGAGTGTACAGAAAATCACGGTTTTCACCAAAACTTTTTTTCTCTTGAGTCATAGCTAACCATGGATGACCGACTTTTTTACTAGCATTTGGTTTTTTCAACCATGACTGGATGTTATTCTTAGATCTTTCATCCCAGTTCCAATAGAATTTAGGCATGGTATTAAAGCCATTTGCGGGTATTTTAGTCCAACTACTATATGCCATATGTACATTAGTTTGAGGACCGTGTTGAAAATCAATCGTTTCTATACCTAAGGCGTTTGCTGCAAATAAAGCGGCCGCCATGTCGTCAAAACCATAGTAACTGATTGTCACAAAGCGCTTTGTATTTCTTTTCGTAAAAAGTTCTCTATATACTTTTGAGGTAAATTTGACCTTTTGAGCCCATTTGATTATAGAATGACTTTCTAGATTATTTTCTATATCTATCCAGCCATCGCTTATAAGACGCTCCAGAAACAAATCGTACTGAGGTACGTAAAAGGTCTCAGAAGGTTTTTCATTTATTGAAAGCCAATTTAAGAGTTTTTGCCGTACTCTGTAGCCATTGCGTAGGCGAATGCCATCAATGATGGCAGCTTGATTGTAACATCCTGATGTTGATCCCTGAATTTCAACTATTTCAACCTTCTGTTCTAATTGATTTGATTGAATCATGGCATCAAAGAACTTATGAAACAATGTGCCATTGTAATTAATGCGATAGAGCGCTAGTGTAGCAAAGATGACTGGTTGTCGTCTAGACGATAGAATTGATTTGAGATAATAAAAGAGTTCGCCTAACTTAAGTTTATAGCTACGGAGTCCACCGACCTTATCCTGAGTAATCGTATTTATCTCATCAGCCGAAATGCCTTCTACTTGGTGTATGAGTGCATAATATATTTTAATTCTTAAGTATGGCCACACATGGATGCCATCAATCACCCAAGTGTCTACAGGAAAATCGGACTCAATAGCAATTATATAATCATGAATATCTTGATGGCTTTGCATTTCAGAACGTATTTACCATTTTCGTTTTAGGAAGCGAAATAACAAACCTGATATATGCATCATTTCTTTGATATGTATACGGCTGATTACGAAGACCAGAGATAATGGTCTGCAAGATAAGTTCATTGGCGACTTTCAAAGATAAATATTTGGGTTGTTTCTTACCTAATAATGATTTAATGAGTGACCTGAGAGATTTGGCTTTACTAGACGTTTTAATGGTTATCGAAAGAACACCATCAAATACGCTTTCATTTAGTTGAAAACATAAGGCTGTTAGCTCCTCGTAAGTAGAGTTCAACTCTATTGAGGTTGATGGAGTCCGTAATTGATTATAGAGCTCTTGATCAAAACTGAGGCCCCAATCCATTTTTTGATTGACTTTAATTCTTTTCAGCTTTCGCGAAAGCGAAAAATATTCATGATTTATTTTTTCCAACGAAGAATGGTAGGGTGATGTACTGTTATTTTGCCTATAAGGTTTTGCATGCCATTGGTGCAGCAACAATAATTCGTCAGTATAGTGTGTTGTTTTAATTCCATATTTCGCAAGGCGCTCAAACATATCTGCATCTTCTGCTCCCCAATTGTGGTAGACCTCATCAAAGCCATTGAGATTCATCAAATCGCTAGTATTGAAAATAGCTGTACCCGTCAAACCTCCTACAAAATCAATCTTATAATCTTGGAAGGACTTTTCGTATTTACTTTCTGCTTTTGACAAAAAACCATAAGGAAAATTCACAACCCTAGACATTTCCACAAGCGCTATTGCCTTTTTGATAAATCTTGGGTGGCAAATACAATCCATATCCAGCACCATAAAATAAGGGGTTCTTGACTGCCTTAGCACCAAATTGATGGCTCTGGTTTTATGAAATAGTTGTTGTTGAACTGGACAGAGCTCCAACCGGATGTATGGAAATTTTTCAACTAAAATGCTCAATTCTTTTTGATAGTACAAATCGCTACCATAATCAACGACAACGGCAACTACATTATGAGCCAACTGTATATTTAAATATGTTAAAGTCCTTTTTACTGTAGCGATGCTACGGTTGCGATTGGGAATTACAACAGTAATATCATGCAGCGATGGTTTTGTGTCTTTCATTATTATTCACTAGGCATTTTCGTGCTAATTGAGGCTTATTAAACTCTATACAAAAACTTGAACCGAGTATCTCCTTTTTTGAAAATTTTGAAAAGACCAAAGAAGAATAAAATTCTAATTTTTTTAAATTTCAGATTTGAAGAGTACCATAATTCTTGTTGATTACAAAATGACAAACACAATCTTGCAGCCTCAATATTGCGCTGGGCAAGAGCCATTCTAAAATAGACAAGAATTTTCTTGAGATGATATAATTTTATTTCATCGTCATTTCCTAGCGAAAGAATAGTTTTAAAAGTTTTCAATATCGATTCTAAACCTGTCGTTACATCCTTATTAAAACGGGTGTTTATGGTATTTAAATCTCGCCTATAATAAATCAGGGGCATGTTAACAATCACAAAAGCTGGCTTACTGTGCAAAACTCTGGCATGAAGCTCTCGATCTATAAGCATTTTTAAATCTTCCCTCAAAGGTAGAAAGGTTTTTAGTTTACTCTTTACCCATAGTGGTGCCACCATGCACATTAAAAACTCCCCTAAAATAAATGCCCTAAAAGGATTTTCAAGATTTATAATTGCTTTAGATGATTCATCTTTAAAAAACTCCTTTTTAAAAATACCTGTAAAGCTTTGAACTTTGCAGATAACGAAATCATTGTTGCCAATAGCAGCTATTTTCATTTCTAGATGCCTTGGATGCATGATATCATCACTATCAAAAAACTGTATGTAATGACCTGAAGATATACTGACGCCGTAATTGCGACAGGCGCTAGGACCTTTGGGAAGATGTTTAGGCCTTGAAAACCATTTAAACCTAACGTCTGACGTTACGTAATCATTTAGAAATTGTTTGGTATTATCCTCACTCCCATCATCAATTATGATGCACTCCCAATTTTTATAGGTCTGAACACTTATCGACTCTAAGGTTTCTGCAATGACATGCGCACGATTATAAGTAGGAATGATAATGGATACTAATTGACTCATAAATCCGCAGAATTAGCGAGGCGACAGCCATTTTCTGCGATACACGGAGAACGGCTTGTTCTTTAATTTCAAAGCTCTTTTTTCTATTAAGTGCCACGATAGTATTCCAAATATAATCGATAAGGGTACAGACCAACCTATTAATACCGTAACATTAGGTGCAAAATAATACACCAATAGCTGCTGGATCGGAAAACTATAGATATAGATGCCGTATGATGCATCGCCCCATTTACCAAACTTACTTATTCCACGCACAGTCAAAAAGCCTATCATCAATATTAATGGTGTGAACAGGACATGCTTAAAAAGGTCATAAAGATTGAAATATATAGAAACAACTAGCAGCACAAGTAGTCCCAACATAAAGACCCAACGAACATACTGCTCAAAAACAAAAGTGCCCAGTAAACTGCCTAGCACAAAAAAAGTCCCGAGATTAAGGATGTTGTATCCTACTAAGCCTAGCAGTGAGACTGGCCCTAATTGATTCTTAAAAAACAGATAACCTACCAGCATTAACAAACTAGTAATTAATAAAGTTGTGCGGATCAAAAGCTGATTGCCCTGAACTAAAAAAAAGACCGAAATACATAGATAAAGTGTAAACTCATAACGTATTGTCCACAAAGACCCGTTGATTGCGTGGTAAAAATTGTCGTCAAAAACCCCTGAAACCACACCTTGAAAACCATAGAGCGATAAATTATAAGGTAGATAGGTGAACCAATCCCTATTATGCAAAAGAGGCACATCACCTTCATAAACCAAGGGAACCATCATGACCGATAGTAGCAGCACTACGAACAGGCCTGGAAAAATGCGCAATGCCCGTTTTCTTAAAAACACCCAGATGGATGGACTGCGATCAAAACTTCTATAGATAAAAAATCCGCTAATGACAAAGAATCCATTTAAGCCAATGGCCGCATAATTTGTTTGACCGCCAGTCAACTGTACGATCCACTGGGAAGTTTCGGCTGTACCTGATAGCGGATAGGAATGAGAAATCACTACCAAAATAGCAAAGACAAACCTGAGAAAATCGAAGTTGTTACTACGGTATTGTTGCTGTATGTGGGCGGTTGTTTCTAAAACTTATTCGGTTTTTTAATATAAAACTTTATTACAATCAACAAGCGTTGCAGGGCTTGCCATAGATCTGCAAACATCCTTAAAATAGTCCTGCTGCTGCTCGCAATCCATCCCTTACTAGCAGACCATATCGAGACCTCTTGATGCCATAACTGATAATTACCTACTAGGTCATTTTTGAATCTAAACAGCTCCTGTTTTCTAGTTCGCTTGATCTGATAATTGAAAATAGCAGGTACAAGCTCAATGTCATAACCTGCTTCCAGCACGCGTTTTGACCATTCTTTGTCTTCAAACGTAGCTACATCTTCTCTGAAAGGATGCTTTTGCCATACCGCTTTCGCGAAAGCGGAACCAGAAAAAATCAATCCAGAACGATTGGGATCTTCACTTGCTGTAATGCCATTAATGTACTGTCGATAATCATTGGAATTGTGCAAGCAGCGCAATCCTGCTAGATTAGGGTTTGCGGCAAATCGCTGTTTAATCAGGCTGAAAAAATCATGACTTACAGGATACGAATGCGCACTGAAGATGACCACGATGGGATGGGTGGCCTGAACCGCAGCGAAATTGGCACTACCACCGTAGCTAAAGAGTTCTATAGTTTCAAATCTTGCGCCGTACTTCAAGGTCGTTTGCTTGCTGCCATCAGTACTTAAGTTATCGATCACCACGATCTCGTCAACGTCTGCCGCATATCGATGCGTGAGGTTTCTTAAGAGAAACTCCAGCGCTGGCGCTTGATTTTTGGCTCTGATGACGACGCTCAATTTCATTAGTCTTTCTTTGAAGTGTTATTCCTTGCAACGAGCGAAGTTAACCACCTATAGGGTTTAAGTAAGAGGCGACCCAGTTTGAATTCCGCAGAGTTTTTTATGCTTTTCTCCTTTTCTCTAGCGGTCATTAAGTGGTGAAATTGTACTGAGGTAAAATTCTTGAAATCTGCAATATATAGTTCGGGATGTTTTTGTATGATGTATTTTTTAATGGATTCCTGGTGGTTGCTCACCGTATTTACTAGCATGGATTGCTTTGCTTTTCTATAATAGAATAATACTTCTGGGACAATATGATAAGATTTTCCCGTTGCCTTTAAAATGCGTAGCCAAAATTCCCAGTCTTCAAAACCAGTTTTCATCTGTTCGTCATAACCTCCTACTTGTTCCCAATCAGATTTTCTATAAATAGAAGTCGCTACCAATTGATTTAAGTAGAGCATGTTTTTAATGTCTGCACCTTTTGGCTCGAGTATAAAATAAGTGTTAGAAGGCTTGGACTTAAAAAAACCAGTGTAGCAGGAGATGATCGCCAGTTTTTTATTTTCTATTAATAAAGGTACGAGCTTAGATAGATATACTGGATGTAATACGTCATCTGCATCAAGCGGGAGAATAAGCTGGCCTTTACTAGCTTTAATCCCGGTATTGCGTGCACTAGAAAGACCGCCATTGTGCTTATATACGTATTTAAAACGTGGGTCTTTATTGATCCACTGTTGCGCTACAGCTTCTGTATGATCTTGACTGCCATCATTGACAATGATGCATTCCCAATCGGTGTAGATTTGCTCTAGCACAGACCCTAGGGACTCCGAAAGAAAATGAGCTTGATTGTAGCAGGGAACGATGATGGACACTAATTTTTTTTCCATCTTATACTTTGAACATTCTTATTATGGCTTTTAATGGAGCCAGAAAACTATTACCTAAACGGTAATTCAAACTGGCCTTATGCTTTTCAATATTTTTTGTAAGAATTGAGTTACGCATGATCACCTGTTTGGCAAATGAGTCCAAGTGCTCTTCATAAACATGTCTGTGTTTATGAAATAACTTCATTCTTAACTCAAAATCATGATTTAAACTGGCGGTTTTATCTCTAGATTGTTTTTTTATTCTGTAATTGAACAAAGGCTCTGGAATGATTTCCATTATGTTACCAATAGATAAAATAGACAACCAGAAATCCCAATCTTCGTAACCATTTTTAAAACTCTCATCATAACCATTTACCTCATGCCAATATTCCTTTTTGAACAATGCTGATGCTACTCCATTATTTTTAAGTAAAAAATTAGAAGCTACGCCACCTAATGGTTTTATAATTACCTTGTTAGTCTTCTTAGTCCCAAAACGTTTGTAATAACAGCCTACAACGCTTACATCAATAGATGCTTGAATAACTTGTAGTGCTTTCTCTAAAAAGGTATTTTCAAAATAGTCATCTGCATCAAGTGTCAAGATAAATGCTGTACTTGCTGCATCAATACCACGATTTCTAGCTGCACAAACGCCTTTGTTTTCTTGAAAGATTACATTTACCAAACGATTATTAATACCTTTTAAAATCTTTTGAGTTTTCTCGCCTGACCCATCATCTACGACAATAATCTCATCGGGCACAACGGTTTGGTTTAAAACCGAATCTATTGCCTGCATTATAAAATTACCGTCATTGTAACATGGAATGACTACGGTAACATTGCTGGAGTAATCTTTTGACATCATAGATGATAAAAATAAGGAAAGTGTTGCTTGCTCTCATTAATTGAGAAATATACTTATTTGTAATGTTCTTCCAGGCACAGGTGCTGGTTGATAGAACTGTGTTTCGTAGGGATTTCGATTTCGCAAAAGCAAACATATTATTGTGACATTCCAGTAAGAGTATCACCATGGGAGCATTCAAAAAGCTGATTGTAGAACGGAATTAGGAACGTATATATTTGGTTATTTTGTAACCCTTTTTTGTAAAGTAACCACTCATAATCGCTAATGGATACAATAAGGCTTTTAGGCCTTTAAACCTAAACAATAGGATTGTTGCTCCCACAATATTCTCTGGAATCTTCTTTGAAGTTGAGATTTTGAAGGTAAGCTCAATATAACTGGAGAGCAACCAGTTCAATATTTTTGCAGGTGCTAAATCTTGAAATAATTTTGCAGTTACGTAAAAAGTGTCTGCATTCATTTGATTGTAAACAATCAAATTTTTTTTTGCACTTACAACTATGCCACCATCGTGCACTCTCCTATATGTCAGTATTTTGTTTATTAAAAAACCATTTTCGGTAAGTAACAGTAATTTTATGTTGTACTGGTATTCTGTAGCTTGATCTTTTTTTCCACCTACAAATTCAATTTGATCTGCAAACTCTCTTTTCACCAATAAATCGTTTGTGATCCATGCTGTTTTGAAAGTTGTGAATTGATAGGCACTCAACTTTGCAACTTCTCTATCAATCTCATAAGGTCTTTGTAGCAAGCCAGATTCATCAAAATTTATACAGTCAGCTACGACAAAGTCATATTCACCCTTGAGCATATAATCCATGCTAACTTCTAGGTGGTCTTGAAGCATGATATCATCACTGTCAAAAAACTTTACGTAAGAGCCTTTACTTAACGAATACCCATAATTTCTTGAATAATTGGCTCCCCTTTTGACTGTATCTGGCCTTACCACGTAGCGAAACCTGGAATCTTGTCTGACAAATTCAGAAACGATTTGAGCTGTTGTATCGGTAGAACCATCATCCACGATAATGCATTCAAAATCTTTATAGGTTTGATTTGAAATAGAAGTCAAGGTCTCTTCTATTGTAAATGCCCTATTATATGTGGCGATTATGACTGAAATCATTTTTTAATACGCTTGAAATACGTAAGTGGTTTTAAAGCGATAGTTATAAAGGCATGCCCCAATTTAAAAGAAGTGCTCTCCAACAGTTTCGCGTTGTCACGTTTCAGCATATTATTTTTTTCGATCAGTTCTTTGAAAAAATACTTGCTGTTTTCCTCATAATCTTCGCGATATTTTTCATAAATCTTTAAGCGAAGTTCTAGATCATTTTCAAACGCCCTATAGTTTCTGGAAGTTTTTTGATCTGTATAATGGAAAAGGACTTCTCTTACTACACCAAATGTATAGCCCAATTTTAAAATCCTGATATTGAGATCCCAATCTTCATAACCTAAATCCATATTTTCATCATAACCGCCAGCCTGGATCAGCACTTCTTTTTTAAAAAGCAAACATGACAAGGCACCGTTATTTAACAAACAGGATTTCAAAAATATTTCTGGCGGAATATAGGGAAGCTTTTTCTTGCCGTTGACTATTCTTGTGTAACCGCACATTACCGCGCCGTAAGATTCGTTTTCGGCAAATTTATCGAGTGCCTTTTCTACAAATGTTGGCTCAAAATAATCGTCAGCATCTAAGGTCAATATGTACGTTCCTGTGGATTTTTCAATCCCTGTATTTCTTGCGTGGCACACACCTTGATTTTTTTGATCGATGATGAGGATGCTTTCATTGGCTTTTTGAATTTTATTTAAAATATTTAATGAATCATCAGTTGAGCCATCGTTCACGACAATAATCTCATCAATCTTATGGGACTGACACAGCAAGCTATCAATGGCTTTGCCGATAGTTTCTCCGGCATTATAACATGGAACAATAGCGGTAACAAGCATATTCAAAATTAGAAAATATATTGTGATGTTGAAAAGCTAAAACTCTACTGTAAATAGAAACTAAATACCATTATTTTTTGCGCCACCATTGTCGTTTCTTTTTCAAGAAAAATGCGTAGAAACCAATGGTTTTATTTAGTATACGGAGGGATTTGTTATTAGTGATTAGTATGTCAATGTCAGGATGTAGACTTGACAATAAAGCATTAATTTTATTATAATGAGCATATATCTTTTCAAAGTCCTGATCATAGATGTCAAAATTCTCAATGAAAACTTTTTTCCTTTCTTCTAGGTGTAAATCGGAAAAGTCTGGAGAAGAAGAAATACCACCTTCATAAAAAACAGAAATGATCTCATCTATTTTAAAACACGATACTTTTTCTCTAAGAATGACCTTTATAAAAAATTCCCAATCAGAAACAATTTTTAAATCTGTTCGATATTTACCATATTTTTGAAAGATTTTTGTTTTAATAAAAGTTGAAGGATGGCCTAACCCAATTCTTTTTAAAACTGTGGTAGAAACATCTTGAGCGTAAGAATGCTTGAAACCTGTCTTATCAATTCTATAAACCCATAAATCACCAAAGACTATATCAAAATTATTTTTGAGGTTTATTTCTACTGTTTTGAGTACATCAGGTTTGAAAAGAGCATCTCCACTATTTAGAAAAAGTAAATATTTCCCATTAGATACATCAATACCTTTGTTCATGGCTTCATATATACCTGTGTCTGGCTCACTTATCCAATAACTAAAATTATTTTGATGTTCTGTGATAATATCCTTGCTACCATCGTTGCTATTGCCATCGATAATGATATGTTCATAATCACTAGAGGTCTGTTCTTGAACACTTTTAATAGTACGTTCAAGGCCTATTTTATCGTTGTAATTGACAGTTATGATGGAGACCTGACACATCTAGTATTTATTTATTATCAGTTTAAATATTTTTAGTTAAAAAGTTACAACAAGTTCAATTATATTATAATGCAAGCTACTTACCTTTAAACAGTATTGACAATTTTAACGCTACTCTATTAAAGGGAGAGAATTTAAGATGAAGATACAAAAACCTAGATGGTAAACTCTTAATTATTAAACTTATCCAATAAGTGAAATGACTCATTATAGTATAATTACCTCTTAATCTCCATGTCCATATTCTTTTTAAAAACTGCTCTACTATTTCAATCTTGAAATTTTCTTTAAGCGACCAGAAAAATAAAAATTCATACATTCGAAGAATATTTGGCTTATATAAATTCTTATCGTCAAAAACATTGTTGTTATGGACACCTCTTTTTGCGACAGGATATTCAAGGATACCTGGATAAAGCAAACATTTAAGAGACAAGCGCCAGATAAGTTCGGTATCTTCTGCAACGACCAATTCCTCTCTAAATGGCATAATAGAATCAAAAATACGTTTACGCAATGTTAAACCATCAATAGAAAAATGACCGTTTTCTCCATTTAAAAGGATATGAAATAAATTTTCAGGATCAACATGATAATTTATCGTTACGAGACTCAAATAACGCAACTCATTTGCAGAGGCTTTTCGATAAAAATAGGAACCTATCGCATTATATACTCCGTCACAATTTGTTATTCTACTAAAAATATCAATATCATTTGTAAAACGATTTTCCAAATAAAAATCATCTGCATCTAAAAAGGCTATAAATTCACAAGTCGCTTTTTTAATTCCCAAATTACGACTTGCAGATCTGCCTTTATTTACATTACCCTCATGTTTAAAAATTTTGATTTTGAGGGATGTTTTTCTTAAATGATGCAATTTCTCAGTGGTTCCATCAGTACTACCATCATTTATAATAATTACTTCCCCAACTTCTTTTTGATTAATTGCTGAATTAAGTGCCCTTTCAATATAATCAACGGCATTATAAACTGGGATTATTACAGATACTTTTTGATGTGTCATTTATTATAAGCTAATTCTGAGCTATATCATTTTCAAAGAGTTCGATTTTTTCACACCGCTTGATCTCTAATTTCTGCTCTTGAAAATTCAACAATATTAGTTTAAAAACTAAAAATAATTTGCCTGTTGTACTTATGATTTGAACATGGCAATATACTAAAGCAAGAATATAAAATTAATTAATTGCTTACTTCTATCTTTACAATAAAGTAGGATTCACTAAAACATTAAAAGAATACTTCATGCTTATTAAATGGATTAAAAAACAACTCATCACGATAATCAAAAAAAATATTAATGCGAGGCATTTTTATTTTACAGGTATGATGGAGAAAGAATATATCCTGACTTTCATAAATGATTTACATCCCTATCGTACTAATCACAAATTAATAAGAATGGGAGCTTCTGGTGATGGTGGCTATTTAGTTCCCAACGACCTTGAAGGGATTGACGCATGTTTTTCTCCTGGAGTTGATCAAGTTTCAGAATTCGAATTAGAATGTTATAACAGAGGTATGAAAATTTTTATGGCAGATGCCTCTGTTGATGTACCAAATTTTAAGGGTAATGCGGCACAATTTTCCTTCTTGAAAAAATTTATAGGAGTTGCTAACGGAGATAACTATATTACAATGGATGATTGGGTAAATAGTTGTAAGGTCAATCCAGAATCTGACTTGCTTCTCCAAATGGATATTGAAGGCGGTGAATATGCCGCTTTAATTAATATGAGCCGATCATTAATCAATAGATGCCGGATTATTGTTCTTGAAGTTCATTCGCTGAATCATCTTTGGGATAATGTCGGTTTCAAGTATATAACAGAACCGATATATCGTATCTTAGAAAGTCATTATTGTGTACATGCACATCCAAATAATTGTTGTGGCACATTAGAATTTGACGGGTTAACCATACCACGTGTAATGGAGTTTACATTTTTGAGAAAAGATCGAGTTGACTCAAAAGAATATGAAACCTTATACCCAAATCCACTTGACTCAGATAATACTTCTAGAAATCACATAGTTCTACCAAAAGAATGGTTTTCTAGTTGAACTAAATTTTACAAAACTCAATAATCTTAAACTTATTGAACAATCAATTCTTCCCATTGCAATAATTTATACAATATACCAGGTCTATTTTCTGAGTAAGCCTTGTTAAGAACAAGGTCTCTTTCTATTTCTATTTTTATGCCTACTGCATTATCGTATATAATCCAATAATTATTATGCACTGCTACCAGTGGTTTGATAAAGTACATCCCTTTTTTTAGAAAATTCTGAGGTACAATTGCTTTGTGAAAATAAATTCCCGGTTTATAGTCTTGCAGCTTTAAATATGAATCGTCCTGAAAACTTCTAAACAGTAAAACATCCATTGAGCTATCAATCAAATCAAAACCGATCCGTAATCCTTCAATTTTCTTTAATATTTGAAATTCAAAATGAATTTCAAATGGCAAAGATGAATTGTATGATTCAATGTCATGATCTTGTTGAAATGTTTCAAATTTAATTAGCTTAAAATTAGGATCAGTTTGTGAATTAATGAATTCGACAACTGATGTGTCCTTTAAAAGTTTTGTATTTGAAGCTAAATAATTTTTAATTGCTATGTTAGGCTTGCCATCAAAGCTAATTTTTCCATTTTCTAAGATTAGGCATCTAGAGCATAACTGGAGTATACTTCCCATATTATGGCTAACAAACAATACAGTTCTACCTCCAGTTCTTGAAATATCCTGCATCTTCCCTATTGCCTTTTTTTGAAACTCTGCGTCACCTACCGCGAGTACTTCATCGACTACAAGAATGTCTGGTTCCAAAAAAGCTGCAACAGCAAAACCTAAACGTACACCCATACCACTGGAATAACGCTTTACTGGCGTATCTATATACATCAGACAACCAGAAAAATCGATGATCTCGTCAATCTTACTCGCTATCTCTTCCTTCCTCATTCCCAGAATGGCTCCATTTAGATAAATATTTTCCCTACCCGTTAATTCTGGGTGCATTCCAGTACCAACTTCCAGCAAGCTCGCCATGCGACCGCCTACTTTAATCCTACCAGAAGTTGGACTGGTTACTCTAGAAAAGATTTTTAACAAAGTAGATTTACCCGCACCATTATTTCCAATGATTCCGATTATATCTCCACGTTTTACCTCAAAATTGATATCTTTCAACGCCCACACATAATCAGAACTTGCAGAAGCATTACGATCATTAACTGCACCTATCTTTGAGTATGGATCTTCCTTGCCCCTCAATCGTGCCCATGTTCTATTTAAATCATGAACCAATGATCCTGTACCTACAAGACCTAGACGGTATTGTTTAGAGATATTTTCGACCTTTAAGATGGTATCGCTCATTGTTCTTGTTTTTTGAAAGGACATACTGCCTTCAGGTCGTTCTGTAGCATTTCTATTTTCATTTTTTGTGGCAGTCTACTCTCATGTTGATCTACTATATTGGTCCAGTAGTTTATATTTTTAGGCTCTTTAACCACATCTGCCGTATAGATTTTCAAATTTACAGAAAGAAAATAATCTTGATATTTAACTCCATCACCATAAATGTTATCAGAAAAACGTACTTGGATTGCTGGAATTCCATATGCATGTGGCACTATAATACCATGTAATGATGATGATAGAATTTTCTTACAAGAAACTATTTCTTTAGTGGTCTGCTCTATATCATTGGTCATAAAATCAATCACTTTGATTTCAGGGAGGAATTGAAACATTTGTAAAACCACTTTATAATCGTTGATATGTGGAATGATGCCCAATTCCCATAACCTCTCTACTTTAGGGTCATAGTGTAATGGCAGTAAAAGTGCGGGATCGCCATAAACTTCTGGGCAATCATAGCCTAGTTCAAGGATACGCTTTCGCGAAAGCGGACCTCTTACTGCCGTAAAAGTTGCCCTTGCAATTTGTGCATCCCGATGGCTCACACCGCTACCCCAAACAATACAATGATTGCCTATGTGTTCCAAAATACTGCCGATAGTCACATAGACAGGTCGCCACAAATTTTTGATGTAAAACCTATTAGCTCTCAACCATATCACTTTTTTATTGGTTATTTTTTCAACTATATATTTCCCTAGGAGATCTCCATAATTTTCAAAATCCTTTTTTTGAATGTATCGCTCACTCCACCAATACAGCCTTATATCCTTATTCATAACGCTAATGAAAATTTTATAACAAAGGTACTAGTATCCATTTTAGGGTTCCTACACTCGCTGAAGCGGAAGCCTATACTAGAAATAGTAACTAAAAAACTTTTTTCATTCATAGATTTTACAAACATGGTCTATCCTGTAGTATTCGATTTCTTATAAACTAACCTATCAAGATTCTTAGTATGGTAATAATTGCTTGCCACAAAAAAACTACCTGCTATTGTGATTTAAAATTTAATCTACGTTTGAGTCCATTATATTTTCGTTCTACATAGTATCGAAAATTTTTCTTGATTTTGTACTGCTTTTTTTTGACGGTTTCATCCTCAATACAAGTAGTGATAAAGTTTAAAAGCCTGCTGGCATCAAAGAAATCTGGGGCTTGATTATTCACAAAAACTGGTTGAGAAATCTTCTTCTTAAAAAGCGTGTCATTTGTATCCAATTCTAAAATGTCAACTATGAGATCCTCAGCATTTTTGTACTCATCAAAGTTTAAAAATCGTTTAGAGTTAAATGTTTTGGCAACATCAGGATCACCGCTGTAGATTGGAATAGCGTCACTAAGTAGTGCATCTGTCAATTTTTCTGTAGTATAGCCGGTGGCTCTTTGATTTTCAAATGCAAAAACAAACTTATGGTTCTTGCAAAACTCTAGCTTGTCAGCAACTGGGCCACCTATATTATTTCTGAAACGACCTCCAGAATTTACTTTTTTGATAGTATTTAATTTTTCAAAAAAGTCATTTCGTACATGAGCGCTAGGATTGGAAACTACAGTACAACAAAATTCACTTTTGACTTCTAAAATTTGATGCGCTTCTTCCATACTCTTTTGTTTTAGCAAAAGATGAAGGCTATTTGCTTCTAAAACCCTAATCACATAATTAGGCAACTGGTATTGCTTTATGGAAGGAAGGTTTTCAAAACTTATAGAGTAATCACAAGCATTAAAGTTGGTTTTCCAATTCTCTCCTGTATAAAATAATTTAGTGCAGTTGTATTGCAAATGTTTATTACCAAATCCTGAAAAAATGAGTAAATCCGGCGAGTCTGTAATTACCAATCGGTAGCGAGTGCTTAAAAGATGAAAAAAAAAGTTATTTGTTTTGTCAAAATCCTTCCATAAATCAACAAAATCAATTTTCAATTCTTCTTTCATATTCTCTTAAGCTTTATTTATTCATCACGGAGGTTGACTAGACCGTATCAATAAAAGTCTTCTCTGTCTTATTAAAGACAATCAATCCTAAAAAGAAGATGATTATCCCTAAGACTAGTCCAGTATAGATGCCCGTCCAGTGAATCTCCAGACTATTGAACCACAAACTGCGATAGCTCTCTATGACGTGAGCAATGGGATTCCATTCTACGGCCCAGTAATACTCTTTTAATTTATCCTGTGCAGCTTCCAATGAATACATTACTGCGCTTAGATATAACAGTAGGTTTAATCCAAAGCCTATCAATACATTCAAGTCCCGATATTTTGTGGTCAAGGCGGAAAGGATTAGTCCAGATCCCATGCCTAACAAGATGATGTTAAGTAATATTACTAGTATCAAAGGCAAGCCTACACTAGGTAGGATATCCATCCCATTATAATAATAGTACACATAGAAAATGATCAGTATGATCAATTGAATACCAAATTTGAATAAGCCTGAAAGTACGCGCGAAGCTGGTGCAATGAAACGTGGAAAATATACTTTACCAAATAACCCTGCATTTGAAGTGAATGCAGAACTAGATACGCTCAACACTTCCTTGAAGTAACTCCATAAGGTTAGTCCCGTTAAGTTAAAAAGAAAGTTGGGGATCGCACCATTGTCTATACCAGCCACCTCATTAAACACCAGGGTAAAAACCACGCTGGTAAACAACGGCTGGATCAGGAACCATAGGGGTCCCAAGATGGTTTGTTTATATGCTGTAGTAATATCTCTTTTAACAAATAGTACTAGTAAATCCCTATATCGCCATATCTCCTTTAGATTGAGGTCAATCAACTTCCCTTTAGGCTTGATTTCGTATAACCACTTTTCTTCATTCATAAATTGTGGCTTTTTCTAACTACGCTTTCGCGAAAGCGTAAATAACTTACTAATCTGTTGCTTCAATCGATATGCCGCGGTTTTTGGGGCATTATCTTGATGGTAGCCGTTGCCGTAGGCTCCATACCCGTAACCGTAGCCATAACCATAGCCATATCTCGCTCGGTCGTTGAAATAGTTGAAGAGCAGACTGACGTTATCCAACTCACGTTTTACATATTTATCGTTGACGATGTCCAGCATTCCCCTTTTAGTATATCCCTGACGCACCACATACAGGCTGGCTTCTGAATACTTTGATATTTCCATAGCGTCTGCCACTAGACCCAGAGGCGGCGTGTCCAGAATGATATAATCATAGGATTTTTTCAGCTCTTCCAACATGATAGCTGTTTGCTTTTTTAATATAAGCTCACTAGGATTAGGTGGCACAGGACCTGATAGCGCTAGATCCAGATTTTCTATTCCCGAAGATTTTATGATCTCATTCAGCGTTGCGTCTTTAACCAAGTAATTGGAGACTCCAATGGTGTTCTCAATATTGAAATCATCAAATATTTTAGGCTTTCTTAAATCCAATCCTACCAATATGGTTCTTTTGCCACTTAGTGCAAAAACCGTAGCCAGATTGATACTGGTAAAGGTTTTTCCTTCACCGCTGACACTACTCGTCACCATAATGGTTTTTGAGCCGGTGTTGGAACTTGTATCCTGATTGTATATAAAATGCAGACTGGATCGCAAACCTCTAAAAGCTTCGGCAATGGCAGATCTTGGCTTTTCATATACCACAAGATTATTGTCATGCTTGACTTGTCCTATGACTCCTATCAATGGAACTGGCGATAATTTTTCCAAATCTTTAGGAGAATGAATAAAACTATCCAATAGCGTTAGGATAAACGCTACTGTCACGGGCACTGCGATTCCTATCAATAGTGCGATCAAGTAGTTGATATTGCTATCCCGCTGGCTACCACCTTGACCGGTGTCTTTTGCCTCATCGATGATGTACACATCAGATACATTAGCCGCTTTGACTAATTCTGCCTCTTTTCTTTTTAGCAGAAAGATATCAAGGGCTTGTTGATTAATATCAAATTGACGCTGGATCTTTAAAAATTCCTGCTGCTCCTTAGGCAACCTTTTGATCTGACCTTCCAACTTTCCTATTTCTCTATTGATCTGAGAAAGTTCACTTTCTAGAAGTGACGTAGAGTTTTCTATATTCTCATAGATCACCGTTTTCAATGCATCAATCTGACGGTCAATTTCCCTAAAGGCTGGAGCATCTGGTTTCAAACTGAATTCCAGACGCTTACGTTCTTCTGAAAGTCCTATCAATTGACCAATGAATCCACCTATGCTACCTTCTGAAATACCTACCACAGACGGAGCTTGAATCGCCGTATAATCAGATCTACGCTTTAAATAGGTGTCTAGGTTTTCATAATAATTCAATCGGTTCAACAAATCCCTTTTCTGGATTTCAAAACTGGTGAGCTTTTCATTAAAATCTGAGTTTTGCACCGTAGCATCTAACAGTTGTGTGTTGTTCCTGAAAGTTGACAACTCTTCTTCTGACTCCTTCAACAATTTACTTTGTTTTTGAAGGCTGCTGTCTATGTATTTGATCGTACTTACCGCAAACATATTTTTCTTGCGCAACTCTTCTGTGACCAGTACCTCACTGCTTTTGTTGATATAATCAATAAGTCGTTGCTTGTTCAGGCCTTGCATACTTAGGTTCAAAATGGAGGATCCATCGGGTTGCTGGCTTACCGCAATGCCTTTATAACGCATGACGGTTCCCCAATAATTACCTAGGTTGAACAGCCATTCTCCAGCACTGACCTGATCTGATCGTCGCTCGATGGTTACTTTTAAAAAGGGTAGCTCTATCTTTTCTCCAAAACGGAAGGTTTGACTCCAGTCTCCTTGTGGCACCTGGACGCTTGTGGGTTCTTTTTCTGCATAATCAAATCCGCCAGCTGTGGTCCCACCAAATGTGGTACTCAATTCAAACCTATCGTTATCCAACACTTTAATCCGTATATTTTTTTGATACAATTGGGCACTGGATGTATCTACAAAAACATAGAATGGAGTTTGCTTATAGGCGTCAATATTGTAATAATCTCCTTCTTTGATATAGTTGACGTAGAATTGCAATTGATCCACAACCACCTCTGCATGGGATCTGGATTTGAATTGGGTGATGGCCGTGGTTACCTTGTCTGTAGTTCCACCCCAATTAAATGTCAAGCTTTGATTGCTCGTAAATAAAGGGTTATTGTTGTCCTTGATACTGATCAAGGACTCAATTCTGTAAAACGTCTGAATAAATTGATTCTTGTAATAGGCATATGACAAGCCTATGATCATGCACAGCAAAAACAGCCACCAAAGTTTCAATAGCTTTTGCAGGAACTGTTTGACATCAAAAATGCCTGATAATGCGTTAACTTCCTTTTCTTCTTCCATCTATAAACGCGTGAATAAAAGGACTGATGTCACCAGTGCGCTAAGCACTGTAACGATCGTGCCGAAAGTCGATAAACCAGTGGTGCCTGTACCTATCACCTTTTGAGGCAATGGATCCACTACAATCATGTCATTGGGTTGGATATAGTAATAAGGTGAGTACACTACATCCAGATCCGTCAAATCCAGCTTGTGTACCTTTACCCCATCTGGATAATTACGCACGATTTTAACCGCGGTCAAGTCGCCCACGTCACTGACACCGCCACCGGCCGCAATGGCCTCAACTATATTTATTTGTTCTTTTTCTACATTAACCTGTCCTGTTCCAGCAACCTCACCCACCATAGTATAGGAAATACCGGCGAGCTTTACGGTCAAGAACAGCTCATCTTCCTGTTTGAAATATTTTTCCAGTAAAATTTGTTTCAACTTTTCCTGCAGTTCATCGGTAGTAAGGCCTATGGCTTTTACCGTTCCTATCTCAGGCAGTCTAATGTCACCACGTATATCAATCCCATATCCATTCATTCCAGCACCGCTCACGGATTCACCACTTGCTGGCGAAAAAAGCTTTGTCAATCGTTCGTCTGCACTTTGATACAAGCTGATGTTCAAAACGTCGTTCACCTGTAATCGGTACGGTGGTTGTAAACGTCTTGCCATCATTAAGCTATCCACAGCTACAGATTTTGACTCTTGCAGGTAAGTGATTTTATTTAAAGGGATGCAAGATGATATTGCAAGCAGCAATCCTATCATCCATACAAACGTGAGCCTACGCATATTCTCTTTGGTGTATAGCCGGTAAATATAAAATTATCTTAATAGATAGCCTATTTAAAATGTCTTCTATGCTTCAACACACCTGTCTGGGAATTTATTGCGGTAAAGTATTGTCTTCGTTACTTTTTCCATTACCGAAAAAGTAACCAAAAAGGCTAGGCTGTGGCATATCTGTCTGCAACTATCGAAGCTTCCGCCGAAGAAATTAAAACGTTTTCGGTTGCAATAGCATTTTCATCTCGATGGTCTTTGGTACAATGTGAATACTTCATTTTTTTGCGACAGACCTGCCAATGCCGGTTAAAAAATCGCTACTATGGTAATCTAAAAGAGTAAATTGATTTCATGGTATCAACAAAAGAATCGGATACCTATTTTATACTTACTCGAGAAAATCTTATCAGCCTCATAAATGATTATATAGCTTTGTTACTTTTTCCATTACCGAAAAAGTAACCAAAAAGGCTAGGCTGTGGCAAGTCTGCCTGCAACTATCGAAGCTTCCGCGAAAGAAATTAAAACGCTTTCGGTTGCAAAAACATTTCGATCCTGATGATCTTAATAACAAGATAAATACTGCATCGCCAACCGACAAATTTCTTTCCAAAGGCTTCATCTCCTTCATTTTTGACGACAGACCTGACAATGGCGGTTAGAATACTCTCTTTATTAATGAAGGTACTTAAACGAAATTCATCGCTACCGTCCGCTTTTCTATCCAGGTGCAACGACATAAACTTGATTTATGTTTCGCTTTCGCGAAAGCGAAAATGAAAGCGTATTTCCATCAAAAAACTGGAATTATTTCCAGGTCTTTGTTTCATTACTATAATTTGGGTGCGTTCCACATAGCAGAACATTTACTTTAGGATCTAGGTTTAAGTTAAAGTTGATAGCATTACAAGCCTAGGAAATACCGTAACTTTGCCACTTATTTCTGAGCAGAATTCCATGAATTATTTGAGTGTAGAAAATGTATCGCGTGCATTTGCAGACAAAGCGCTGTTTGAAAATGTATCGCTGGGCATCAACCAAGGCCAAAAAATAGGCTTTGTGGCAAAAAACGGTTACGGTAAAACCTCGCTGCTCAATATCATTGCCGGCAGGGAACAACCGGACTCTGGTAGCGTCAACAAACGCAGCGATTTGCGTATGGCGTTTCTATCGCAAGAGCCAGACCTGGATCCTAACCAAACCATTGAGGAGGTCATTCTAGCCTCTGATATTCCTACCATCCAGATCATCGCTCGATATGAAAAGGCGATGGAAAACATGGATGATGCAGATGCCTACCAAAAAGCATTTGACCAGATGGAATCTGTACAGGCTTGGGATTTTGAAACCAAGTACAAACAGATCCTATCCAAACTCAAGCTGGACGATCTTTCGCAAAAAGTAGGCAAGCTAAGTGGTGGACAGAAAAAGCGCATCGCCATGGCGATCGCCTTATTGTCCGATCCGCAATTGTTGATCATGGATGAGCCTACCAACCACCTGGATCTAGAGATGATCGAGTGGCTGGAAGAGTATTTTAAACAGGAAGACTACACTATATTGATGGTAACACACGACCGTTATTTCCTAGATCGTGTGTGTAATGAAATTATTGAATTGGACAACGGTCATCTTTACACCTACAAAGGAAACTACTCCTATTACGTAGAGAAAAAGGAAGAGCGACTCGAGATCGAGCAAACCACCCAGGAAAAAGCACAACAACTCTTTAAAAAGGAATTGCAATGGATGCGTCGCCAGCCCAAGGCGCGTACCACCAAGTCCAAATCCCGAATCGACGATTTTTACCAAATCAAAGAGGCTGCCTCCAACCGTCGCAAGGAACACAACGTAGAGCTGGAAATCAACATGCAACGAATGGGAACCAAAGTGGTAGAACTGCACAAGATCTCAAAATCCTTTGGCGATAAAACACTTATTGAAAACTTTGATTACAACTTCCAGCGTGGCGAACGTGTGGGCATCATTGGGAAAAATGGGACTGGTAAATCTACTTTTCTCAACATCATTAATGGTGATCTTCCTCCAGATACCGGTAAGGTAACCATAGGTGAAACGATCAAGATAGGCTACTATACGCAAGGTGGTATCGACATCAAGCCGGGACAAAAGGTGATTGATGTGATCAAAGAATACGGCGAGTACATACCGCTCCAAAAAGGAAAAATCATCAGTGCAAGTCAGTTGCTGGAGCGCTTTCTTTTTGATAACAAAAAGAAACATGACTTTGTTGAGAAACTTAGTGGTGGCGAGCGAAAGCGGTTGTATTTGTGTACGATACTCATTCAAAATCCCAATTTCCTGATCCTTGATGAGCCTACCAACGACCTGGACATCCCAACGTTGAACGTGCTGGAAAACTTTTTGATGGATTTCCCAGGTTGTATCGTGGTGGTAAGTCACGACCGCTACTTTATGGATAAGATTGTGGACCATCTTTTGGTATTCAATCAGTCTGGTGAGATTACAGATTTCCCTGGAAATTATTCTGATTTTAGAGCCTATGTGGGTACTACAGATATTGCTTTGGAAAAGGAAACCGTCAAGACTCCAGAGGTCAAGGCAGTTCCAAAACCAGAAAAACCCAAATCCAACACCGGCATTTCCCGCGAGGATCAAAAAGAACTGAGCCGACTGGAAAATAAAGTCAAACAACTGGAAGCGGAACGCAAAAAGTTACAAGACAGCTTTCTCGATGAATCCATAGATCCAGAGACCATGACCGAAAACAGTATCAAGCTGGGAAAAGTCAAGGAAGAATTGGAAGAAAAGGAAATGGAGTGGCTGGAACTCACAGAGCGATTGGGAGTTTAATAGTTTATCATTGTGAGTAACCCTTCATAAAAAATTGCTTAGCCCTATCACCGTTGAACTGGTTATATTATGATAGCAGCTCCTTAAACGGATATCGAGTGTCGGTCTCGATACAGTTTCCAAAAATCGTTTTTCCTTCAGAATCGCTCCTTCTCGACTGCCGCTCGAAGCGGCTACATTTAGAAACGAAAACGGATCTTCAAAAGGCCCTACCTAAACATCTAGTAGACCCTGAAATGAATTCAGGGTGTCGGTAAGTGTGAATATTCAAGGTGAACAGATGATGAAACAATTCTCTAATTTTGAATCGTGCTGCACCAACTCAAACACTACCTCAAACATCGCTGGAAATCCTTCCACCTGCACGGTATTCATTCTCCGTTTGTTTTTACCTTGAATCGTGACTGCTTGCAAAAAAGATCACATCTTGCTGTGAATGAGGAAATAGTTCGCTTTCGCGAAAGCGTAAAAAACCATCCCCAATTATTACATATAGAAGATCATGGTGCCGGCAGTAAACGTTTACAAGAGGACACGCGAAAAAGCAGCGAAATCTTAAAACACAATTGCAGTAGTTTGAAGCGAGCCCAGCTATTGTCTCGTCTTACGCATTATTTGAACGTGCAACGCGCTCTGGAACTAGGCACTTCGCTAGGAATAGGCACTCACGCGCTTGCGATGGCGTGCCAGCAAGTCACCAGTATTGAGGCGAGTCCAGAGGTTCGCGATTATGCCTCTGCACGATTGAAGGCGGCTCGTGTAAAAAATGCGCATTTGGTCACTGGAACTTTTCAAGATTTTTTGGACGGTACCTTGCATCAACAGCCTAGTGGCGTTTATGACTTGGTTTTTATAGATGGACACCATGATGGTGCTGAAACCCTGCGCTATTTTGAAGCACTGCAGCCTTTCTTAAATGAGCAGTCTGTAGTGGTGATTGATGATATCTATTGGTCAAAAGGCATGACCAGAGCATGGGAACAATTGATACATCATCCCAAAGTCACCGCAAGCATTGATACCTATCAATGGGGTATTCTGTTTTTTAGAAAAGAACAGAGGCAGCAAGCTTTTCATATTCATGTGTAACGTCTCTAGAAATCCTGCGTCCTATGAGGCATAAGCAACCTAGTAGTTATGAGTGAAAATGTCATCGAGGTGCGCGATATCGTGCGTAATTTTAAGTTGGGGCAAGAAGAAGTAAAAGTGCTTAAAGGCATTGACCTTGATATCAAACGTGGTGATTATGTGGCTTTTATGGGACCATCAGGTTCTGGGAAATCCACTTTTATGAATCTGCTGGGCTGTCTAGACACACCTACTTCAGGTACCTATCGACTTAATGGAACAGATGTTTCCAGTCTAAGCGATGACCAGCTTGCTGACATTAGAAATACCGAAATAGGTTTCGTTTTCCAGACGTTTAATCTCTTGCCGCGTACCACGGCTCTTGATAATGTAGCCTTGCCCATGATTTATGCCGGTATGTCTAAAAAGGATCGCATCGCTAGAGCTACCGAAGTTTTGACCAGCGTAGGCCTTGCAGACCGTATGGACCACCAGCCCAATCAGCTGTCTGGTGGACAACGCCAGCGGGTGGCCGTAGGCCGTGCCCTGGTTAATAACCCATCCATCATCCTAGCCGATGAGCCCACCGGTAACCTGGATTCCAAAACAGGTGTAGAAATCATGGCACTCTTTGATAAAATCCATGCCGATGGTAATACGGTAATTCTTGTCACCCATGAAGAGGACATCGCAGAGCATGCCCACCGTGTGATACGTTTGAGAGATGGCGTGGTGGAAAGTGATGTTAGGAATCGATAAACGGAAAATCGATATTGTTCTATTTTCAAATTCTATCTTGAAGGTTAATCTTATTCTGAAATCTCTTGAACGCTACTTAGCACAGCGTTTTATGTCACAAAAGTTTATTGTGGACATGTCAAACAGACTTTATTCCTACACGATATATGTTAATTTTATTAACATAATTAACATTTCTTAATAAAAGTATTTTAAATTCGCTCCATCCTTACAAAACCATCTTGGGCTTAAACGCACCCGAGCATGACCAGTTCTAACAGGCCCTACTGTTAGTTTGTACACGGTAATAACCGTCAACGAATACTAATTTAATAATGAGATGTAAATGAGCACCGATAGGTAAGCCTATAACATTTAAATAAGAAAAGGTCCTTTTTCCTACAGAAACGAGCATCATTTTCAACAATGGTAAAACTGTCCTTATCTGAAAACTATGAATTATTCACTTAAATAAAATAATTAATTCTAAAACCTCCAATCATGAAAAAAACTCTACTCCTTCTCGCATTTCTAACACTTAGTTCCATCACCTGTCAGGCACAAGAAGCAATGATAGGTGAGATTAAAATGTTCGCTGGTAATTTTGCCCCACGTGGTTGGGCTTTATGTAATGGGCAGCTTCTACCTATTAATCAAAACTCAGCATTGTTTTCTATTCTTGGAACACAATTTGGCGGTGATGGACGCACCACTTTTGGATTACCTGACTTGAGAGGACGTACGCCTGTAGGACCAGGAAATGGCCCAGGTTTATCTACCATTCAAGTAGGGCAAAAAGGAGGTACTGAGACTCACACCTTATCTCTTGCAGAAATGCCTTCTCATTCTCATATTGCTACTGGAAGTATTCCTGTCAACACCATTTCTGGTGATAATGATGAAGTTAGTCCAGCAAACGGTGTATTAAGTAATACTGGTGATGATCAATATGCATCATCTGCATCTGCAGACTCGATGCCAGCAAATGTTACTGTTGGTAATACTGGTGGTAACCAGTCTTTTGATATACGTAACCCTTACCAAGGCGTACATTATATCATCGCCCTTCAAGGTATTTTCCCATCCCGCAACTAGATTATTTAGCCAACCATACTATGAAACAATTTTACTCAAGCAAACTCGTAATGTTTGCCGTGACTTTTTTTGTGTTCGCTTTCGCGAAAGCACAAACCCAAAACAACCTCATCGACGCACCTGGTGACATTGCCATCGTTGCTTTACATAGTGATGATGGTACTGCTGGAGAAGAAGACGGCTTTTCTTTTATACTATTAGATAATGCACCTGCTGGCGCCACCATAAGATTCATTGATGAAGAATGGTTGGGGACCACCTTCCAATCACCCACGGCAGAAGGAGAATTGCTCTGGACAAATAATACTGGCAGCCAGATTGCTGCAGGAACCGTGGTGAATATAACAGATACTGATGGCCCAGGAGAAGCAGCCTCCATAGGTATTGTCGATGAGGTCGAAGCTGGCTTTAACATCAATGGTACTGGCGATCAGATTTATGCCGTGACAGGAACCAGAGCTGTACCAGGTACCTTTCTTACTTTCTATGGTACACTGGAAAACGGAGCAACCCTGGCGGGAACTGGTTTAACTGATGGAATCAATGCACAAGTTGGCTCTGTTGGATTTCTTGAAGGACGATACACTGGCCCAACCACATGTAATGGAACAGCAGAAGCTTGTGCTACACAATTCAACACCACAAGTAACTGGACACCTGGCGAGTATACCCATCCAAACGATGTTCCTTCTGCTCCAAGCACTTATACCGGTAGCGTCTTTGCAGGAAACACAGCGCCCGATCTAGGAGGAACACCAGCAGATGTTACGGTAACGGAAGATGTTGCAACAGCCATAGATCTTTCTGCCTACAACATCACCGATACAGATGGTGACCTTGTTACCGTAACCCTAGGCGTTGACCGCGGGACGATTGCCAGCGTCAATGGTAATGGAACGACCAGTGGCGTGATCATTACAAATTCTGGTACCGCATCGATGACTTTACAAGGTAGTGTTGCAAATATTAACACATATCTTAATGATACTTCAAAGATTACCTATACCACCGCGCTTAATGATACCACCACAGCGACCTTGACGGTAACACCTAATGATGGAACCGTCAATGGTACAGCAGACACCGTGCTTATAAACGTGACTGCGGTCAATGATGATCCAGTGGTGACTATTCCCAATCCTAATCCAGGTGTATCATTTTTGGAAGGAGGAACCGCTGTAACCATTAACAATTCATTTACTATTGACGAACCAGGTGGTGAAAATATCAATCTGGTGTCACTAAGCATCACTTCCTTTTTTCCTAATAATGGAGAATCTATTGCCGTAACCGCTCCTGGGCCCTACACGGCAAATTTCAATTCAACTACAGGAGTGCTTACTTTAACAGGAACTGGCACCGCAGCACAGGCACAGGCAGCTATTAGGACAGCTACGTTTGTGAATACTGGTGACGACCCAAGCGTTGGTAACACCAGAAACAATAGAAGTTTTGTTTTTACAGTGACAGATGCAAGTGGTAACTCGGTCTCGAGCAGCAATTTTGCATTTTTATCTATTGCCGCTATAAACGATGACCCGACCTTAAGCAGTTTACCTTCTGATCTGACGGTGACTGAAAACACAGCATCCAACATTGATCTAAGTACAGCTGTTATAGCAGATGTTGATGCCGGAACACAATCTGTTAGTTTGACGATTGCAACGAGTTCTGGAACATTAGCAGCTAGCACCTCTGGAGGTGTTACCGTAAGTAATTCTGGAACCGCTAGCATTACTTTATCAGGTGCAATTGCTAGCATCAATACATATTTAGACACAGCTAGTAGCATTCAAGTAACTACCGCTTCTGGATTAACAGGTAATGATGCCGCGGCACTTACTATAACCGGAAGCGACAATGGTAATTCAGGATCTGGAGGCGGCGGGACGATCAACTTTGGTTCGGTTAATCTTGACATTGATGTGCAATTGGATGATGCCTCTTTTAGTTATAGTGCTGCCTCCTTTTGTGTAAATGAGGTAGATCCATTACCAACGATAACTGGTGAAGCCGGTGGAACATTCAGCTCAACAGCCGGACTCTCTATTAATCCTACAACGGGTGCGGTGGACGTTTCGGCTTCTACACCTGGAACTTATACGGTGACCTACATCACCACGAATCCTGGTCAAAATACAGCCAGCCAGACGATTACCGTGAACGCATTAGATGATGCGAGTTTCAATTACGCCGCTGCGGCTTATTGTACCAATGATTCAGATCCAACACCTACTATCACCGGCCTTGCTGGTGGAACCTTTAGCTCAACGGCTGGACTTTCCATTAATGCTACGACAGGTGCGGTAGATGTTTCTGCTTCTACGCCTGGAATTTTTACAGTGACATATACTACGGCTGGAGCTTGTCCGAACAGCTCTTCAATCTCACTTACAATTAATACTTTAGATGATGCGTCATTCAGCTATGGTGATCTAGAATTTTGTGCGACTGGTGCAGATGCTATACCTACCATTACTGGACTTGGTGGTGGAACCTTTAGCTCAACGGCTGGACTTTCTATTGATACTACCACTGGTGTGGTAGACGTTTCGGCTTCCACAGCTGGGACTTATACGGTGACTTATACAACCGCTGGGACTTGTCCTAATTCGTCTAATGTCTCACTTGAAATTACTTCTACTCCAGAACCGATATTTAGTTCTGCAACCCCTAATTCTATTAATGTCAGCTTCACCGGTGGATGTAGCAATCTTAGCGGTATTTATATTGTGAACGGAACTATCAATGGAAAAAATAATTATGAATACCAAGCTGATCCAATTTTTGAAATAGGTTTTGATGGTTCTAAATGGGTATTGTATGCCTTAAATGATTTTACTAGTAACGGGTATGAAAATACCACTGTTCCAGCCGGCTTAAACCCACCTTCCAGCGGATGGCTACGAACTGGATGTGCGGATGGCACGATGACTATCGATTCTAGTGATACTAATAGTTTTTGCGCTGGTGACACGGTAAACGACTTAATTTCTATAGGAACTGGTACAGATATTAAAATTTATAGCTCTAATACATCTACCACACCCCTAAGCTCTACGGATGTATTGGCAACTGGAGATTATTACGCTACAAGCACAGCAAATGGTTGCGAAAGTGAAAGAGTTCAAGTAACAATAAGTGTTACACCATCAACAACTTTTACAGCTCCTGCAGATGTTTGCATTGATGCCGGCTTACAAACTGGACTTTCTGGTGGTACTGCGACAGGCGGTGTATATTCTGGTCCTGGAGTGACTGATGACGGTAATGGGTCGACTTATACCTTTGATCCAGTCACTGCTGGAGTTGGAATTCATACCATTGTTTATACCACAAATACCAATGGTTGTGCTGATAGCGCGAGTGATACTATAGAAGTGTTAGCGTTAGACAATGCCACTTTCGCGTACAGCGATACCACCGGCTGCATTGATGCGACTGATCCTGTGCCAACCATTACCGGTCTTGCTGGTGGAACCTTTAGTTCGACAACTGGACTTTCCCTTAATTCAACCACAGGTGTGGTAGATCTTTCGGCTTCAACGCCTGGAAACTACACGGTAACCTATACGACTGCTGGGACTTGTCCTAACAGCTCTACTGCTACTATTACCGTAAATGGTTTGGATGATTCCAGTTTCGCTTTCGCGAAAGCGCAATATTGCCCTAATGAAGTAGATCCTACACCTACGATTACTGGACTTACAGGAGGCACATTTAGTTCCAGTGCTGGGCTTAGCATAAACACTTCTACCGGAGTAATTGATCTCAGCGCTTCAACTCAAGGCACTTATACGATCACCTACACCACTAACGGTGATTGCCCAAATCTGAGCACAACAGTTGTAACCATTGAGGACAACACAGCACCTGTCCCTGATACAGCCGTGCTTGCTGATGTTATAGCAGAGTGTTCTATAACAGCTCTTACCGCACCAACCGCGACTGATAATTGTGGTGGCACAGTAACGGTAACCAGTGATGCAGTATTGCCGATCACGGCTCAAGGAACAACCGTCGTGACTTGGACCTTTGATGATGGTAATGGAAACACCTCTACACAAACCCAAAATGTGATCATCGATGATACAACAGCTCCGGTAGCGGATCTTGCTGTACTTGCAGATGTTACGGCACAGTGTAACGTGACTTCTCTTACACCACCTACAGCAACTGATAATTGTGGTGGTATGATTACCGTTACGAACAATGCTACGTTACCAATCACAACTCAAGGAACAACAGTTATTACTTGGGCTTATGACGATGGAAATGGGAATATTACATTCCAAAATCAAAACATCATTATTGATGATACAACACCGCCAACGCCAGATCTAACGGTACTTACTGATGTTACGGCACAGTGTAGTGTGACTTCTCTTGTCGCGCCGACTGCCACCGATAACTGTGGAGGTACGGTGACAGTGACCAGCGATGCCGTATTGCCTATCACGACTCAAGGAACCACCGTAGTAACTTGGACGTTTGACGACGGTAACGGAAACACCTCTACACAAACCCAGAATGTGATTATTGATGATACAACGGCTCCGGTAGTGGATCTTGCTGTACTTGCCGATGTTACGGCACAGTGTGGTGTGACTTCCCTTGTCGCGCCAACTGCCACCGATAACTGTGGAGGTACGGTAACAGTGACCAGCGATGCCGTATTGCCTATCACGACTCAAGGAACCACCGTAGTAACTTGGACGTTTGACGACGGTAACGGAAACACCTCTACACAAACCCAGAATGTGATCATCGACGATACAACGGCTCCGGTAGCGGATCTTGCTGTACTTGCCGATGTTACGGCACAGTGTAGTGTGACTTCTCTTGTCGCGCCAACTGCCACCGATAATTGTGGAGGCACGGTAACAGTGACCAGCGATGCGGTATTACCGATCACAACTCAAGGAACAACAGTTATTACTTGGGCTTACGATGATGGAAATGGGAATATTACATTCCAAAATCAAAACATCATTATTGATGATATAACACCGCCAACGCCAGATCTAACTGTACTTGCCGATGTTACGGCACAGTGTAGTGTGACTTCTCTTGTCGCGCCGACTGCCACCGATAATTGTGGAGGCACGGTAACAGTGACCAGCGATGCGGTATTGCCTATCACGACTCAAGGAACCACCGTAGTAACTTGGACGTTTGACGACGGTAACGGAAACACCTCTATACAAACCCAAAATGTGATCATCGATGATACAACGGCTCCGGTAGCGGATCTTGCGGTACTTGCCGATGTTACGGCACAGTGTAGTGTGACTTCTCTTATCGCGCCAACTGCCACCGATAATTGTGGAGGCACGGTAACAGTGACCAGCGATGCGGTATTGCCGATCACGACTCAAGGAACCACCGTAGTAACTTGGACGTTTGACGACGGTAACGGAAACACCTCTACACAAACCCAGAATGTGATCATCGATGATACAACGGCTCCGGTAGCGGATCTTGCGGTACTTGCCGATGTTACGGCACAGTGTAGTGTGACTTCTCTTGTCGCGCCGACTGCCACCGATAACTGTGGAGGTACGGTAACAGTGACCAGCGATGCGGTATTGCCGATCACGACTCAAGGAACCACCGTAGTAACTTGGACGTTTGACGACGGTAATGGAAACACCTCTACACAAACCCAGAATGTAATCATCGATGATACAACGGCTCCAGTAGCGGATCTTACTGTACTTGCAGATGTTACGGCACAGTGTAGTGTGACTTCTCTTGTCGCACCGACTGCCACCGATAACTGTGGAGGCACAGTAACAGTGACCAGCGATGCAGCATTGCCGATAACCACTCAAGGAACCACCGTAGTAACTTGGACGTTTGACGACGGTAACGGAAACACCTCTACACAAACCCAGAATGTGATTATCGATGACACGACGGCTCCAGTAGCGGATCTTACTGTACTTGCCGATGTTACGGCACAGTGTAGTGTGACTTCTCTTGTCACACCGACTGCCACCGATAACTGTGGAGGCACGGTAACAGTGACCAGCGATGCGGTATTACCGATCACAACTCAAGGAACAACAGTTATTACTTGGGCTTACGATGATGGAAATGGGAATATTACATTCCAAAATCAAAACATCATTATTGATGATATAACACCGCCAACGCCAGATCTAACTGTACTTGCCGATGTTACGGCACAGTGTAGTGTGACTTCTCTTGTCGCGCCGACTGCCACCGATAATTGTGGAGGCACGGTAACAGTGACCAGCGATGCGGTATTGCCTATCACGACTCAAGGAACCACCGTAGTAACTTGGACGTTTGACGACGGTAACGGAAACACCTCTACACAAACCCAAAATGTGATCATCGATGATACAACGGCTCCGGTAGCGGATCTTGCGGTACTTGCCGATGTTACGGCACAGTGTAGTGTGACTTCTCTTATCGCGCCGACTGCCACCGATAACTGTGAAGGCACGGTAACAGTGACCAGCGATGCCGTATTGCCTATCACAACTCAAGGAACGACCGTTGTGACTTGGACCTTTAATGACGGAAATGGAAATACAACCACTCAAACCCAAAACGTTGTTATCGCTGGTAGTGATATCGAAAATGCAACGCTGACCGATGCAACATTTGTTTACGACGGAAGCGTGAGATCGTTAGCCGTAGAAAACATCCCTGCAGATGCGACTGTGACTTATACAAACAATGATCAGACTGAAGCAGGTACGTACATAGTCACGGCAGTAATTACCAGCTCAAGCACAGATTGTCCACAAGTGACTATTGATGGTATACTTACCATTGAACAAGCTGAACAGACTGTTACTTTTGATGCACTTACACGTAGACGTTTATCTACAGATCCTGATTTCCAATTGACAGTAAGTGCTTCTTCAGGACTACCAATTGTCTATGAAACAACTGCCTTGACACAACCGCCTGCGGCAGATGTAAGTGCTAGTGGATTTGTAACGCTTCAATCAGAGGGATTCCTATTGATTACTGCGACGCAACCTGGTAATAACAATTACCTCGCCGCGACACCAGTTTCCCAAGAGCTAGAAGTTTTCTTGAATACTGATACTACTATAGAATCTATATCTATCAATGGTGAGGTATTTACGAATCCCGATACGAACATTTTCTATCTGATTGACTGCGACGACAGCATTGAAAGCGTTGATGTAGAAATTGTGAGTGAAACCGGTGCCACTGCATCAACAGGTGAATCTTTTATCGTAGAAACAGCTACTCCTGGTCTGTATCGCCGAACCATTGTTATCACTGCTGAAAACGGACGTGATACAAGAACTTTTAATCTATTGATTGAAAAGAGATTTGTTTTTGACGCCATTGTTGAGCAGAAGTACGGCAACGTTCTAGTGGTGAATAATAATCCAGCGAATAATGGCGGGTATTCTTTTGTAGCTTACGAATGGTTCAAAAACGGTCGTCTGGTAAGCACCGATCAATTTTTCTCTGAAGGCGATAATGCTAGCGATCGATTAGATCCTAGCGCGAGGTATATGGTTAGAATGACATTAGCAAATGATGATGTGCTTCAAACTTGTGAATCCACGATCAACCTTGGAAATACATTCTCTTTTGTTATACTTCAAAACCCAGTATTGCAAGGAAAAACATTGAATGTAAGAGCAGATTATCCTCAAGGACAACCTGAGAACGCCGTCTACTTCATTTATGATCAGAATGGTAGATTGGTGAAAGAAACAGCTGCCGTAGCAATAGTTACTTCTATAGAACTACCAGATAACCTTCCTGTAGGCGTTTATCGCTTATTATTACGAATCAATGGATCAAATAAGAGCCTGAACTTTATCAAAAACTAAAATTAGTAGAATCGTATTATGAAAAATTTTAAAATGAAAAGTTCAGTACTTGTAGGTTCACTTTTCTTATTGACCGGAATCATCAGCAAGGCTCAAGAAATCAATTTTTCTTTAGGAACGCAGTTTCATTTCTCCACCTTTGATATAGAAGGTGCGTTGAGTGATACAGATATAGAACCTGGAGCAGGTCTTGAGTTGGTAATTCAATTGAAATTATCTGAACACTGGAGTTTAAACCCTGGTGTAGGATATGCGTTTCATCAAGCCCGCAATTCCAGCAGCCGACTGAAAGGTTCACAAACCACTGTCGATTCTGAAGGTGAAGACTTCACGTTTAATTACCAGATTAGCGGTTATTCAGAGACTCAAAAATTCAATAATGTCTCCATACCGTTGAACGTACAATATGAAGGTTCTGGAGTTACTAGATTATACGTTAAAGCCGGAGCATCCTACAACCTTTTGAGTAATGCCAGACAGGAGTCTAGAGCTTCCAGCCTAACTACCAGCGGCTATTTCCCTAGATTCAATGGTACGTTGACAGCACCAGCTTTTGCTGGTTTTGGAACCTATAACGATATTCAATTTTCAGAACAGGATTTTGAACTGAGTAATAGCGTTAACGCGACTTTTGAAATAGGTGTTAAACAACTTCTGGCCGATAATTCTGCGATGTACTTTGGTGCGTTTCTGGATTACGGTCTCAATGATGTTGTAGATTCACCAGTGATAGATGGGACATTGAGTTTTAATCCAACGAGCCCAACTGATTTTGTATCCAATGGCAGCTTTAATGCCAGTAATGGTAACTCAAGACAGGTTGAGGAAGCTAAACTTATTTTTGGCGGCATCAAGATCAGGTATCAGTTTGGTACAAAAGCGCCGAGCGCTAAGCAATAGGTACCAACATTCAAAAAGCAGAAAGGGTCACTTCGAGAAGTGACCCTTTTTTATTTAAAAGAATTATTTTTACCACATGAATACAGATTGGATCTATATAGGAGCGGTGATTGTTGCCTTTTTTGTTTTTCTGGGCTGGAACAAGTCACGTCAGAAATCAGTTAAAGATCGTAAGCGGCGCAATTTTAGAGAAAGCTTTAAAGAAAAACGTGCAGAGCGCGATAAGAATTCTGAGCACTAGGCTACTGGCACGGCATACAAATCAAAATCCTCAGCATCTGCGATTTCTACCATTACAAACTCGCCAACACTACAGTAGTGCTCGCTCGCATCAATGAGCACCTCATTATCCACATCTGGACTGTCAAATTCTGTGCGACCCACAAAGTGATTCCCACGTTTACGGTCGATCATGACACGGTACTGTTTCCCGATCTTTTCTTGATTCAGTTCCCAAGAGATCTGGGATTGAATCTCCATAATTTCATTGGCACGTTCCTGCTTCACCTCGGCTGGCACATCGTCTTCCAGATTATAGGCATGCGTATTTTCCTCATGTGAATAGGTAAAACAGCCCATACGCTCAAAGCGCTGGTCTTTTACCCATTGTTTCAAGATTTCAAAATCTTCTTCAGTCTCGCCAGGATACCCAACAATTAATGTGGTTCTAATGGCCATTTGTGGCACGCTTTCGCGAAAGCGATCCAACAATGCATTCGTTTTTTCAAACGTAGTACCGCGACGCATGGACTTGAGTACAGGCGTGGAAATGTGCTGCAATGGTATGTCCAAGTAATTACACACCTTAGGCTCCTCATTCATCACGCCCAAAACATCTACCGGGAAACCTGTTGGAAATGCATAATGCATGCGTATCCACTCAATACCATCGACTTTGGCGAGCTCTTTCAATAAATCGGCGAGACGGCGTTTTTTATAGAGATCGAGACCGTAATAGGTCAAATCCTGGGCGATAAGTATGAGTTCCTTGACACCTTTTGCGGCCAGTTTTTCTGCTTCAATGACCAGGTTTTCAATAGGCGTGCTTTTGTGTCCACCACGCATCAATGGAATGGCACAAAAGGAGCATGGACGGTCGCAACCTTCGGCAATTTTGAAATATGCGTAGTTTTTAGGTGTAGTCGTAACACGCTCTCCTATGAGTTCGTGCTTGTAATCTGCGCCTAGAGCTTTGAGCAGTGATGGCAATTCCGTCGTACCAAAATACTGATCTACATCTGGGATTTCCTTTTGAAGATCTGGCTTGTAACGCTCTGACAAACAACCTGAAACAAACACCTGATCTACCTCACCACGGCTCTTGCGATCCACAAAATCAAGAATGGTGTTAACGCTTTCTTCCTTAGCATTATCGATAAAACCGCAGGTATTGATCACGACAATGTTACCTTCTTCCTCGTGCACCACATCCTTGCCACTGGCCTTAAGCTGGCCCATAAGCACTTCACTGTCATAGACGTTCTTGGAACATCCCAGTGTGATCACATTAATACGATTCTTCTTTCTTGATTTTGTTCTCATAGCGGCTGCAAATTTACGACAAGCAGTTGGTTTGCAGTGTAGGTGGTTGTTAATATCGCTTTCGCGAAAGCTAAAAAGGCAGTGAATCCATAATGTAATTTAAAATTGCTACTCACATTTAACTTAAGGAATCTCGCAATAGATGTACAAATCAAATTTTTCGGCGAAGATCTTAACAAATCCTAGTTTCCTTATTTACCTTATTAATTTAGCTATATTCGGATTTTAATTGATAAATCCTGCTCACATAATAATCATGACCATATCAAAGTACTTCGCTCAAATCTTCATATATTTTTTTCTTGGCTACATCAGTTTCGCCCAGTCTAATTTTTACCCTGGTAAGCTTACAGCTTCTGACCAGTCTGAAGAAACCATATATTTCAAACTAAGAAAAGAAGTTGTCAATAAGGATGGAACGGTGAATGTTTATCGTGATAAAAATAACTCTTCAATTCTCGTTTTAAAAGCCTCAGATTTCAAGAAAATACTTGCAGATGATGGTAGCCTAGAGATAATTAGTGCTTACGTTGAAAATATCGAATCAAACAATGTTGTTCTTCGCAAGCTGGTAGATGCGGATGAATCTTTATACATATATAATAATCAAAAACAAGTGCTTTATGTAAACGGTTCATTTGAAAAAGGTTACCAGGTTCTAGCACCTTTTGAAAAAGATGGGCAACCTATTGTAGGTTATAAAAGGTGGCTATATAATAACCTCAACCCTAATAACAACGCTATCGATAGCTTTACTCGACTGTCGTACAGTCAAGACGACTTGGTGAAATATTACCTTGCAAATAGCGCCAACGCAAATAAATTGGAGCAGGAAAAAAAGGTGGCGTTTTTCAATTTAGGATTACATGCTGGGTACAGTAGCAATAATTTTGCTGTATCATCACCAGATATCTCATATGATAATCTAAAAGCATCTAATATCCGAATAGGTGTTAAAGCAGAGCTCAACTTGAATCGTATCACAAATAATTTTACACTTATTGCTGGAGTAGATTATTTCACAATAGCAGAAGGCAGAGCCGATGCTGTAAGGTTTCCAGAATCGGTAAATAATACAAAGGCAGAATATCTACTACAATTCGACTATTATTCTTTAAATATCGGTGCTCAATATAATTTTCATTTGAAGACTATAAGCATCGCACCGTTTGTAAGCTTTGAACCAATATTCTATGGATCAAACACAGAGATTTCAGTCAACTTCGAGGATGGACAACCGATATATTCTACCAATAATTATACAGGCAGTTCAATAGGCTTCAACCTTGGACTAAAATTTGATTTTTTCAGTAGTTTTTATAGCTTCATCGAATATAGTTCGATGGCAGACATGAGAGCTATGGCAAATCAATTTGAAAGACAAATAACGATTGATAACGATCTAAAACGCATTACGTTTGCTATAGGCTATACTATTTTTTGAGGCATTTATTTCAAAAATCACAATGTCCAGCTCCACACCCACAATGCGATATCCTCATAGTACATCCTCGCAAGCAACATTACCGCTGCGCTGATCGAGGGAACGAGCCAGTTGTATTTTTTGAGTAAAATCAACGCAAGGTTAACCAAACCCAGCACCAGATGTACTGCCGCCAAAAAATACAAAGGCATGTAGGCATTTTGTGGTGCGTCTGGATTCTCACTCACCGGCTGGCTTATGGTCTGTGCGACCACCGTCAGAATGTAAAACCCGGCGTAAATAGCGACAATCTTAGTAAAGGTGCGTAGACTCTTTGCTGAAAATAAAGGTGGCTTGTTATCTTGAGACATGGATTACTTTGAGTAGTCAGTCGGCATTTGACGCTTCTTACTTACGCGTTCATAGGCCGCAGCCCAACCAAATAATTCACGGTCCTTTCCAGAAGGCGCAATAAAAGTCAGGCCAAATGGCTTGCCATCCTTGTCATAGCCCATGGGAACGGTCATCGCAGGAAAGAAACCAACCGCAGCAACACCAGCCGTGTAGTTGTTTATAGAAAGGATGCCGTCCAGCCCATATCTAGAATAATAGTAGTTGAGATATTCTTGAGCAGAAACTGTCATTTTCTCCTTAAAATTAGCAAACTCATCATCAGTCATTTCAGGCTCATCAAGGATTCCCTGAAACAATCGCTGGCCATATGGCATAGCGTTAATAGAATCTTTAAGGTTTTCCTGCATTACTCGAGCCACATCCCAATCCTTATACTTTGCGTTTCCTGCAGTTTGAAAATACGTAGGCAAGTCTTGTTTCATATCTGCATTAAGCAGTTTTAGAAAGCCGTTGAGTTCTAGATCGCGATCTTCCAATTCGATGATGGTAGCTCTTTGGTTTTTGATGGTTGCGATGGCATCTGCATATAATGGATTCTCTAAAAATCTCTTGAAAATCCCAAATCGCTTTCCTTCTAGAGAATAGTCCTTCAATTTAGGGATCAGATTACTTTCAATAACGTCAGCTTCATCACCGCGCATTGCGTTGATCAGGATCGCGGCATCGACGACGTTTTTAGCCATTGGGCCAGCCGTATCCAGATAGCTGGAGATGGGTACCACTCCTTCGCCAGAAATTGTTCCTACCGTAGGTTTTAAGCCTACGATGGAGTTTTGGGATGATGGTGATAGAATAGATCCACTGGTTTCTGACCCAACCGCTGCCACAGCAAAATTTGCTGCTACTGCTACTCCGCTACCACTACTGGAACCACCGGTGTCAAAATACGTTCTTTTGTATGGATTAAGTGTTTGTCCACCTACGGCACTATATCCGCTAGGGCAATCTCCACAGAAAAAGTAAGCCCATTCACTTAAATTGGTTTTACCCAGAATAATTGCACCGGCATCCTTCAGATTTTGAACCAATCGTGCATCTGCGGTTTGATTGTCTATCAATACTGCAGCTCCAGCTGTTGTTGGCACCTCGCTGGTATTGATATTGTCTTTAAGTAAAATAGGCATCCCAGTGATGACATAAGTATCTAGCGTCTCACCATATTCCTTCATGGTGGCAAGAGTGGCATCGGCTTGTCGGGCTTGCTCTATCGCATTAGGATTAAGCGATATGACCGAGTTTAAAGACAATTCATTATTACGGTCATAGTTGTAAATTCTGTTGAGGAAGTATAAGGTTAAGTCCTTATAAGTGAACTTACCATCATAAATCGCCTGCTGTATTTGCGGAATGCTCTTTTCTTGAACCAACACATTCAACAGCTCGGCCTTGCGAGTCCCGTTAGGTGAATTGAAACTGAACTGCAATACTTCATCTTCAAGACCTGCAAACACATCGTCTTTAGTGATGTATTTAGAATCCAACACTTTTAGTTTTAAAGGACTAAGCGTGTCTGTTCCATTTGCTTGTGCTTTTTCCAGCGCCTTTTCTATGGCTTTTTCTCTTGAGGAAGGCTTTGTATCTGACGTTTTACAGGACAACATCGTGGCCATCAAAGCCAGTAGCAGAAGTAACTTTTTCATGTATTGATTCTTTTTCTAAAAATAAAACACTCGCTAGAACTATTAAGGCCTAGGAGTTTTTTTATATAATTTGTACGGATTGATTTAATTGAAGAAACTATCTACAAATTCGACTTTATTAAACACTTGAAGGTCTTCCATACCTTCACCAACTCCTATGTATCGAACTGGGATTTGAAATTGATCTGAGATTCCTATGACCACACCGCCTTTTGCCGTACCGTCCAATTTTGTAATGGCTAGCGAAGTAACCTCAGTCGCAGCCGTGAATTGTTTTGCCTGCTCAAATGCATTTTGACCTGTGGAACCATCAAGTACCAACATGACGTCATGTGGAGCGTCTGGAATTACCTTATCCATAACGCGTTTGATTTTGGTCAGCTCGTTCATCAAATTCACTTTGTTGTGCAAACGTCCAGCAGTGTCCAGCAGCACCACATCTGCCTTGTTAGCTACTGCACTTTGCAAAGTATCATAGGCTACACTTGCAGGATCACTTCCCATCTTTTGCTTTACAATATCCACACCTACTCGATCTGCCCAGATTTGTAACTGATCCACCGCTGCAGCTCTAAAAGTATCTCCAGCACCTAACACTACTTTTTTACCTGCCTTTTTGAACTGATACGCCAACTTACCAATGGTTGTCGTTTTACCTACTCCATTGACACCTACAATCATGACCACATAGGGTGTATCTTGTTTAGGAACGGTAAATTCTGTAGCATTACCACTATTGACCTCGCTCATCAATCCTGCGATTTCTTCCCGCATGATCTTATTAAGCTCTTCTGTACCTAAATACTTATCTCTAGCTACGCGCTCTTCAATTCTGTCAATGATTTTTATAGTGGTTGCCACTCCTATGTCACTGGAAACCAAAACGTCTTCCAAATCATCCAACAGATCGTCATCGACCTTTGATTTACCAGCAACGGCCTTACCTAGCTTATCGAGAAAATTGGTTTTAGTCTTTTCCAGCCCTTTATCAAGGGTTTCCTTTTTCTCCTTATTGAATATATTCTTGAAAAAACTCATAGCTTATAGTTGGTCATGCAAAGTTAAGATATCGATGGTTATGAGGTGCTGCTAATTTTTATTGAAATGAGACGTGGTATGTGGTGAAATATTTATGCCAAGGGAACAGCATTCAATGTCTTGAAACCTATGCACCGTGGTCACTTCTTGATGTGTTAAACAAAAAAGACCGCGTTGCCATGGCAACGCGGTCTCAATCATTTTAACTAACCAACTTATTTCTTATCCAAGAAATCGTTTACTAATTCTGGTGCCATGATAGCACTCACAAATGTGTAGGCACCTGTTTTAGGTGACTTAACCATCTTAATGGCTTTTGTTAATCTCTTTGACCCAGTTTGTAGGGTTGCTACTGATTTCTTTGCCATGTCTTATTATTTAATTTCTTTATGAACAGTCATCTTCTTCAAGATCGGGTTGAATTTCTTAATTTCAAGACGATCTGGAGTATTCTTCTTATTCTTGGTAGTGATGTAACGAGAAGTTCCTGGTTCGCCAGTTGCTTTATGCTCGGTACATTCAAGGATTACCTGTATTCTATTGCCTTTCTTTGCCATCTTAGTGCTATTCTATGAAATTACTTGGAAAGAATCCCGTTAGCACGAGCTTCTTTTACCATTGCGGTAATTCCTTTTTTGTTGATGTTCTTTATTGCCTTAGCAGATACACGTAACGTGATCCACTTATCTTCAGTTGGAAGGTAGAAGCGCTTTTTGAACAAGTTCACGTTAAATTTACGTTTTGTCTTATTCATAGCGTGGGAAACATTGTTTCCAGACATCGCTTTCTTACCAGTAAGTTCACAAACTCGTGACATGATTATCTGTGTTTAAAATCGGACTGCAAAATAACAAATATAAATTGGAACACACAAACCTAATTTGCCTGTATTTTCAATATTTCTTTTTGCAATAATTCAAATGACTTGTTGACGGTCTTCTGGATGACTCTTTCTCTATGATTTCCCATATTAAAACGAACGGCAAAACACTCACTACTTGTAGCTATACCTATATATACAGTTCCCACATCTGCGTCGCTGTCACCTTTGCTAGGCCCAGCATTACCCGTTGTTGACACTGCAATGTCGGAATGAAATTTTGCTCTCGCTCCTCTTGCCATTGCCATGGCTACTTGCTCGCTCACCACACTATGCTCCTCAATGATGGATGGATCTACATCCAGCAAATCAATTTTTGACCTGGTGGCATAAGTGACTGATGCTCCCATGAAAAATTGTGAGGCACCGGCATTTTCCGTTAGTTGTTGTGCGATTTGTCCACCGGTACAGCTTTCTGCCACAGCGAGCGTCAACCCAGCATTTTTGAGCAGGGCAGAAACTTGTTGAGCCATAGACTCATCATTGCTCTCACCTATAATAATGTCCTCAATGATTTCGTACAGAGACAAAATACGCTGGTCAACGGCACTGGTCACTAGATCTCGATCCATGCCCGTACTGGACAAACGCAATCTTACCGATCCCAAACTAGGTAAATACGCCAGTTTTATAGTTGACGGTAGTTCATCTTCCCATTTTTCAATGCGAGTGGCAATTGTGCTCTCGCCTTGACCAGCCGTCAAAATGGTACGATGGTATATAAAAGGCAAACCTTCTGTTTTTCGCAATAAGGGCAACACCTCATTACTCATCAATGATTTCATTTCAAAAGGTACGCCAGGCATAGATACAAAAACAGTATTGTTGCGCTCTAGCCACATTCCAGGAGCTGTGCCGTAGGCATTGTTAAGAATCTTGGCTTTGGATGGCACCATCGCCTGTAACTCATTAGCGGGCACGATGGCATCTTTTACGTATTTGGCAAACATCTCGCGTATGTGCGTCAAAACGTTTTCGTTCAGCACCAATTCATCGTCAAAATATTCACAGATGGTGGACTTTGTAATGTCGTCCTTGGTAGGTCCCAAACCGCCGGTAACTAGCACGATGTCTGATTGCTGTTCCGCTTTCGCGAAAGCGGACAAAATATGATCCCTATCGTCACCAATAGAAATAATCTCATACACCGAAACCCCAATCTTATTGAGCTCCTTACCCATCCATGCGGAATTGGAATCCACAATCTGGCCTATGAGAATCTCATCGCCTATAGTGATTATGGTTGCTTTCATGTTCTAGAAATCTTCCCTTAATTGGGTCACGGTTTTCTGCAGTTCTTCTTGAACGCGCATAAAATGCTCATTGATGTCCATCTGGTCTTCTGACTTTCCCCAAGCCTCGAGCACCAACACATCATAAAGGCAGGAAAGCCCAAACATGTCTACCGTAGGTTTCATTTTGTGCGCGTACTCATGTACAGCAGCGCGATCATCCTCGACCACGCCTATGGCGAGCTGCTCTAGATCTTCTGGAATCTCTTCTATAAAAGTATCTACCATGGCCTTGATAAAATCAGGGTCATTCTCTGACAACTCCTTTATCTTACTTAAATCGTACAACTTGCTCATTTGACGCGTATTGAAAATAGTTCCTTTCCAGCAAGAACACCTCTAAGGGCGTCATTTTCTTGAACTCTGGAAACACCTGCTGGAGTGCCGGTAAATATAAGATCTCCTATCTTAAGGGTAAAAAATTTACTGATGTGCTCTATGAGTTCATCAATCTTCCATAACATGAGGCTGGTATTGCCATCTTGCTGCAGGACATCATTCTTATAAAGCTGAAAATCCAACTGATTCAAATCTCCCAATTCTGCTTTATCAATAAAGTTTCTAGAAACCACCGTAGCACCATCAAAGGCTTTACATTTTTCCCAAGGCAAGCCTTTAGACTTTAATTCATTTTGAAGGTCTCGTGCCGTAAAATCAATGCCCAATCCTATCTCGTCATAGTATTTGTGCGCAAATTTTTTATCAATGTGCTTTCCCAATCTATTGATCTTGACGATTACCTCAACCTCGTGATGCACATCGTTGGAAAAATCTGGGATAAAAAACGGATTCTTATCCAGCAAAATAGATGTATCAGGTTTTAAGAACACAATAGGCTCATCGGGCCTCTCGCTGTCCAGCTCCTTGATGTGCTCGACATAATTGCGGCCTATACAAATGATTTTCATCTAGTTGCGGCTGTAATTAGGCGCTTCTTTAGTAATGGTCACATCATGCGGATGGCTCTCGTGGACACCAGCAGCCGTAATCTTTACAAACTGGCCTTTTTCCTTGAGGCTTTCAATATCGCCTGCACCACAATACCCCATTCCAGCTCTTAAGCCACCAATGAATTGTGTCATGCTTTCTACTAGGTCACCTTTGAAAGGAACGCGGCCTACAATTCCTTCTGGAACCAATTTTTTAATATCATCTTCCACATCCTGGAAGTAACGATCTTTAGAACCCGTTTGCATGGCCTCTACAGATCCCATACCACGATAGGATTTGAATTTGCGACCGTCGTATATAATAGTCTCTCCTGGAGATTCTGTGGTACCTGCCAGCAGTGAACCCAGCATGACACAATCTGCACCAGCAGCAATTGCCTTAGGTATATCACCAGTGTATCGTATACCACCATCTGCAATTACGGGTATCCCAGTTCCCTTTAAGGCATGAGCTGCTTCCATCACCGCACTTAGTTGTGGGAAACCAACTCCTGCCACTACTCTTGTGGTACATATAGATCCTGGACCTATACCAACCTTAACGGCATCTGCACCAGCATCTGCTAGATATTTTGCAGCTGCAGCAGTGGCTACATTACCTACTACCACATCCAGTTCTGGAAAGTGTTTCTTGACATTTTTTAGAACATCAACCACGCCTTTAGTATGGCCGTGTGCCGTATCAATGACTACCGCATCCACGCCAGCTTCTACCAGCGCTCTTGCTCGATCTACGGCATCGCCAGTCACGCCTATAGCTGCCGCAACACGCAAACGACCATACTGGTCTTTATTGGCATTAGGCTGCAAGGTGAGCTTAGTGATGTCTCTAAATGTAATTAGACCTATGAGTTTGCCTTCATCGTTAACGACAAGAAGCTTTTCAATTTTATGTTCCTGTAGAATGATCTCAGCTTGTTGCAAGGATGTTCCAGCCTTGGCCGTTACCAAGTTTTCTGAAGTCATCACCTCAGTCACACTGCGGCTGTCTTTTTTCTCAAAGCGCAAATCACGATTCGTGACGATACCTTTAATATATCCATCTTCATCAACAATAGGAATACCACCTATACCGTGCTCGCGCATGCTGGCTTTGGCATCGCCTATGGTCGCCTCTTCAGTAAGTGTTACGGGATCGATGATCATACCACTTTCAGCACGTTTTACACGACGTACTTTCTGGGCTTGCGCCTCGATCGACATGTTTTTATGTAGAATTCCGATTCCGCCTTCTTGAGCCATGGCGATTGCCATACGACTTTCTGTTACCGTATCCATCGCTGCAGATACAATAGGAACATTAAGCGTGATGTTTTTGGAAAATTTACTTTGTATACTTACCTCTCTAGGCAGTACCTCGCTGTAGCCAGGAACTAGAAGTACATCGTCGTAAGTGAGACCTTCGCCTACAAACTTAGCATCGTGTGAAATCATTGCAATTCAATTTAATTGCATGCAAAGGTACGGTTTTTACGCATGCTTTAAGAGAGAAAAGCACAGTAGCCTTTAGTCTCGCATATCTCTTTCAAGATCACGATATACAATTTATCTGTATTTCAATCCTATGTTAAATGATAGTGCAACCTTTCTAGGCATTACCTTTGTCCCATGGCTTTAAGATCTAGTTATGACGTTGTTATTTTAGGCGCTGGTATTTCTGGTTTGAGTGCTGGTTATTCTCTTTTTCAGGAGGATCGGGATTTTGCCATTCTTGAAGGCAGTACGAGATGCGGCGGCGTCATAGAATCTGAAGTCATCAATGGCTTGATGGTAGAGCACGGTCCCAACAGCATGGCGCTAACTCCAGAAGTTGAAGCCCTACTCCAGGAACTTGACATTCTTGACGCACTCTTACCGGCCATGGAAGAGAGTAAAATAAGACAGATTTTATGGGACAACCAGTTGCACACATTGAAAGCATCGCCACTAACGTTGCTCTCGACCAGACTCCTATCCACCTCGGCAAAACTACGTATCCTGAGAGAACCGTTTATTTCTAGCAAATCGCCGGCAGGAGAAAGTGTCTTGGAATTCTTTACACGCAGGTTTGGAAAACAAGTAGCACAACGCATGGCAGGTGCCATAGTAAGCGGTATTTATGCCGGTGATGCGGCTCAACTGGAGATGGCCTCTGTTTTTCCTCGATTTGTAGAATTGGAAAAAGAGTACGGTAGTTTGCTGAAGGGACTCATCAAATCGCCATCTGCTCCTCGCAAGATCGTAAGCTTTAAAGATGGTATGGAGACGTTGATTAGTTCGCTTTCGCGAAAGCTGAACGACCATATTCATTTGAATACATCTGTAGCTTCCATTGAAAAAGTAACCAATGGTTGGAAGCTACATTTAAAAGATGGAAATTCCATTCACACCCAAAAAGTGATCTCCACCATTCCTTTTTACTGCCTGGAAAAATTATTGTCATCCACAGGTTTTCCAGAAATAGAGATTCCGTACAATCCTATGTTGACCTTGCAGGTTAAAATTCCATTAACCGAATTGCGTTCCAAAACACAAGGTTTCGGATTTTTAGCGTCCTCATTTGAGCGTAAGGACTTCATAGGGGTATTGTTTAATGGCAATGTGTTTGAAACGGCCATCCATGGCGATGATGCACTTATGAACTTTTTTGTGCGACCTGATCATTGTGAAACTGACGAGCCTGAGATTATATTTGAGACTTTATGCCTACCTCTTTTTAGAAGATGGACGGGAATTCAATGTGATCTTGAACTTATCCATAGTCGATATTGGCCGCAAGCGATTCCGCAAAAGGTAGTGGAACATCAGGATAAAATACAAGCCATTAAGGATTGGGAATCGAGCCACAAAGGTTTTCATATCGCTGGGAACTCGGTGTACGGTGTTTCTATAGGCGACTGTATCCACGACCATATCCAGCTTGCCAGAAACATTTGATCCACGCAAGTTTCTGTAATTCAATAAGAAAAGTTATTTCTTATACCATTATTAGTTCTCATTGATTTTATCGATATAAATTATACGGTATTATTTTTATTTAATCTAAATAAGGTTTTAGTTTTGCACGCTCAAAACAACTATTCATATTTAGTCTAAATAAATGAAAAACAGATTTTCACTCTTATTTCTAGTGTTAGCAAGCCTTTATGGTACTGCCCAGCAAACGACTCAACAGGATTCCATAAATAACTTGCGTACCATCAAGCTTAGATCAAATTCTTTGTTTGGCAGTAAGTTTGAGGCGCAAAACCGTACTGGTTCTTCCTATTTCTTGTCATCAGAAGATCTTGCAAAGTTTCAATACACCGACGTGAATCGTGCGCTGCTTACCGTTCCTGGTGTCAATATTACCGAAGAAGATGGTTTTGGGCTGCGACCCAACATCTCTTTGCGTGGTACTCAAGCAGAACGATCTGCAAAAATCACGCTTATGGAAGATGGTGTACTTATCGCTCCAGCGCCATACTCTGCTCCAGCAGCATATTATTTTCCTAACGTGGCACGTATGGAAGCCATTGAAGTCCTTAAGGGAAGTAGTCAGGTCCAATACGGACCATTTACCACTGGTGGAGCCATCAATTTTGTATCCACTACCATACCTAACGAGCTTAAAGGCTTTGCAAGAATGAACATAGGAAACTATAACTCAAAGCAAACCCAACTTAAAGTAGGCGACAGTGGCGAGCAATTGGGTTATGCGGTAGAATACCTTAACTTCAATAGTGATGGCTTTAAAAGTCTTGATGGTGGCGGCAATACGGGCTTTGACCGCAATGATTATAGCGCCAAAATACGCTACAGCACAAAAGCAGATGCTCATGTTTTTCAATCGGTAACTTTAAAGCTTCAGTACAGCGAAGGCCTAGACAATGAAACCTACCTAGGTTTGACCCAATCTGATTTTGACACAGATCCCTATAGAAGATACTTGGGAAGTGCCGCAGACAATATCACAACAGAACACGATCAAATACAGTTAACGCACTTGATCCAACCTGCCAAAAACCTATTCATCACCACGACAGCGTACTCCAACAATTTTGCGCGCAACTGGTATAAATTAGATTATGTCAATACAGGAAACGGAAATGTAGGTCTTGCCTCTATTCTTAGAGATCCTGTTTCTAACCAAAATGAATACCTAGCCATTTCCAGCGGCGCTGACACGGCAGAAGATGTTTTGGGCGTCAAGGCAAACAACCGCAACTATTACGGTCGTGGCATTCAATCAAAAGCCAATATTTTCTTTGGAACAACTAACAGTAGTGAATTAGAAGTAGGGTTGCGTTATCATAAAGATCAAGAAGATCGTTTTCAATATGTGGATCTGTACGGTGTAGAAAACAACCAGCTCATTATCACAAGTCCTGGAACACCAGGCACAGATGCTAATAGAATTAGCGAGGCAACGGCAATTGCCGCCCACGCACTATACAAATTCAAAACAGGTAACCTAACGCTAACGCCAGGATTGCGATATGAAAGTATTGAGTTGACACGCGATAATTATGGTAGTGCAGACCCAGAACGTACCGGTATTAATTTAAGCTCCAGAGAAAATACCATCGATGTGTTTATTCCGGGAATAGGCGCTAACTATAGATTCAACAACAGCATCTCACTTTTTGGAGGTGTTCATAAAGGCTTCTCACCTCCAGGCAGCGCTCCAGATGTAGATCAGGAAGAAAGCGTGAACTATGAATTGGGTAGCAGATTCAACATCGCAGGAATACGTGGTGAAAGCACGTTATTTTTCAATGATTACTCCAACCTGTTAGGAAGTGATCTAGCCGCTGCAGGTGGTGGCGGTACGACAGACCAGTTCAATGCTGGAGCTGCAAACGTGGCCGGACTTGAGTTTGCATTGACTTATGACTTTCTTGAAATGAGCGACAACTGGTCGCTACCTGTAAGCGTCAACTACACCTTTACAGACACCGAGTTCCGTAATGCGTTTGACAGCGATGTGTATGGAGAAGTGGAGATAGGCGACGAGATTCCCTACATCGCAAAAAACCAGTTTAACGTGCTTGCTGGTGTATCACACGATACCTTTGACATCAACCTCAACGCGAGATTTGTGGGCGCCATGAGAACGGTTGCCGGTCAAGGCACGATACCAGCAACAGAAAAAGTGGACAGCAATTTTGTACTCGACCTTTCTGGAAGGTATCATGTCAACGATCACCTGTCGCTTACCGCAAATATTATTAATGCATTGGATAATGAATATGCCGTATCCAGACAACCTGCTGGGTTGAGACCTGGACATCCTTTTGGGATCAATGCTGGGATAATAGCTCAGTTTTAGTTCGCTTTCGCGAAAGCGAAATAACCTTCAACATCGCTTCAAGCAAAAATCGGTAGGATCACACGTCCTACCGATTTTTGTTTTTAACTCATTTTTCACGGCAAAAACCACCTCAACGGCTATCTTTCCCGTTCATGAAGTACCCCAAATTAATCGTACCCGAAAACATACGCAAAGAGGCCGAAATGGCTATGTCTTTCTATCCAGAACTAGCCGATACTGAGGTAGAATTCAAGTACAATAATATGGTGCGCAAGAATTTTATGCAGGCGCAACCTAAGTGGAAAAGCCTTTTTAGTTCCCGTAAAAATCGCGCCTACATCATCCTAATCAGCAAGAAATTCAAGGTAGAAAACAACTATTTTACCATCGATGAAATCCCAGATGACGTCCTTACTGGCTGGTTGGGTCATGAATTGGGTCACGTGATGGACTATCGTAGTAGGTCTACTATTGGGATGATATTTTTTGGATTAAAGTATCTGTATTCTAAAGCGCACATCAAAGAAGTGGAGCGTGCTGCAGATGATTATGCCGTGAAGCATGGAATGGGTGACTATATCTTAAAGACCAAGAATTTCATTCTTAATCACACGAGCCTGTCAGATAGTTACAAAAACCATATGCGACAATTCTATTTGTCACCAGAAGAAATCACGGACCTGATCAATAGATATGGTGAAACCGGTAGAAAACCTTCTATGGAAGAGATGAGTTAGGTAAACCTACTTATTCAAATTTTGAACAGAATCTCTAGACGTTGAAAACTGGGACTATCCCAATTTTTCTTTTACGAACTCTTCCCACTCGTCTTGTTTGTCCTCGCTCAAGACTTTTGCCATTTTTACCTGTCCGCCCATTTTCTTTTGGTGCGCATTCCACTCATTGAAAAATCCTTCAGGGACTTTAGTCACCTTCACTCCTTTTAACGCCTTACTTCTAGCGACTGAGTAGTTTTTATTGGCTTCCTGTAGTTTTTCATCAAGCGATGCCGCTAGATCTTCTTCAGGAGTGTCTGTAGTTGTTTCGAGGAACCACTTGTGATAGAACTCACCGTCGATTTTGCGGGCAAAAACGGTAAACTCTTTAAATGTCGTATTTAGCTCTTCTTGTAATTCATTTAGAGCTGTTTCCATTTTCAATACCGATAGCTGGCTGCCCACTACATTGAGGAAAAATTTGGTGCGGCCTGTAATTTTGATCTCTGCGTGATTAACGTCTGTAAAAGCGATGGTGTCACCTATAAGATAACGCCATGCGCCACTTACTGTAGAGATAATCAAAACATAATCCACATCTTCTTCTACTTGAGAAATATCAAGTGTCGTTACATCTTGCCTCAAGCTTCCATCTTCTAGAATGTATTCAGGCTTGAAGGGAACAAATTCAAAATAGATACCGCCATCTGTAATGAGCTGCATCGCATCGGTTTCTGGACGTTGCTGACAGGCAATAAATCCTTCACTAGCTAGATAGGTATCCACGATAGTGACAGGCTTGGTAAAGAGTTTTTCAAAGCTTTTGCGATACGGTTCAAAGGCCACACCACCAGTAGTGTAAACACTCAATGACGGCCAAACCTCGTGAATGGAATCAACCTTATGATAATCCATTACTTTTTTGAGCATTAATTCCAACCATGATGGAATACCACTTATCATGGCAATATCCCATTCGCCGGATAATTCTGCAATTTTTTGAACGCGTTCATCCCAATCTTCTATTCTGGCAATCTCCTGGCCTGGACGGTATTTACTTTCCAGAAATTCTGGAATGTTACTCGCTGCAATACCGCTTATCTCACCTACCTTGAAACCATCCACATCATCAAGATCTGTAGAGCTTCCTAATGCCAGTGCTTCTTTTTCAAAAACCTCTGCATCCAATTCAAAGTTAGTAAGAGCGCTTACCTGTCTTGTCCCTGCAGAGCTTATGGCGTCCAGCATATCATCAGTAACTGGAATCATTTTGCTTTTCTTGCCAGTGGTACCACTACTGCGTGCCATATAGCCAGGCATTCCTGGCCAGGTTACATTTTCCTCACCGTTTTTGATTCTGCTCCACCACTTTTCATCCATGCTGTTATAATCATGAAACGGAACTGCATTGTCAAAAGCCTCATGAAGATCATCTTCTTTCAAGATGGAACTAAAATCATATTCTTTTCCAAAAGCCGTATCAGCAGCCTTTTCCAGCAATTTCTTAAGTACCTTTTCTTGAGCTGTTTTATGATCATCTACATGAGTGAAAAATTCATGGATGTTAAGTGCAGCTTTAATAATAGGTCCGAGAATAGCCATAAGGTTAGATTTTGATCCAAAAATAAGGTTATTGATTGTGCGATAATTCGCAATGCACAAAAGTTAATATAGCTTTAACCAAAGACTATTGGAGCACGGCCTTGACCTCAAAGATCGTAGGATACAAAGCTTCTTCAAGGTAAAACAACCCGCTTTTACTTATCATATTTGGGAACACATTGTATGGGCTACCGTCATGCTCTGATAAGGTTGTGATTTGCAAACCAGCATCAATCAAGGCCTGGACGACCTCGCTCAGGCTATGGTTCCAGCAGTATTCACGACTTTGAAATGATTCATCTGGACTGGCGTAGCTGCCTTTGTAATCTTCATAGATCACTCCAGTATTGGCATAAGGATAAGTCATTTGCGGTGGTGATGTTTGGTAATCAAACATCCAGGCAATGGGATGAAATTCTACCATATAAAATGTGCCGCCAGGTTGAAGGCATTGAGCAATCATGGTTGCCCAAGGTTTAAGGTCTGGCAACCATCCTATCGTACCATAGCTGGTAAAAATGATATCAAATTTCTGCTGGATGTATTGTGAAGTGTCCAGCACATTACAGCACACAAAATCTGCTGGGATGGAAAGTTCTTGACTTAGCTGTCTCGCGAGTTCAATAGCCGTGTCGCTAATGTCTACGCCAGTTACTACAGCACCTTTGTGCGCCCAACTTAGGGAATCCTGCCCAAAATGGCACTGGAGATGCAGCATACTCTTGCCTAGGACATCGCCTAAAGCTTCTTGCTCGTAATGGTTTAGCGAGTTTTTCGCTTTCGCGAAAGCGAACTTATCATAAAAATGACTGTCATAATGAAACTGCGTGCGAGCATTCCAAGTCTCTTTATTTGTAGCAAACGCCTTATGCAGATCCATGTGGCAATTTAGCAAAGTTTTAGAATTGCTAAACCTAAGGTCGCTAGCCATTTGTTCTACCTTTGAGTGTAAACCTTCCACACATGACTCATTTTAACAGTGCAGACCTCTCATCCATGGAACGCATCTATCGCGGTAATTTGATCAATTGCGTGACAGGTTTCAAGAGTGCAAATTTGTTAGGTACCCAATCTAAAGACGGCGTTGATAACGTCGCCATATTTAGTAGTGTGACACATTTGGGCAGCAATCCGCCGCTTTTTAGTTTTGTGCAGCGACCGCTGGGCTATGGTGTAGATCACACCTATGAGAACCTAAAGGAAACCGGCATCTTAACGCTCAACCACATTAATAGTGAACTCGTGGATCGTGCGCACCAAAGTAGCGCAAAGTATGATCCCAATGTTTCAGAATTTGATCATCTCCAGATAGAAAAACAGGTGCGAGAAGGTTTTACTGCTCCGTTTGTAAAAAACGCTGCCATCCAAGTTGCAGCGCAATATGAAAGCGAGTATTATCTTAAGGAAAATGATTGCATCCTGGTCATATGCCGCATCACCGATATTTTTATCAAAGAAGGCATACAAACTGAAGATGGATGGCTGCATCTGGAAAAAGCCGGAACGGTTACGATCAACGGTCTGGACGGTTATGCCACAACTCAAATGGAAAAACGATTGAGTTATGCCAAGGTAGATGAAGAGCTCAAGGAGTTGGATATCAACTAAAACTGCGACTATCCATAAAAAAATGAAGCAAAGCGCCAGAAACCCCAATAACCTGCCTACCAAAGTTTGCCCAGTTTGTGAACGCGAGTTTACCTGGCGCAAGAAATGGGAAAAGAATTGGGAACATGTGAAGTATTGCAGCAAGAAGTGTAGTAAGTCTAGTTAAGAGTTAAGAGTTAAGAGTTAAGAGTTAAGAGTTAAGAAAGATGTTGACAAACCTGTTTCGAGCGATAGTCGAGAAAAGGTTTTGATTTAAAGTTATTCGCCTATAGCGGCTAATAATTTTAAATGTTCAATGGGACTTGTAATTATAAAGAGATATGAACTTAGTTTGGTTTAGAAACGATTTAAGGATAAGAGACAATCATAGCTTGAAAGCAGCTTGTGATGCAGATGGCGATGTCATAGGAGTTTACTTTTTTGACCCACGATTTTATCAAGGAAGTGATTTTGGGATGGATCTAGAAATCGACCTGCCTTTTGGTAAAACAGGAAAATTCAGGGCTCAATTCATTAGAGAAGCTGTAGAAGATCTAAAAAACCAACTTGCCAAACATCACATACCACTTATGGTTTACCACGACGCGCCTGACCAAGTGATCCCACAATTGGTTAAGGAATACGATGTCACCGATATTTTTCTGCAAAAAGAGTGGACCCGTGATGAAACCGACCAAGAACAATTATTAGGGATTGAGCTGGATCAATTGGACAAAAAACCCAAGGGCCATCGAGTCTACGATCAATTTCTATATCATCCAGATGATGTGCCGTATTCCAAAAAGCAGATACCACAGGTATTTACTCAGTTTAGAAAAAAACTCGAGAAAGAATGTGAAGTAAGAGATGTAGTAAACATTGATGATTACAAACAAGAACAACCAAATGTGCCAGAGACCACTATTCCAAGCCTTGAAGATCTGGAATTAGAAAAATTTGAAAAAGATTCTCGCAGTGCTTTTCCATGGTCTGGCGGCGAGGCCAGCGCCTGGGAACGACTGCAACATTACTTTTGGGAAACGAAAAAGCTACAAGAATACAAGAAAACTCGCAACGGTCTTGTGGGCACTGACTACAGCAGTAAGTTTAGTGCCTGGCTCGCCGTAGGTAACCTAAGCGCCCGACAGATCTACTGGGAAGTCAAAAAGTTTGAAAAGGAAATCAAGAAAAATCAAGATACCTATTGGCTCATCTTTGAATTGATCTGGAGAGATTTTTTCAAATACGTTTCCCTTAAAAATGAGGAAAAAATCTTCGCTTTGGGCGGTATTTTAGAAAAGGATTACGAATGGAAATCCAGTGAGCGAGCGCTTGAAAAGTGGATGAAAGGAGAGACGCATGAGGATTTTGTCAATGCCAACATGAAAGAAATCGCTGCGACAGGATTCATGAGCAATCGTGGGCGTCAAAATGTGGCGAGTTACTGGTCCATGCATCAAGAACAGGACTGGCGCATAGGCGCTGCCTATTTTGAACACATATTGATTGATTATGACGTGCATTCCAATTATGGAAACTGGATGTACAATAGCGGCGTGGGCAATGATCCCAGAAACCGCACCTTCAATATTCAGTCACAGGCAGATCGTTATGATGGCGACAAAGAGTATAGAAACTTGTGGCTGGACTAATTATGCGGTCTTTTTACACGAAATACGCTTCTTGTTCCATTGACTGATAACAAGAGCCGTCAAAAAACCTTGACCTGTGATGTAAATAATCATCAAGGTATTTGCTGAGGCTGACGTGAAAAAAGAAAAATAACAAAGAATAAGCAGCCAGGCTGCGGTCAATAGTAGAGTAAGTTTAGGAATTCTTTTCATGATCATCTATTTGAACTATGAGTAGTTTGAAGAGATGATTTGTTACAAAAGGTGAACCAGTTGTTGAATTATCTACGATAACGAACAACTGGATTCCGTTTTATTATTAATCTAAAAAGTTCAAGATCACATTGATATCGTGATTCTTAAAAATTTAAAATAGTACAACATGGCAAAAACATTGCGTCTCATCCTAGGTGATCAACTCAACCACAAACACAGTTGGTTTAATGGTGATCAAGACAATATCACCTATCACATGGCCGAAATGCGCCAGGAAACCGACTACGTCAAACACCACATTCAAAAGGTAGTCGCCTTCTTTAGCGCCATGAGATCTTTCAATGAATGGATGATTGACAGAGGTTTCAACACGCTATATTATGAATTGGACCATAAGGACAACAGCCAGGACCTGGTCAAGAATCTCAAGAAACTGATCAGGGATCACGATATTGAAAAATTTGAATACCTAGCTCCAGACGAGTGGAGACTGGACCAGCAACTAAGGGATTTTTGTAAGTCGCTGGACATAGAATGGGAAGGATTTGACACAGAACATTTTTTGACTAAACGCAAGGACGTTGAAACCTTCTTTGAAGGTAAAAAACGACTCACCATGGAATATTTCTATCGCGATATGCGCAAGAAATACGACATCATGATAGAAGGCGACAAAGAACCCGAAGGCGGTAAATGGAACTATGATCAGAGCAACCGCAAAAAATGGGATGGCGATACAGAGATTCCGCACGAGCGCGGTTTCCGCAAGGATGTTGCTGGGATTGTACAACTACTGGAAAAGGAAGGCGTCAAGACTTTTGGTAGGATTGACGAGACCAACTTCAACTGGCCTACTACGCGGCAGGATGCGCTAGACGTGCTCAATTACTTTTGTGAGCATCTGTTAGTGCGCTTTGGTGATTTTCAGGACGCGATGCACACAGATCAGGAATATCTGTACCACTCGCGATTGAGTTTTGCCATGAACAGTAAGTTACTAAGCCCGCTAGAAGTGATTGAGGCTGCGGTTTCTCGCTTTCGCGAAAGCGATACCGACATACACATCTCGCAAGTGGAAGGTTTTGTACGACAAATACTGGGCTGGAGAGAATTCATGCGCGGCATCTACTGGAAGGAAATGCCAGACTACCAGACGCTTAACAAACTGGAAAACAAGAACCCTCTACCCGATTTTTACTGGACTGGCGAGACCAAGATGAACTGCCTGAGCAATGCCATCAACAACTCACTGGATAATGCCTATGCGCACCACATCCAACGGTTGATGATCACGGGAAATTATGCCTTGCTTACCATGACAGATCCCAGCTATGTGGATGAATGGTATCTGGGCATTTACATAGACGCTATTGAATGGGTAGAAATCACTAACACTCGTGGTATGTCTCAATGGGCAGATGGTGGTCTTGTAGCTACAAAACCCTATGTCTCCAGCGGTAGTTATATCAATAAAATGAGCAACTATTGCAAGGGTTGTGCCTATAAGGTGAGCAAGAAAAAGGCAGAGGATGATGCGTGTCCATTCAACTCGCTCTACTGGAATTTTTTGGAAGAAAAGAAAGAGCACTTTGCCAATAACCAGCGTATGAATATGATGATGTCGTTACTTAAAAAGATGGACGATGATACAATTAAGGCTCATCAAGAACGCGCTCAGGATGTTATAGAGAATCCCTCAAAGTATTAAAAAATTAACGTCTGCAACGGTTTTATTAAAAACCTTACAAGGAATCCTATTAAATTTTAATTAATTGCCATTTTGTTAACAAGAGCTGCCTTTTAATGTAAGTAAATTCATCCTGTTAACTAAAAAAACTAACTATTATGAGAAGTATTCTTTGGCTTGTAGCTGTAATCTGTATCGTTGTTTGGTTGCTGGGCCTATTAGGTGTTGTACCTGGAATAGGAACTGGTGGCTTGATTCACGTTTTATTGGTAATCGCGGTAATCGTGATACTAATTAATATTATATCTGGTCGTAGACCACTATAATCATTTTTCCAATTTTTTAAATTCAAACCCATGATCAAGAAATTTCTAGTTTTGAGTATGATAGCTTTGTTTGCTGTAAGCATCACAAGCTGTAGAGAAGAGGAAGAATCTGTAGGTGACAAAATGGAAGATGTTGCTGACGATGTAGAAGATGCAGTAGACTAATCTACTTTCACTATATTAAAAAGCCGTTTCAGTTGGACTGAAACGGCTTTTTTATGGACTATAAAACAGGCTTATTGCACCACGATGTCATAGGTGACATTTGCATCAGACTCACCAGAAGCATCTGCCAGCGTACCATTGTTAGGTTTGATAGGCTCATGAATCAGTACCACGTTAACATTACCAGTGCCAGCCGCGCCAGTAGTGAATACGGTTCTTAAGCCTAATGGATTGCCATCGCTATCAGTGTCCACTTTTTCTATCTGTACACTCGCCAGATCGCTAAAATAAAACACCTCGTGCTCCAGTGACTCTTCTAAAACTTCTTCAGTAATATTTTCTGCTGGCGATACGGTTTCATTTAGGAAACGTACGGTTCCATCATAAATCGCATTGGCATTGAGTGTACCGGTAACCGTTGTCGTTGGCATGTCAGGACCATTGATACCATCAAGGTCTACAGACCTATAAACCACAACATTGTTGACATTAGCACGGTTAATAAGTGTGTACTCTACCGTCGTGATCAACTCTTCTTCATTGATGATTGTAGGAGCATCGTCGTCCACACAACTTGCTAAAGAGATAAATAAAATACTGGCAAAAGCTAATTTGAAAATTGATTTTTTCATAATTGATATTTTTAAAAATTATAGATGAATTGTAATTGAATGTCGCGACCTATATCTTCTGCATAGAATCGCTGTCTGTTTAAATAATTGCGGTAAGTGGTGTTCAACACGTTGTTGACTCTTAGATTTATTTTCGCTTTCGCGAAAGCGTAACCAGCACCTACATTCCACAAGCTATAGGCAGCTGGTGATTCTGATATCTCTACCAGTACCGTTTCAATGGTTTGCTGATCAATGCGAATGTCAGTCAAGTAATCATTATCAGGAAAACGGGTTTGTTTAAGTACACTTTGATTGGAAAGTCTCAACTCAAGATTATTGACCAGGCCGTTGCTCCATATCAACTCATTAAAAAACTGGGCTGGCGGCATGTTGATCAACGGCTCATCGTTGGTACGATTCTGCCCATAGATGTATGAAAACCTAGAATGGAGCGCCAGCTTATCTAGGTTATCCACACCATCTAGTGCACTCTCATAAATATTCCAATTAGCACCTACATCAACACCCGCAAGTACCGCATTGACCTGCTCGTATTGATAGATGGGAAACGCACCACGTATGGTCGTCTCCAGTCCGGTAGGTATAAGCTGGATATAATCTTGAACAAAATTGATATAAGGATTCACCTCAACATCAACACCAGTCGAACGCTCCAAAGCTGATTTATGAGCTATAAAATTCAGTTTATAGGATTGCTCTTTTCTCAGATCCAGTTTCCCCAACTCGATGGTCGCTAGTGCATGGTGCAATCCATCACTAAACAGCTCACTAGGATTAGGCGCACGATTAGCACTGCTCAAGTTTACAGAGAAATCGTAATGATCTCCAGCAAAATACTTGGCTCCAGCGCTAAAGGCAAACAAATCATAACCAAACTCTGGAACGGTCTCAATCTGGTTATTGATCTCACCTACCTCAAATTGAGGAAATTGTTGATCATAGCCTAAACCTTCCCAGCGTGAGGTAAAGTAGAATTTTGTGGCACTGATATTATAATAATCATACCGTACACCTGCATCCAGCAACCAATTATCACTGGGTCGATGATTGATACCTGCAAAACCACCTACTCTATAACTGTCATAATCAGGTATCAATCGGCGTATTCCTGTATCTGCGTTGGGCCTGTTGGCTTGCGTCACACCATCGATACCCAATTCGATTTCAGTATCGTCAATACGGTCAATTAGCAAATAGGTTCCTAGGGTTTGCGTTTGCAAATCTATATCCAGAGACGCCTTGCCCGCATTCTCTCCACGGCGTATATCAAACTCCAATCTATTGTTGAATTGGAACGTATAATCCAACTCTAATTTACCTAGACCTTCCAGTCTCTTATACGCATTCACTTGTAAGCCATGATGCTGCACTGCTTGTTTAGGTGGTTCTATATCATAGGTAAACTCGTTGATAACAGTAGGCTGCCCAGAATTGATGCTGCGCACTAGATCTGCACTGTTCCCTATATGTGAGGCGCGCAGGATTCCCAACTCGCTGTCGTAGAAAGAATACTTGATACTACCACCATATTCAAACTTTTGATAGCCTAATGCCAGATTTGCGGCATAGGTTGAACTGCCTGTATTGCTTAACACATAATCAGGAGCATCATAGTCGCCCAGACGTTTATAGGTCAAGGTTCCTTGCTGGTACCAGCCTGATTCATGATAATTTCCCACTGATGCTGTTGCACTACCACCACGACCGTTGGATTGCAATTGTGATATGAATTTTCCTTTCAAAGTGTCTTTGACGATCACTCGTTCTGGATCAATCAATATCGTGCCGCCTATGGCATCACCACCATAGCGCAATGCACTGGAACCCTTCACAACCCTAATATTGCTTGCGCTGTTGATATCAATATTAGGAGCATGCTCGACGCCCCATTCTTGATCCTGCTGGCGCAAACCGTCATTGACAATAGCCACACGGCTCCCGTAAAGCCCGTGAATAATCGGTTTTGTCACACTATTTCCCGTCTTTAAGACAGAAACTCCTTGAACAGTCGCCAGTGCATCGCCCAGCGTCGCACCACTATATTCATTGATCGTCTTTTCATCTATGCGTGTGGAGGATTGAGTCGACTCATGGTCATCGTGTATGTCTGCAACCACTTTTACCTGATCCAGATCATTGATATGGTGCTCAAGAGTAAAATCCTGAACCATATCATCACGTATGCTTATGCGAACGGTTTTAGTCTCGCACTCAAAATGTGTGATGACCATGTCATAATCACCTGCACAAAGATTGCGCAATACGTACTCACCTTTTTCATTGGTAGAAGTACCCTTTTGCAGGTCCTTGATATAAAGTTGTGCAAATGCAAGCGGCTCACCATCATGAAAATCTGTGATAGTTCCCTTAAGCTCAATACGACAGTCCTGAGCATTTACAGTTACGGCAAAAAACAACATTGCTGCAACTATACCTAGTTGTTTAAACATGATATAAAAATTGATTACTAAAAATGACACGGCAAACGTGTCCTTGACTTTTTAGCAATCTACCGGTGGCGGTCTGGATAAATGATAGTGGGAAAGATGTTCCGCTTTCGCGAAAGCGTACTCTATAACGACATCCTGCTCTACATGAGGCATAAAGAAAACAGGCGCCTCTATGAAGTTTGCCGGCGTGTAGTCTAGAGTTTGTGCATGCTGGGAAACCAAACATATCGTACATGGCGAACTACCATCATCATGCGTGAACTGGTGCAGAGAGCCCAGTTGCATGGATAGAAATAGTAGAATGAAGCCTACAGATATGTATGTTCTAACCTTTTGCACGGCTTAAAGATACGAGTGTCAAAAATTGTAACATAAAAAAGCCTCCTAAAATTAGGAGGCTTTTAAGAATTTTAAATTTTATCGTGGATTAGTCCTCACCATAAAAGTAAACAGAACTAGCACCAGCTAATGGATTGTTGATCGATGGAGATGCGTTACCACTTGCACTTGCATCAAAAGCAAGGATACGTCCACCGCCATTTGCTCTTTCAGCAATAAATATGGTATTAGTTTCTGAATCGTAGGTAGCAGAGATTGGGTTACCTAGGAAAGTGTTTGAACCTGCAACTCTAACTTGGTTACCTTGTACTGCTAGAGTTCCTCCATTTGCTACGTTACCAAATTTATTAGAGAAGTTGGTAATGATATGGAATCCACCATCATTATCTACAGCTGCATCACCTATGTCTGTAAGGATCATGATGTCATCAGCATTGTTGTAAACAAGACCGTGAGTTCTTACGATTCCTTCAATAGTAATTCTTTTAGAAGGAGTTACTGTACCGTCTGAAGTGTTGGCAGCGGCAAAGTTATTGAATACTGCGATGTCGTTAGTTTGATCTACAACAGCGTAAAGGTCATTTCCATTAAATTGGATTTCCCACAAACCGAAATTTACATTGAGTGTATTTCTCAAAGTCAAAGTTGAACCTGAACGTACATATACGTAAAGCTCATTCCCATCTGGTCCTGCCATATCACCATCATTATCAGCAACAACAACAATGTTTCCGTTTACAGCTACAGAGCGTGGACTAGCCAATTCTCCGTTAGTTGCAGTTACGCTTAAAGCAGATGTGATTCCTGTTACAAGGTCTTCAATGTTGTCACCTACGTGAACAGAGTTGGTAGTTCTTGAAGCAAAGATGAGTTGGTCATTGTCTTCATCATAAACGATACCTTCATTATTCTGTGTTCCTGCCACAGTTAAAGAAGTTTGAGTTGTTTGATCATCGTCAGAGAAGTCATAAACAGTAATGTTACCACTAGTGTTACTGGTAGCATAAAGCTCTGCACGGTCAAAACGTCCATCTCCTAGATCGTCGTCATCATTACAGGATACGAATACAGTTGCAGCAGATAGAAGTGCGATTGTTAATTTGGTAAATTTCATAGTATTTGATTTTTGCCCAAACTTACGCTAGATCGCTTACCGTAGTTCTCAACGGTTTCTCAAGGAAAACCAAACATTAACAAAAAATTCCTGCAACAGACTGAAAAACAAGCGTTTTTACAAAGCAGATTTAACGATTTTAGCAGAACTTTAATTTTCTGTATTGAGCGTCCGTGCTTCTAAAGAAAGAAATTCCATACAAGACCGAATCTTAAACTTAAGTCTCTAAATGGCGTTCGAGGTGCGCTAAAGAAATTAGGCTCACCCAACGGCGAGGTTGCATTTTCCAGCTTAACAAATATTCTAGTTTGCTGGATTTTTGCATTGAAGAAAATATCTACCAATGGAAAAGCTCCCAATTTGACGGAGTTTTGAGAATAGAATTCCCCTAACACTGGGTCATATCCATCCATATTATACTCATCAAAATATTTTAGAGTAATACCGGTTTGCACCAGCATCGCTTTCTTGAACCAGCGATCCTTATAGTATATACTGTTGCGAGTTACAAAGCTAGGTACATTAATGATATCAGCAGTTTGGTCTACGGTTTGAAAGGCCAGCGTGTGGTCCGTTCCAAAATACCTTAAAAACTCAAAGGATTTGTGCGCTTTTATTTTGAGATAGGTAAGCTGCTCGTCGGTTTGAAAAGGCCCAACCACATAACCTGTAAAATCGAGAGCAACATCCTCACGATTTCTTTCTCCGAAATAAGCGTAATCTTGAATCGTGTTTACCTCTAGTTCCACATCAAAATATTTCTCTGATTTTACTTGCAGATTGAGTTGTTGCTTCTCTACGTTGTTAAATGAATTTTGCCAATTGTATTCCTCATATTCACTTTGGTGAAGCAACAAATTAAAATTAGGTGCTCTAGAACTTATGCCTGCACCAGCCGCAACGGTGAAATCTTTAAAATCCACACTGGCCATAGCGTTGAGATATTGACCGTCTAACTCTCCAGCGATATTGATACCACCATGGGCTTGAAATTCAAAGACACCTAGACGTTTTTCAAATGCTGCTTTGAATTGGTAAACCTCAGATGCGAGTCGGTTAGTGATCACTTCTGTGCCGCGATTTACGATGCGGTCATAGCCGTAATTGTAATCCAACCTAGCTATACCAGCTTTCATATAACCAAATAAGTAATGATCGAGCGATGCCCCAACTTCTACATAGCTTTCCTCATAGTTGGTTTTGTCTTTAATATTGGTCGACTGATAGGCCTCTCCTAAAAATTCGGTAGAAGCGTTGTCCTCTTCATATCTATAGAATTTATCCTCAAAATACATCTTGTTATGAACGCGCAAGCTGTAATTCTTTAAACTATCTGCAGATTTTAATAATTCAAAGTCTTGATCGATGTAAAATCGTTTCCCGTCCAGTAAGCTCACGGCATCATCCAGATTAGGTTCCAGACGACCTCGATCATCAAGGTTTTCATCTTGATCCAGATAACCTTGAAGCGCATCAGGCGACAGGCCACCGCTTTCCTGATTGCTCAAATCCTGAAAGACCGTGTGTAGTCGTAATCGATACCTTTTATCCTTACTAAAATAATTTGACGTGAATTTAAAATTACCCGTACTGGTCAAGGTGTTGACAAAGTCTCCAGCACTGCGCATCCCTTTATAACTGATGGAAAAATTGAATTGAGGAGATATATTTGATGTGAAAAGCGCATCCAGCTGCTGTCCTTGATTGATCGCCGTTTTGAAGTAGAGATCTGTAAGAGGTGTTGGGACGTAATAATCGTTGATGTCGCTAATTTCATAGTAATTGTCGTGACGCGCTTCGGCACCCATGCGAGGCGTGAGCTGCTCCATATCAAAGCGCTTGATCAATCTATTGTAAGGTTGCCCTATATTAGGAAACGGCATCAACTCAAAATTATCTTGACGCAGGTAGTTGAACTTAAACTCCTTAGCCATGGACAATGTGGTATCGACATAGGTCGTGTCTCTGTCCTGACTTATGATAAGGTAATCTGTAATAGGTGGCTTCTCGCCCTCAACACTTACTTCTTTATTGTTCAAGGGACGTTGACGTCCATTATTGCCCAGGTTATCTCTAACCGGTTGCTGCAACGCATACGCACTGGCCGTTGCCATGAGTAGCGAGAATAATAAGAAGGATTTTATCAATGTTGACACGATGCCAAAAATAGGTATTATACATATTGCCGCATCCAATTTTAAGCGACCTTTTATGAACTTTGAATTGCTTTGGATATTGCAGCGCATCAGCAGATTTGATAAATTCCATATCATTGCAACCCATGCTGATTGAAAAAATACATTCGAATTTAATAGAATGCGGTACAGATGAGGCTGGCCGCGGCTGTCTCGCTGGACCGGTCACTGCTGCAGCCGTGATACTACCACCAGGTTTTTCATGTGCAGGTTTGAATGATAGTAAGACGCTTTCGCGAAAGCGAAGAAACCAACTACGTGAGGTCATTGAAAAAGAAGCTTTATCATACCATGTAGCCCATGTGGATAGAGCAATGATCGACAAAATCAACATTCTCAACGCGAGTATACAGGCCATGCACCTTGCCATAAAGGGTCTTAAAATCACACCTGAGCACATCGCTGTGGATGGGAATCGCTTTCATCCATATCCAGATATTCCAGCCACCACCGTGGTCAAAGGCGATGGCAAATACCTACATATCGCTGCGGCTTCCATTCTTGCCAAGACCTATCGCGATGAGTTCATGGAAAAGATACATCAAGAGTTTCCCATGTATCACTGGCGCAACAATCAAGGTTACCCCACAAAACAACACCGCGACGCCATACGGGAACACGGTACCACTACTTATCACCGCATGAGTTTCAAGCTATTGCCAGAGCAATTGAAAATGCCTCTATAAGTTTCTTAAAAACCAAGCCGTTTGAGGTCATAAATTCTATTTTTGCCAGATGCGATTTTTCCTAGGTATGAACAGATTACTCACTTTATTTTTTCTTCTCGCGGTATTTATAAGTTGCGATAATGAGGTTAAGGATACAGCTCTCGTTTACAATATTCCAGACCATTCCAAAATTGTCATCGCGCTCTCAGACATACAAGAAGTGACTGATCTACTGGAGAACAACCCAGTATTTGACCAGTTGGAGTCGCTCTCTAGAGTCAAGGAAATCAAAAGCGCGAGCTCTTTTTTGAATACCTACGATCTAAAGTCAGAATCCTTTGTGACCTTAAGTATAGAAGGAAAGAATCAAGTGGCCATCACGCTATTGACTGAGGTACACGATTCTCAATCCGATTCTACTACCGTAGTGAAACGTATCGAGTATAACGATGTAGAGATCCTGGAAAAAACAGCCGATGGTAATACGTATTACAGCGCCAATAAAAATGGATCACACATGGCGAGCTCTTCCATATTGGTTCTGGAAAGCTTGATACGCCGCAATCTAGCCGATTATGTTTTTGATGAATCCTTTGTGACATTATATGAGCGTACTCACGATGATATAAGTGTCTACGTTAACGCCTCTGACGAGCAATGGTTATATCAGTTTTTACTAGGTAAAAACAAAACCGATGCTCACAATTATGGTGAGTGGTACCAGCTGGAACCTAGTATGACCGGTAACTCCATTTACATGGATGGGCTAATTGTCTATAAGGATAGTTTAAATCAAAAGCATAGTCTTTACAATGATCTGGATGCTAGGGAAAATCAGTTGGATCAAGTAGCGCCAGCGACATTCAGGTTTTTGTCCTCAACGACGTATAGCGATCCAGAACAATTGATAGGCAATCTATTAAGATACCACAATAGAAAACCAGTCATTCCGGAATTACTTAAGGATTTGATGGTCAATTCTCAAGAGGTATCGACTATCGAATTGGAGAACGGCACTGCGGTCGCATTCTCGCTATTGCCTTTTGAAGATTTATTTGTGGATCTCGATAGCTTGAGCGCGGCGAAAAGTACTTATCGCGATGTGGCGCTGTACACATTGGCTGCACCATTGGAGTCAAAATCAATCGCACCGTTGGTTCCCAATCTTTCTGTTGGGTACTTGACCTTGGTCGATCGGTTCCTGGTACTTTCTGCCAATCAGGAAACATTGGAAGAAATTATTGCAGGTTATCAAAACGGCACCACGCTTTCCAGTCAAAACTGGTGGAAAGAAGCTCGGGAAAAAATGAGTAGCAGCAGCTCTCTTTTGAATGTCACAAGTCTTGAAAAATTTAAAAATCCCTTCATAAGTATTGACGAGAAAGATGACAAGGTATTGAAGTCCATGGATGACACTACTCTTAAAGCCATGATCAGTCAGTATGTGCATGAAGATGCGTATGCATTTTACAGACTCGAGATCCCTTATGGATCTACAGCTGCAGAGCAGCCGCTAGTGGCCCAGATAGGTTCTAGCAAATCCGAAAGTAGTATCATCGCAGGACCGTTTCTATTTCCCAACCATTTGAACAACACCTATGATGTCGCGATACAAACTGAAGATTTTAAGTTGACTTTGCTTTCTGAAACAGGCGAAGTGCACTGGACTAAGGAATTAAATGCCAAAATCTTAGGAGAGATCCAAAGTGTTGATGTTTACAAAAATGATCGCAAGCAGCTATTGTTTGCCAACCAAGAGAAAGTGTACCTACTCGACAGAAAAGGGAACGACGTGGACAAGTTCCCGTTCAATCCTAAAAAGGATATAACTCAGCCATTGAGTGTATTTGACTATGACAACAACCGCAACTACAGGTTTGTCATAACCACAGGTAAGGATCTCACCATGCTTGATTCAAAAGGCAACAAAGTCAGTGGTTTTAATTATAGACCAGATGGTATTATTTTAAATAGCCCGCAACATTTTAGAAAAGGAAACAAGGATTACATCGCTTTTACTACAGATCAAAAAGAGCTCAAACTGATCAATCGTACCGGTGAAACCAGAACCAGCGTTAAAACGAAAATCGAGGCCAAGTCAGACCTCTATTTTTACAACAACCTAATTCAGTTTGTGAATTCTGAAGATAAGCTCCTGCACGTGAATCCATCAACTGGAAAAGTAACTGTTACCAATACTTCCCTTGATACCGATTCAAACATAGGTTTTACCTCACGCAGCCAGCTCATCCAGAATAAAAATGTATTGCAGATCAATGGGACCAAGAGTAGTTTGCCTTACGGCACCTATCTTCCAGCTCGTTTGTCAAGAATCAACAACAAGGATTACGTGACGATTATTGATAATGGAGAAAACAAGGTCTATATACTTAACGATCAAGGAGAAACCGTTCCTTTTCTACCGGTCTATGGAAATACGGCTGCACAAATCGCTGGTGGTAAATCTAGATATCTGGTGACTCTAGATGGGAATGAAGTCTTAATCTATAAATGGTAAAAACAAATAAATGAAAGTCAACTTTCTTCTAATATCAATCGCCGTAATACTATTAAGTCAATGGTCTAACGCCCAGCATATTTATTCAACTCACTTGAAAGGTTGTGAAACCAGCCGATTTGCACTGGAGCGTGATAAACCAACTGCAATCATGGATAAGGAGGAGTTACAAGGGCTGATCGTAGAGAACATTAACCAAGAAACTTTCAAAAAACTCAAGGGCACCATTAAACTTCAAATTATAGCGTACAAAGACAATACTTCGTGCTTATTAAGCTATGAAAATAAAACCAACAAAACAGCAAGCGAAATAGGCATCGCGGACCTCGAACAGTTTATTAAAAATGATCTAGTCTGGAATAGAGTGACTGAAAATGCAGCTGTTCTGGTCGAGTTGAAGTTTAAAAAAGGTCGTGTCAATTCTCGCAGAATGGGAATGAGTGGTAAGAAAGGTTGGCACGAATTGGATTTAAATTAACCCATTTCAAGCCAAATGAAAAGGTCTTTTAATCTTCCTCTACCTTAAACTCAATTTCAAATTTTTGGATGATTTCCTTCACGCAGCGCTCAGTTGCCGTGAGATGGTTTTTGTCTTTATAGGTTTTGGCTTTTTTACGATAAGGCTCAAAATTACCGTCCTTGTATATGTTGGGCACTTCAGGATGCACATAATATTGACGACACACGGCTCTTGTATTGCCTAATTCTTCGGCAGCAGCGTCGTATCCTTTTAAAATATTTTTATCCACTTCCTTTTCCGTTTTTGGTTCTGGAAGTTCCAGCATTGTTTCAAAAAAGGTAGTCGTCGCACCCCAAGTTCTAAAATCTTTTGCCGTGAAGATCTCGCCACCTATTCTGTGAATGTAATCGTTGATCATGCCGCTGTCAATGCCGTGATGCTTGCCTTGCTCGTCATAATATTGAAAGAGTTCCCAGCCCGGAATTTCCTCGCACTGATGAATCAATTCTACCAGGTCTGCATCGATAATACTTTTGGTTTGTTGCACGCCCTTTTTTCCCTTAAAATGGAACTCTACACCATCATCGGTTTCATCCAGATGTTTGGTTCTAAGCGTGGAAAGCCCATACGTTTTGTTTTTGCGCGCATATTGTTCATTCCCAACTCTAATGTGGGTCGCATCCATGACCGATAGGACGATCGCGAGGCACTTGTTAAGTGGCATTCCAGACAATTCTAGGTCCTTTTCTAGCTGGATTCTTATGTTGGGTAACGCTTTCGCGAAAGCGGACATTTTAAAAAACTTGGTCTGGTTTCTAAGAACATTCCATAAGTCATGATACCTATACACCTTGCGACCTTTATCGTCACGCCCAACAGATTGCAGGTGCCCATTCTCAATTCCCGAAATACGCACATCGCTCCATCCTGGAGGTATCACTAGCGACTTGATGCGCTTGAGTTCCTTCTTGTCCGTCACCCGATCCTTGTTGTTGATGAGATAGGTGAAGCCCTTGCCGTATTTTTTTCTGTAAATAGAAAGATGTTCGTCCTGTATATACACAAGATCGGCAAGATGCGCCGCCATTTCTGGCTCGGTTAGGGCATTTTTAATTTGTTCTGGAGTAAGCGTCATGACCTAAAAATAAATCAGTAGGAAAAAGCGGACACTTAATAAAACGCCAAT